>NZ_NPDR01000002.1:0-300000 GCF_002811765.1 Leptospira saintgironsiae | reverse complement strand
CAGAATGTTTTAAGAAAAATATTAAAGAAAAGTTCAATATCAGGTTCAGAGAAAAAGTGAATGCTTGTACTCTTAAAGGAGTTTTTGTGTCTTGGAATGCATAATACGTAGAGATCAAAACCTTATTCATACTATAGAATGGAACTGCTAATGAATAAAAAACTAAAGGTAAGATCGTGGTCTCCGTAGCTAAATGATCCCATCTTCCTCCATAATAAATGGAGTCCAAGATCGGCCCGGCCAAGATCCCAATGCCGAGAGCAGCAGGTGCAGTTAAAAATCCCGCAAATCCCAAAACTCCTAACATTTCCTTAGGAACCTCAGAATGTTTATTTTGTTTTAAGGAAGAAAGTAACGCAGGCAAAGTTGTAGTCGCAAGTGCAACACCTATAATACCTGTAGGAAGTTGCACTAGTCTCTGAGCATAATCCAAACTAACGACAGCGCCTAAGCCTGGATTTGTATTCTGCACATAATTTGCTAAAAATATATCCACCAAAAGCCCAAGCTGGTAAAATCCACCTCCGACTGCCGCCGGTAACATCAGTTTAAATATTTTTGAAATAGCTGGATGTTTATAATTCAGGGAGAATATAGGGCCTTCTCCATTTCTGGAAACATACCAGGCTTGGACACCTAATTGTATGATCCCTCCTCCAACAATCGCAAAACAAAGAACTCTTACCTTCGTCAAAAGTTCCCAATCAACAAAAGGGAAAATCCCTAAGAAAACAGTAAGGTAACTTAAGTTCAGAATGATTGGAGAAAGAGAAGGAACAAAAAATCTATTTTTGACGTTTGAGATCGCCATATAGATAGAGGACAAACTCGCAGTGACGATTAAGAAAAATAGAATATAGGTCAGCTCTACTACAAGCCCCGAATATTCAGGTGTTCCTCCAACAAGGATAGGAAGTGCAAATGGAGAAAATGTAAATACGATTACTACGAAGCTTAGAAGGATTACAAAAAGAAAACTTAATACAGCCCCACTCATCTTCCGAGCGGCGACTACTCCGTCCTTCTCCGCATCAGAATATAATGGCATAAAGGATTGAGAAAGAGTTCCTTCTGCCAATAGGTTTCGGAACATATTTGGTAATCTATAAGCGACTGAAAATGCAGAGGCCACTGTGCCTGTCCCGAAAGACACGGCCATAAAATGGTCCCGGAACACTCCTAAAATTCTAGAAATGAGGGTGTAAAAAGAAAGAGCGAAACTTCTTCTGGCTGCTTGGGACAAGAGATCCTACGTGGTCGGTGTTTCCGTCATACTGAAACTAACCTAATAGTTTCTCCAAGTATCGAACTCCACCGGTGCGACTCACGTCAAACTGAATTCCGCAATTAGGGCATTGATGACGACCAAGAGTTTTTATCCTAAGTCTTGCTCTACAAGACTCGCAGTATAGGATCCTTTCTTGGATATTACGTGCTTGCTCCAAAGTATTATCCAGATCTTTTCCGATCTTAGTCTTCTCAACTGGCTCTTGTCCAGGGATCGGAACAGTGCTAATCTCAGGAACATATACGTCAGACTTACTGATACTAGAAGAACTTGAATAAAATTGAATAGGTTTAGTTTGTCTGAGAGAAGAAATACTTTCCGACTTTTCTGACAAAGTTCTTCTATCTTCAATTTTCAAAGAAGAAAGCCAAATCTCTGCGTCTTTCTCATGTTTAAAGAAGTTCGAATTCTTGCTCAGACCGAATAATCCCAAAACAAGTAAACCTTCTTCATTCCAATCGCTGAACGCAATATTGCCGCCGAATTTTTCGAAAAAGTTTTTCAATTCCACAAGCGCAGAAATTCCGTCTTCTTCTATATATTCTACAAAACGGGAATTGACTAGTACAAGTCTTTCCCCTTCTTCCCAGCGAGTTTTGATAAAGCGCACCAGGTCAAATGCAGAATAGGAATCAAGAACCCCTTTCGGAGTTACCTTTAATATATGTCCCAGTTTTGTAGTATGAATTTCCAAAAAAGTTTATCCTAGATAAATAGCGTCTATAATTTCCGCTTTCTCACGATTGACTGCTTGCGCAGTAGAAGGAGCCGATGCCACAGGAGCCGCTGGAACATGGCTCTGAGAAACTGGCGCTGGGTTTTGGCTTTGGTAAGAAGGAGAAGAAACATTTTCTCTCCAACGAATAGGCCCTTGGGTTTGTGCAAAGTCAACCTTCTCCCATAAAGGAGGAGCCGATGGATATTCTGCAATATACTTTCCATCCTGAGTAAAAGAACTGCGAACACTCTTAATAAGTAGGTGAGAAAATCCTAATATAAGGGCACAGATCAAAGCGATAATCGCATTATTCTGTAAGGTCCACCAAAATAGTTCAGTTTGTATCTTCACAAAATGTGCAAAATTCCCTCTTTCATATTTCATATGAAGAGAAGCTACTCTTTCCAATTTTTCAGGATGATACACTGCCATGGAAAGAAGAACGCTCGGTTCAGAAATTTCAGGAAAATAAGGAGAAACGATCTGCATCAGTTTATCATCCTGGAATGTATTCTTTTCTCCCAAAAGGATTGGAGTTCCTATTTGCCATTTTCTTAAATGATGAGCAGCAGTATAATTAGTAGATAAAAACTTAGGCTCTGGTTTTCTTTTTGCTCTCGGATCAGACACATAATCTTCGTTAGATGATGCAAGAACTACCCCTGAATCATCGGTCATGCTGATCTCAGAAATAATAAATCCTTCTTTATCTCCCGAAGTCACTTTCACAAGTCTTGTGAATGCAAAATTCAGATCTTCTAATCTATCTTTGCTTAATTTTCCTTCGCTAGATTTAGAGATGGCGCCGATTGTATCTCTGGCTCTTTGGTCCGAAAGATTTTTGATCTGCTCAAAAGAAGCAAGAGAAGATTCCAGAAAGGACCATGCAGAGGCTCCGGCAGCGATCCCTTCGCAAACCAAAAGTGCTAAAATGAAAAATAGAATATGTTTGAAAATTTGCACCTGAGAACCTCTCTTCTATTAAAAATCGGCCGATTTCGGCTTTTTTCTAAAGAATAAAAATCAATTTAGGCGCGAATACTGTCTCTGATTGGCTTTAAATTTTCCAGGAATTTGGACTGAAAAGTGCGGATCCATTCCTTCTTTTTATCTTCTCCGCTTGGAAGTCCAAGCTGAGAAACTGAAATCATTGATTTCCAGTCCTGCCCGCACGGGTGGATGCACTGAAAGGCGGAAAAATCGTTAGAAACATTGAGCGCAATCCCGTAACTGGTAAACCAGGACTTAAATAGAACTCCCATAGAAAGAATTTTGCGATTGGGAGAAGTAGACAGATAAAGCCCTGGTGCATTCGGATTTTTTACAAGATCCAAATCCCAAACTTTCTTAGTGGAATAAATTGCGGATTCAAGGACCCCGTCCAAAAATTCCGAGATGGAAATTTCTCTTTTTTTTAAGTCCAAATGTACATAGGCAACGATCTGTCCTGGCTCATGAGCGGTATAATCCCCTCCTCTTTTTATGTATTGGAGAGAGATACCGTGCTCAGAAAGGAAGTCCTCATTTCGGAGAAGATTGTCGATATTATAATTGATCCCCCCGGTAATCGTAAGAGGGTGTTCCAAAAATAGAATCGATTCCCTTCTATTTTCCCGGGACTTTTCCTGGAAGAGGACGTAATCTTCGTATGGAAGGGGATTTTTCAGGGAAAAAGCCTGCACACTCGTATTATTTATGGAAAAGCTGCTCGAAGTCATCTCCTTTATACTCCAAAGATCTCCGCGAGGAAGAAACCGTCAGGAACTAGCAAAACTGGTTTATCTTTCTGATGGGGTATTCTTTCAAAAATACGCCAAAGTGATTACGGAGCAAAAATATATCCATCTGGAAGATTCTCCGTATCCGATGGAATTGAATCAGGCACTTCTTCACCTGAAAGAAAATCGTCTAATAGATGTGACCCCAAAATTGACCGAGACCGGGATCTCGGGTTATTTATTAACCTGGGTCGGAACCGAGCATGAGGACGAGATAGACCTGAACCGCCAAGAAAAAAGAATTCTTCGTAAGGTTCTGGAAAA
The DNA here is from genome assembly GCF_002811765.1 of Leptospira saintgironsiae. NCBI lineage: Bacteria > Pseudomonadati > Spirochaetota > Leptospiria > Leptospirales > Leptospiraceae > Leptospira > Leptospira saintgironsiae. The sequence continues at coordinate 295,952 of NZ_NPDR01000002.1, read as the reverse complement.
TTTCAAAGGAAGTGTTTACGACGAAAATAGAGTGTATCCGAATTTATATGAGAATTACGTGATTACTCCCCTTTTCTCGGAAATTAAGTTTAGCAAAGAAACTATTAACACTAAAATCCATTTCTTTAAGAGAAAAACGCTTTTGAATATCTCGGGCAAAATATTTAAGGTACTTTTTAGCGAGTAAACACGAATGCTCATCACTGTTTGTAAAGGTAAAATCCATAGAGCCACTGTAACCGACGCGGACCTCAATTACGAGGGAAGCCTGACGGTAGATATGGATTTGGTAGATGCCGCTGGAATGTTTCCTTACGAAAAAGTTTCTGTTGTGAATGTAAACAACGGATCCAGATTCGAGACATATCTGATCGAAGGCAAAAGAGGTTCTGGAGAGATCTGTTTGAACGGCGCTGCTGCCCGTCTCGGAATGAAAGGAGACAAGGTAATTATCATTTCCTACGGCTCCTTGGAAGAAAAGGACCTGCCAAAAGGTTATAAACCCCAAGTCGTTCTCGTAGACGACAAAAATCATATCAAAAAAGCCTAATCCCTTAGGCTTTTCTTAAACTTTTAATCCGCTGGACTAAATTTCCTAGTTTAGATAGAATCGATCCATTCTCCGCCCGAGGCAGAATTCTTCTCATTTTTTTAAGGAAAACGAGAAGAACGGCTAAGTTTCGGGGCTTGTAAGTCGATATTCAATATGAAGAACCGTACTGGGACAATAAATCGCATGAAATCCGTCGCAAAATTTTCTTTTATCCTTTTATTCTTAATTTTGGGAAATGGCGTTTCCGGCCAAAACAATGCAGAGAAGGAAAGTAAAGGTTCCGAAGGAGTGGAATATTATCCACTCGCGTATTACGATGATAGACTCTTAGTCAAAGAAGTTTCCTTCTTCCGTAGACATGCGGATAACGGAAAAGGCGAGTTCATGGACGTAATGGTTGAACTCGAGAACAGAGACTTTGACCCAGCAAACTTCTCCATTTATATTTTAGCAGTAAATGAAACTCCTCTTTCCAGAGTAGATGATCGCAGAGAGCTTGTGCCTTTTCCTAAATGGAGACAATACGATGTGGAAGAAGAAACTAAGGTTGTAAACTTCCAGAACCTTGTTCCAGTTAAACTAGACAGTAAAAATGTTTGGGGAGAGAAGAAATACGGAGAAGTGAAGAAGAACTACGACGAAAAGATCGCGAGAGGAGAAAAAGTAAAATTCCCTAACCCGAATCTGGACACTCTAGTTCATTATCTTACTAACAATCCTAAGGATGCACTTCCTATCGTTCTTTATGGAGAAGAAGGTCCTGCAAAAGACAAAGTTCTAATCAGTAACTTTGTCCCTCAGACTGCAGAAGATCTTCAAAAACAAAAGCATGATACTTTGAGCAAACACACTTATACCGTATACAATGCTAAATATAAATCTACGATATTCTCTCACCACTACACTGAGTATCGCCCTGGATATTTTACTTTTAATAAGGTTGTAGTTTTGATCTTCAATCCTCAAAAAGAGAAGAATAAACTAGTCTATCGTAAGATTATAGACATTAACGGTTTGAAATTAGTGAACTAAGCTTAAAGTCGCGGCTTCAAGCCTGGCTAATAAAAAAGGACCCTAAATTTGGGTCCTTTTTTTTGTTCTCAGGGACTTTGACCAGATCCTGGTCTACGGTATCGATCTATACTGCCCGGAACGAATCTTGTGGTCCATTGTCCTCGGTCGATGTTTTTCTCCACCCAACCTTTTCCATGATCCCATCTTCCATCCGATATAAAATCGAAAAAGTAAGAGGAGTTCATGTACCGATAGGAGTCCATGATATCTAAGATATCCCGACTCTCCGAGTCCTCAGGAGCCTCTTCGAAGAAGAAGTTGCTATCCATTCGTCTCTACCATGAATCGTTTCATCCAAATGTCCATCTTTATTTAGCTAATGAGAAAATAATCTGGGGTTGGTCTCATTTCAAGATTCATCCCCTGAAACTTTAGACTCCGGCTCCTCGCTGTTCCCCTCCCTCTGATTGGAAATGGAATAGAGAAAAGGCAAAAATCCCTGGTTTTTTTCTGGATTAGGCTCCTTTCTCAAAAACTTGGACCTTGTCTTTCTGTAGGATTGTTTGGTTTGCCTGAACTTCTCCGCCTCGTCCAAAAGCCCATCCAATCGATTTTCCAGAAAAAATCTGAGTTCTTCCTGTAAATCCTCTCCGAATTTTTCGGATGCTTGTTCTGATTTTTTTGGCTCCTTCTCCATTTCCGGCCCCCATATGATATTTTAGGTTTTCCCCGGACAAACAGGTGCCCAATTCGAAAAATGGAGCGCATTTTTTTTCTTGCGACAAGGGAGTTTAGACCCAAATTTGAGGGAATGCTAAATCCGACGGAACTTACGGAAACCCTGGTCTCTGGAAAAGATATCGAACTGGAATATAGATTTATTTCGGACGAGGATCATCAGCAGATCTATCTTCTGCTACTTCAGGTTTTGGGAAACCTGGACAGATTATTTCTTACGGAAGTGGTTTCTACCATTCTGAAAGAACTTTTGATGAACGCGAATAAAGCGAACGCCAAGAGGCTTTTCTTCCTTAGTGAGGGGCTGAATATTAACGAGGCATCTCATTATAATAAAGGGATGAAACGTTTTCTAGAAGATATCATTCATAAATGGGATGAGCAGGAGAAGATACTCAAAGGTTCTAATCTATCTGTCCGTCTTCGCGCAAAGATCATGAACCAGAATCTGATTTTTTTGATTGAGAATGATTCGGCACTTCTTCCACAAGAATCAGAAAGGATCAAAGCAAGATTAGAATCCGCAAGTAAGTTCAATGATCTATCAGATGCATTTCTTTCCATGGCGGATAGCCAAGAGAGCGCGGGCCTCGGACTTGTTCTCATACAATTATTATTAAAAAACTCAGGAATAGGTTCTGATAAATTTAAGATAGAAACTGATGGTAAGATCACAAGAGCTACCTTAGTGATCCCTAAACAAATCGTTCCATTGGATGTGGCTACTAAACTAAAGGACAGAATTTTGTCAGAAGTAGATGGACTTCCCCCTCTTCCTCATACTCTGACACGAATAATAAATCTTTGTAATAATCCTGATTCCGATTTAGGAGTTATTGCTAACGAGATAGAAAGAAACCCTGCGATCAGTGCGGATCTTCTAAAACTTTCTAACTCGGCAGGTTTCGCGAGTAGGAATAAGGTGAATACGATCGTCCAAGCTGTTAAGGTTGTGGGGCTGAAGAACGTCCGAAATCTTTTGTATGTATCAGGTGTACGAAAGATCATGGAAGGAAGATATTCCAAACTTCAGGAAGTATGGAACCATTCCAACCTTGCGAGTTTTTTCGCGAGGCAGGTTTCTCAAAGAGCAGGACTCGGAAAACTTTCCGATATCGCAGCAGTCGGTGCCTTACTCCATGATTTAGGAAAATTCATTTTGCTTTCATTAGATCCAACATTATTCAAACGTTTGGCATCTTACCAAAAGAATAGGGATCTTTCCAATTCCACGATCTTAGAAGAAATTTCTACAGGTATTTCTCATCCAACTCTAGGAGCTATGCTCGCTAGAAAATGGGACTTCCCTCCAGACCTTGTTCATATGATCGAATTTCATCATAGAGCCTTCATGGCGACTAACACGATTTATACGGATTTAGTTGATTCTGTATACGTCGCAAATATGATGTGCGATTATCTGGATAAAAAAACCAGTTACTATGCAGCTGACTCGAGTATACTAAAAAAATTCCAGTTAGATGATAAGGCAAAATTCGAAGAGACCTGCGAAAAATTAGCTAAGGCCTACGAGATCGCGAATGAAGAAAACTGAATCCAATAATCTGCTCAATTTACACGGAATTAAGTTTTATAGATCCGGAACTCCAATTCTGGATGGAATCGATTTTCAGATCAATTCCGGAGAACATTGGGTTCTATTAGGCCGTAACGGTGCCGGAAAAACTACACTTGTAAATTTGATCTATGGTTCTGTTTGGCCGACTGCGGGTAGGATCAATCTATTCGGAGAAACTTTTGGAGAAACTCCTCTTCAGATCTTACGAAATAAGATTGGTATCTTAGATTCTTCCCAACAAGAAAGTGCACTCCAAAAAAGTCTTACTGTTTATGATGTTCTTCTCACTGGATTTTTTCACACCATAGGTTTTTATAGAGAATCAAATGCCTGGGAAGAAAAAGAAGCAGAACGAATTTTAGAAGAGAACGGTTTCGGCGCTAAAAGAAATCAATTATTCCGCACTTTATCATCAGGAGAAAAGAAGAAGGTACTTTTCTTAAGAGCAATGTGCACTTCTCCAGAATTTGTGATCTTAGATGAGCCTTGCTCTGGATTAGATCTAACTGCCAGGGAAGAATTCATAGACTTCTTAGATGAATATAAAAAGAATCGCAACTTCACTTCCATCTATATCACTCACAGGATCGACGAGATCCCTCCATTTTACGAAAATGCAGCTCTCCTAAAATCAGGCAAAATTCTATTTTCAGGCGATATCAAGGAAGCATTCACTTCTGCGAGACTTTCTGATCTATACGATCGTAAGGTAGAAGCAGAAAATAAAAATGGCACCTGGGTCGCAGTTACAGAAAGAAAATAATCAGAGATATTCCGCATAATCGCAGGCGGGGAATCGAGAGCAGATATAATATTCTTTTTTCTTTGCGGACTTTTTCCTAACTCTCTCTCCCTCTTTACATACAGGGCAAATTCCGTATTTAGGAGTTTTAAGCTTTTCTTTTAACTGCTTATTGATCGCAATTATATTCGTTTTCTTTAATTGAGAATCTAAGATAGAATAAAATTCTGAGAGTACCTTGGATCTACTTTCTTCTCCAGAAGCAATAGAATCCAATTTTTGTTCCATTTCAGATGTGAATTTTTCCCTGAATAGATCTGCAAAAGCAGCCTGCAAGAATGCATTTACCCTTTCTCCAAGAGTTTCCGAATATAATTTTCCTTTTTCAGAGTATACGTATTTTCTTTTGTATAATGTTTCCAAGATAGAAGCAAATGTAGAAGGCCTGCCAATTCCTTCTTTTTCTAATTTGGAAACGAGACTTGCTTCTGTATATCTGGGAGGAGGTTCCGTTGTTTTTTCCTGGATCTCCCAAGGGTCAGGAGTCAAAGTTTCTCCCTTTTTCCAGGTAGGAAGAATGTCTGAACTTACATTATAGATCTTCTTATAACCAGGATCGATTGTAAAAAGTTTTTCTCCTTCCCAATGTTCTCCTCCTCCGCTTGCCTCGAATCTTAATCTTTTCCAAGTTTCAGGTTTCATTTGAGAAGCAATGGCTCGTTTCCAAATCAGTTCGTATAATTTTTTGGAATCTCTACTTAGATTACGATCGGCAACTTCAAATACAAAAGAAGGTTCTAAAAATACATCCACTGGTCGGATCGCTTCATGAGCATCCTGGGATTTCCCCTTTGTTTTTTTCAGCCTGTAAGTTTGGGCCTTCTCTGATACGAATTCTTTTCCAAATTTAGAAGAAATCTTTCCGCGGATAGAATCAATAGCGTTTTCTCCCATCCGAACTGAATCAGTTCTCATATAAGTGATCAGTCCTTGGGATCTTCCTTTCCCTAGATCTGTTCCTTCATATAATTCCTGGGCCAGTTTCATTGTTTTGGAAGCGGGAAATTTTAAGATCCTGAATGCTTCCTGTTGTAAGGTTGCAGTAGTAAAAGGAGGTGGAGGTAAAGTTTCTCCTAACTTCTCTTTTTCTTCTGTAATTTTCAATACTTTCGTTTTTTTTAATATAGAATCTAAGAATTGAGAAGCTTCTTTTTGAGTAGAAAATACATCTCTTTTAGGATAAAAAATGATCTTATCATTTTCTCCAGATCCAAAGAATACTGTCGCAGAAACAAGCCAAGTGGTGACTGGAATAAAACTCCGGATCTCTTCTTCTCTTTCACAAATCCATTTTAGAGCGACTGACTGCACTCTTCCTGCTGACAGACCTTCTCCGCTTACTGCTCTCCATAAAAATGGACTGACTTTATATCCAATCAATCTATCCAAGATCCTTCTGGCTTTTTGAGAATCGACTAGATCCAGATCGATCTTGTCCGGTTCTGAGATTGCCTGTAAAATTTTGTCCTTCTGGATTTCTTGGAAACGAATTCGGGAGATGTTTGCCTTCTTCCCTAATTTTTGGGCCAGGATATATCCTATAAACTCTCCTTCTCTATCCGGGTCAGTTGCTATAAGTATAGAAGAATGAGACTTTGCTTCTTTTAAAATAGAAGACAGTATTTTTTTTTTGCCTTTGAGAGGAACATACTCTGGCTCGAAATCTTTTTCTATCTTGATCCCGATCCGGTCAGCAGGAAGATCTAAAATATGTCCGAAGGTCGCGAGTACCTTATAATCTTTTCCCAAATAGGAAGAGATTGTTTTAACTTTGGTTGGAGATTCTACAAGTACTAGGACGGACATTTCGGAACGGGCAATAAACCGAGCCCTTCCGTATTTTTCTAATGTGGTCCTAACTCTTCAATCAAATATCCATTTGGATATGTAGGGTTATTTCTTTTGGTCACGTAATAAGGAGTTTTTCTAGGTGGCCAAAAATATCTAAGAAAGAATGCTCTAAGTTTCAAAACTGTGTAGGTCAAACCAGCTACGATCGGATTTGCTTTCGGAAATCCCATTGCTTCTCTAAGAGGATTGTCCATAAGAGAATACACTGCATTATAAACCAAATATTCCAAACCGGGAATTTTTGGAATTCTAGCAGAAGCGATCTTCATCGTTGCGAGCGCGACTTGTTCTGAGTCTTTAGTTCGGTAGAAGTTTTCCTTTTCGAATTTTAGATTGAACTCCAACATTTCTTCGTAAGTTTCCGGAATATTTTTGATATTCATCATTTTTCCGATCCTTTTCCAAAGATAGAAGTTGGCTAACCTTTCTTTTTCTGTACTTTTTCTCCAACCGAACTTTTGGTTCCAACGATCCGGCTCAAATATGAAAGTTGTAAGAGTATAGAGAAAATCTTCATTCTTGATATTATATTCTTTATGAATCTGGTTTAGCCTTCTCATGGCCTCTCTTCCTCTTTCACTATCCAGTCCATTCTCTATAAATTCTGCCAGGATCAACGCGGTATCATCGTATCTTTTTTGTCCTGCAACTTCGAATCGTTTGGTTGTATTTAATATTTTAGAAATAGAAGGAATTGCAAAAGTCCTGAAGAAGGAAATAGCAAGTGAGATCTCCACATCCTGAGGGAAATCATAACTTCCAGAAAGAAACACTATCTTCTGTGCATCCTTCTCCGCATCTAATTCATTAATTTGTTTTAATATTTTCAAACGGTTGAACATCTGTTTACTTTTTCCTTTGATACCGAATTGTTTATTTTCCCACTTTTTCGCACAGATGTTCGATTTAATTTGAAAGGCAAGTAATTTATTACAATACTTTTATGACAAACAATGAAGATTCGCACGAAGAACATTGTGCGAAAAGTTCGTACATAAAAAATCCCGACGTTTTACGGCCGGGATCTTAAAAACGATAGATTGTATTCTAATCTTAGCCGTTAGAAGGAACTGGGAAAAGTCCTTCGATAGAAAGGTATCTTTCTCCAGTATCATAGTTGAATGTAAGAACTGTAGATCCTTCTGGTAGTTCAGGAAGTTTTTTAGCAACCGCTGCAAGAGATGCACCGGAAGATACTCCTAAGAAAATTCCTTCTTCTTTTGCTGCACGAAGTGCATATTGAAAAGCCTCATCCTTAGAAACTTGGATTACTCCGTCTAGTAGATCAGTGTGTAAGTTTTTAGGAATGAATCCAGCTCCAATTCCTTGGATTGGGTGTGGTCCAGGTTTTCCTCCGGAAATTACAGGAGAAGCTTCTGGCTCAACTGCGAATACTTTAGTTTTAGGGAACTTCTCCTTTAAAACTTTAGCAACTCCAGTGATATGTCCACCTGTTCCTACTCCAGTGATTAGAACATCTACTCCGTTAGGGAAATCTTTTAGGATCTCTGCTGCAGTGGTTTCAACGTGTACTTTAATATTTGCTTCGTTCTCGAACTGTTGAGGCATCCAAGCTTTTGGATTTTCAGAAACAAGTTGTTTTGCTCTTTCGATTGCTCCAGGCATTCCTTTTTCACGAGGAGTAAGATCGAATTCCGCGCCGTAAGCAGCCATAATTCTTCTTCTTTCCACACTCATAGACTCAGGCATAACCAGGATCAAACGGTATCCTTTTACTGCCGCAACAAGAGCTAAACCAATTCCAGTGTTTCCGGAAGTTGGCTCGATGATTACTGTATCCTTAGTGAGTTTTCCGCTTTTTTCAGCGTCCTCGATCATAGAAAGCGCGATACGATCCTTGATAGAACCGCCTGGATTGCTACGCTCTAATTTAGAATATACATTGTATTTGGATCCAAAAAGTCGGTTGATTTTTACGTGTGGAGTATTACCGATCGTCTCTAAGATATTATTTGCTTTCATTAGGAATTCCTACCTCTGCAGCTGGATTTTTGTGAACTTGTCAATATATTAAACATCTTTTTCAATATATCAAATGCGATCAATGAAAAAAGATCAAAACTGTCTGGATATTTCTATGAAGTTCTAAACTTCTTTCAAGACAATTCCGGCTAAAAAGGCTTCTGTTTCTGGACCCCAAGAAAGTCCCAATCCTTTATAAACCGCATAGATACTTGAAATATGCACGTTCGAATCCCCAGGTGTCGCAGCATATCCTCGCACTTCTTTTCCATTCACTTCCAATGCGGAGAGAGGAAATACTGCATGAGAGAAAATTCTGCCATATAATCCGCGATCTCTTCCGGAGGAGAAGATTGAGTTTGTAGAAACAAGTTCAGTTATACTTAAGAAAGGATCATTATTGATCTTAGAAACCAACCATTCCTTACTGATCTCTCTTTTTAATCTGAGATGGAAACGGATCAAGTGCATATAAGGTGAATTTATCGTTACGGAAGAAGATCCCAATTTAATACTAAATCCCAAATCAGAATATACTTCGTTCAATAATCTTCCATGATGGGTGCCCGTTGGCGATTCAGGAAGAACAAGTAAAGGTCCTGTCACGTGAGGATCATTTTTTGCCATGTCCGCATCTCGACGAATCACAAAAAAGTCAGCCTCTTCTAATATATTTGTTAGCTCTTGTGGTCTTTCGGAGTAGAAGGGCCTAAGTATTCCGGCTAACGTATGAGTATTACATGTAGAGACATGTATGAATTTAGGCGGATTTTTTTCTAAAAGTGGAGAACTTTCCGGATACAAAAACTGAGGCCCGAAAGAATGTTCACTTCCCTGAGCGATAAAAATTTTGATCTGATCGTAAATTGGTTCTGAGTATTCAGATTTTCTTTTGTCTGCAACTCCAGGCGGAGAAGAATCACATACCACAAGAGACCCGGACAATGCATCTTGTTTAGAGATCCATTCTGGGAAAAAGTTCCGGACCCCATTGGAACCATCGTCTACTATGACCCCACCTTTTTCGAGTAAAGAGAGTATCTGAGGTATTTCTGATTTTTGTAATTTGTACGGTTCTACAAATACTTGGAAGCCGCCAAATTTATTCTTTAATAATAATAACAAAGAAGCCAGAGGCCAACCAATGACCCCTGTCCCTCTTAGATATACTCCCGGAAATTTTGATTCGCCCACATAGTAAAGTATTCTGCATATTCCCTAAACGTATAGGAAAATTTTGGAAAATTAAACTATACTGATCCTATAGGAAAAATCTTCCAAATAATTGTTCTTATAGTTAACGTAATTTACAGCCGTTCTCTCGATCAGATTCCTTTCTTCTTCCGTAATATCTCTTACAATTTTTGCAGGAGATCCCATTACCATCACTCCAGGAGGGATGATTTTACCTGGGGTAATCATTGCACCTGCAGCCACGAACGAGTATTCTCCGAGCTCCACTCCGTCCATGATGATCGCGCCCATTCCTACGAATGAATTATTTTTAAGTTTGCATCCGTGAAGAACAGCTCTATGACCTACAGAGACGTTGTCTCCAATCTCTACTGGATGAGTGTTTCTGGAAACATGGACAACTGTCATGTCCTGTATATTTACATTGTCTCCAATACGAATATAATTCACATCTCCACGAATCAATGTTTGGAACCAGATAGAGGAATCTTTCCCGATCACTACATCCCCTACTACCAAAGAACCTGGAGCTAAAAACACCCCATCTTTAAAGATAGGACGTTTACCCATGTATTCTAATATATTTCCGGACAGATGTACTTCTTGCATATATTTTCCCTCAATAGCAGCTCAATCTTACAACATTCCTTGAACTACACAAGTCCAAAATATGGATGATTTCTTGAGTGTGGTTACTCTTGTATCTAAATTTAATTACGTACAAATTTAAGAATTTCTATCTTTTCTAAAGTTTGCTTGGATTCTAATGTCCATCTTGATTCTAAAAACCAATCTTCCATTTCAGTTCCTAATCTTTCAGAATCATTTTTTTCTAAGGTCTCGATTAGAGATAATGTGATCGGCTCGTAACGCACCAAGGATATAGATCCTTTTTTAGGAGCAAGAAGTCTTGTTAATCTAGGCAGATCTTCTATATCTTCTATCCTCAATACTTTTTTACGTAAAATCTCCTGCCCAAATAATGCAGATATCCTTGAATCCGTTGTCACATATATATCCGGATTCGAATCCAATAAGAACTTATTATATTTTATATACTCATGAGAAAGTTTTTCCTGAGTCAAAAAGTAAATCTTAGAGAAGAATAAGGTAACTAAGAATAAGATCACTGTCAAAATCCAGATAACCTTTGGGACATTTTCGGATTTTTTTTGGGAGAAGAACAAAACGACTACTGGAACGATTAGCCAAGAAAGATATCTTGTTCCCCAATCTATATTGGAATCATTAGGAGCAAGATAGGCACCTAAAAATAAGGAAATCAAAATTGCTAAATAAAGCTTTCTTTCAAATTTTTCGAATTCTTTCCAGCGAATGAAAAAGTATACCAACCAAAGCAAAATCCAAGGACAGAAGAGCAAAAATCCAACTCTCCCATTTCCGAAGATGAGTAGAGAAGTATATTTTTCAAATCCAGTATCCCAGCCAATTTCTGCATTGGTCTCAATTCTCGTTCCTAAAGCGGAACCATATAAATAATAGTTTAAAATTCCGTAAAATAATACTCCTATGCCTGTTCCAATGAGTAAAACAAACCTGTCCTTATCTCTGGTAGAAACTTCAGATCCACCTTTATAAATGAATTCGATCAGGTGAAATACTCCCAATAAGAAGTATAAAATTGTATTCTCTGGCCGAAAGAAGAACCCGAGTCCTACAAAAAGTCCTATAAAAAGTCCGAGTGGTCTAGTCTTTACTGGGCAGGCATAAAATGTAATTCCTATGCAGGTTAAAAGGAATGTAATCGAATAATCTGGGAATAATGCGGAATGAAAAAAAGCGGGTCCAAAACTTAAGAAAAGAATTGAAGACCATTTCAAGTCCAATTCGAATTTTAGGAAGAATACTCCGATCCAAAAGAATAAAATAGAAACGTAAAATAGAAAACTATAATTTCCTAATAAACCGAATATGGAAGCATATAAAGAGAATGCTACGGGAAATGGACCGGAAATCCCATTTTGTAAATGGACCTGCCAGCTTGGAAAAAATTTGCATCCACCTAGATCTTCTAATATTTTACAGCTAAGATATTGGCTTTTGAATCCCGAGTCTATGAATGCTTGGGCCTGAACGATCTTATTTTGGTTATCTGAGACTAAGACAGAATTTGCATCTACCTTAAATAAGAATAATGCTGTGAATACAATACAACTAAGCGGAATTAATAACTGAAGTTTAGAATTTAGACTTTTTCTGCCGTTTGTTTCCAAGGAGAAGAAGATTCCCTTATTTTCGAATCCGAATATATGACCCTCGAAAATCTGATATTTCAACTTTTTTTTAAATAAAATCTACTTTGCCCATTTTCTATACATTCATACCTTAGCCTATAATGTTCTCATTGAAAAAAGAGTTCGGAGAGAAGGAAAAAAAATTTGATCGAAAGAAATTCGCTCAGATAATTTCGATCTCACTTGCAGTCGGATTTTTATTCGCGACCGCAGTTCGAATTTGGTTTGTATTTCCTTTCGTTCCAGAAACGGAAGAGATGTCTCCGGCATTCCCAAAGGGAAAAAGAATTTATATCTCTCGATTCGTTCGAGATTCTTCCTTGTTTTTAGGTGATGTGGTTTTAGTTGAACATCCTACACAAAAAGGAAAAGTAACACTTGTCCGCATCATGGGAAAATCGGGAGACCAGATCTTCATCAAGGACAAGGTCCTTTTTAGGAACGGAATCTCTGAGGCTCAGGAAAAATCAGACTTCTCCTTACAATTCAAGGATGCAAGACCTGCATTCTCTGGGACCTATTCTAATAGAGACAATCTTTCCAACCTAACGGTAGAAGATCGAAATTACTTTCTACTATGCGATAACCGAGATGACTGCATAGATTCCAGAGATTTCGGTCCTCTCCCTTTCGAAAAGATCCTAGGCAAGGTGCTGTAGATCTTTAACCAGCCAACTTCCTTCTTTTTTCATCGTAGCGCTCTTTTAAGCCTTTTGATCGCTCAAAAACCATTAGAATCCGTACCAAAATTCTTCAAAAAACGGATTTTCAGGATGGTTTTGTTATAAAAACATGTATTTGAAGAGCCAAAGGCTCCTGTTTTATCAAATAACATTAAGGAAATAAAGGGAAGAAAATGACAAGAATCGCTATCAACGGTTTTGGCCGAATCGGTCGCTTGGTATTCCGTTCAGGGATCAAAGACCCAAATATTGAATTTGTAGCAATTAACGACCTAGTAACTCCGGACAACCTAGGATATCTTTTAAAATACGATTCTACTCATGGACGTTTTAACGGCACCGTTGAGCATACTGAAGACGCACTTATCGTAGACGGCAAAAAAGTTCTTTGTGTATCCGAAAGAGATCCAGAAAAACTCCCTTGGAAAGATCTGAAAGTTGACTATGTGATCGAATCTACTGGTCTATTCACTGATAGAGTCGGCGCTGAAAAACACATCAAAGCCGGAGCTAAAAAAGTAGTGATCTCTGCTCCTGCAAAAGACAAGGACATCCCTACTTTTGTAATGGGAGTGAATAATGAAAAATATGACCCAAGCAAGGATCATGTTGTTTCAAACGCTTCCTGTACTACTAACTGTCTTGCACCGATCACTAAAGTGGTTCTAGACAATTTTGGAATCGAAGAAGGTCTGATGACCACTATCCACGCTACTACTGCAACTCAACCTACTGTTGACGGTCCTTCTAAAAAAGACTGGAGAGGTGGAAGAGGCGCAATGCAAAACATTATCCCAGCTTCTACTGGCGCTGCAAAAGCTGTTGGTCTTTGTATTCCTGAAGTAAACGGAAAACTTACCGGTATGTCTTTCAGAGTTCCAACTCCAGACGTTTCCGTTGTGGATTTAACTGTTAGAACTACCAAAGAAACCAGCCTAAAAGAAATTTCTGCAAAAATGAAAGAAGCTTCTGAAGGCGCGATGAAAGGAATTTTAGGTTATACTGACGAGATGGTTGTTTCTAACGACTTCTTAAGTTCTACACTTTCTTCTATCTTTGATGCGGACGCTTGTATCGAGTTGAATTCCAGATTCTTTAAATTGGTTTCCTGGTATGATAACGAGATGGGTTACTCTAACAGAGTTTTAGACCTGATCCGTTACATGGCTAAAAAAGGTTAATCGATGCAGCAATTACCCAGACTCGAAAACGAGGACTTCAAGGGGAAACGAGTTTTTCTGAGGGTCGATTTTAACGTCCCTCTGGAAAACGGTAAAGTTTCCGACAAGACTAGAATTGAAAAGACACTTCCTACCATTGAACTTTTGGTAAAAAAAGGTGCCAGGGTGGTGATCGCAAGTCACCTTGGCCGCCCTAAAGGTAAACCGGATCCTCAATATTCTATGGAGCCTGTTTACGAAGTTTTTAAAGATTTAGTTAAAACTTCCGTAATATTCTCCAAAGACGTGATCGGAGAAAATGCAGTTAAACTTTCTAAAGAACTAAAAGATGGAGAGATCCTAGTTCTTGAAAATTTACGTTTCCATAAAGAAGAAGAAGAGAATAATGCAGCCTTTTCCAAAAGCCTAGCTGCTCTTGCTGATGTTTATGTAAACGATGCATTCGGTGCGGCTCACAGAGCTCATGCATCTACGGAAGGAATTGCACATCTTCTGCCTTCTTTTGCAGGTTTGTTGATGTACAAAGAGATCACCGAACTTTCTTCCCTACTTTCCCGCCCTGCAAAACCTTTCGTTGCAATCATCGGAGGTTCTAAGGTTTCTTCTAAGATCAGTGTGATCAAAAACCTGATCGAAAAAGTGGATCATATTTTGATCGGCGGAGGAATGGCTTATACCTTTCTTAAATCCAGAGCGATCCCTGTTGGAAATTCCTTAGTAGAAAGAGATTTCGAAGTAGAAGCTTTCCAACTTATCGAAAGAGCCGGAGTCGCAGGTGTGGATTTTCAACTTCCTGTGGATCATGTAATCGGTGATAAATTCGATGCGAATGCTAAGACTAAAACCGTAGACAAGATGGGAATTTTGGACGGTTGGATGGGAATGGATATCGGTCCTAAGACAATTTCAAATTACGAAAAAGTAATTAAGAATGCGGCTACGATCGTTTGGAATGGTCCTATGGGAGTTTTCGAATTCGATAAATTCGCACCTGGAACCATGGCAATCGCGAAAGCGGTTTCTAAGTCCAAAGCCAGAACTGTCGTAGGCGGAGGAGATTCCATCGCAGCTATCAATAAGGCTAAAGTGGAAGATAAGATCACTCACGTTTCTACTGGAGGAGGAGCCTCCTTAGAATTTTTAGAAGGGAAAAAACTTCCCGGAGTTGTTGCTCTTCTGAAAGAAAAAACCTAAAACGAATCAAAGGAAATATATATGCGCCCTAAAATTATCGCTGGTAACTGGAAAATGAATCTTTCCGAAAAGGAAGCATTGGCTCTCGCAAGCGGCCTAAAAGAAAAGTCTTCTTCTCTTCCAGATAATAAAAAGGCGGTTGTATTTCCTTCTTCCATTCATCTGGCTGCTATTGCTCGAATATTAGAAAATTCGAAAATTGCAGTCGGAGCCCAGAATATCTACCCTGCTCCTCTCACTGCTATGACTGGAGAAACCGGTCCTGATCAACTATCAGAAATAGGTATTAAATTTGCACTCGTTGGCCACTCTGAAAGAAGACAATTCTTAGGGGAAACAAGTGTATTCTGTAACCAAAAGATCTCTTATCTTACAAAACATGGTTTTACTGCTGTGTATTGTGTGGGAGAAACTCTGGCTGAAAGAGAATCAGGTAATACCTTCGAGGTTCTGAAAAAACAAATCCAAGAGGGTTTAGGTTCTATTGAAAGCGACCAGTTTTCTCGTATCTGGGTAGCTTACGAACCTGTTTGGGCAATCGGAACAGGTAAAGTTGCAACCCCTGCTCAAGCACAAGAAGCACACGCATTTATCAGAAAAGAAATTTCCGGATTATTCCAAAATGGAAAAACAATCGCTGATGTGACGCCTATCCTTTATGGAGGTTCAGTAAAAGCTGATAACGTAAAGGAACTTTTATCCCAAGCGGATATAGATGGAGGGCTCGTAGGCGGGGCCAGCCAGAAGCTTGCAAGCTTCTTAGCTTTATTCTAATTTATTACTACCGTCATAGGCATATGTTTAGGAATATACTAAACGGCTTGTCAGCCTAGGGCTTGGCGGTAGTTTGGATTTAAAGCGGATTATTTCGCCAAAAAACAAACCTTTATACCTTTAGGAATTCGACTCATGGGCTTTATCACCGGAACCATCCTTGTTCTTTTCGTATTCGTCAGTCTATTTCTGATCCTTCTTGTTATGATCCAAACCGGCAAAGGTGGAATGGGTGGAGTTCTTGGTGGAGGAGCAAGCCAA
Source organism: Leptospira saintgironsiae (assembly GCF_002811765.1). NCBI lineage: Bacteria > Pseudomonadati > Spirochaetota > Leptospiria > Leptospirales > Leptospiraceae > Leptospira > Leptospira saintgironsiae. The sequence continues at coordinate 279,890 of NZ_NPDR01000002.1, read as the reverse complement.
TCTGTTTTTGGTTCCTCTACTGCGGATGTTTTGACTAAGGCAACCAGAGTTGCTGGACTCACTTTTTTGGCACTTTCTCTGATTCTTTCTTTCCTTTTTGCAAAGACTAGTGGATACAATACCACTCCAACACCTGAGATCCTTCCTCCACCTGCAGCGGAAGAGGCCCAGGGCAACCAAGGAGGGACAAATGCCCAAGAATCCGCGCCTACTACCGCTCCAAGTACAGAAGCACCAGCGCAACCTAAGCCTTAATTTTTATTCTTCCCCGAAGGCGGCCTCTAAGGCCGTCTTCCTTCTACTCCTTCTTCTTTCCTTTCTTTCCATTAACGCTCAGAACCAGGATGGGACAAAATCCCAGAACAATTCCTCGTCTTCTTCTACCCAAATGTTGAACCAACGTATCTTACGTGCTTATGAAAGCCTAAGTGTTGCAAGAGAACTTTTGAAATTTGAAAGAATGGATGCTCTTCCTATTGGGACCTTGGTAACTTGGGTGGGGAATTATCCAAACCGTAAAGGTGTAAAGATCACTAAGTTTTCAGTGACCCAATCTTCTACTCCAGGCGGGATAGAAAGAGCAGAAGAAAAGTCCATTCTTCTGGAATTTAATGGATCCACTCTTTCCAAGGTGGTTTCTGAAATTAAAACTGCGAATTATTCTGCGGAAGATACGATCATGATCCGGATGACGGACACTACTCCTTTGGATAATAATGTGGATGATCTGGTGATTTACGCGGATAAGAACGGTAAAGAGGCAGAATATCCTCTGAATTACCTACCTGATGAGGGGGTAAACCGGGATAGATCTGAGTTTAAGAAAGAATTCTACTTAAAGCTGATCGAGGATTTTTTTGTGCATGTTCTAAGACTCCAAGAAATGCAGTCTCAACATTCTTCCAGAAATCAAAAAAAATTACTGCAAAGTTATAAAGAATCCCTAGAATATTGATCCGGATGTCATCCCTAATGGAAAACCTCCACGAAAGAGCGGAGGAACTCCAAGCAATTCTGGACGGAATCACAGAGCCCCTAGTTTTAATAGACTCGGGCTTCAGGGTCCGTCGTGTAAACAAGGCCACTCTTGAATTTTCGAGTGAGCCTGACTTCCCGTCTACCTTGGGCCGAAAATGTTATGAGGTTCTGTACAACCGTTCTGCTGTTTGTCCTTACTGTCCAATGAAGGATCATCACGAAGATGAACCAGACTTCGATGCGGGGTTCGAAGGAAAGGGAGAAGTTGGGCGCGAAGTTTTTCATGTGGCCAATGATCAAAAGGAAACATTATATTTAGATTTTTTCCCGATTCGTAAAGATGGAAGTATCGTCTCCATAGTAGAGAAGATCAGCAATATCACTCGTATCAAAGAGAAAGAAGAAGAGAACCTTAGAATACGTAACCTTGCTTCTCTTGGAATTTTTATCTCCGGTGTTGCTCATGAGTTAAATAACCCACTCACAGGCATGAGCCTCACACTTCAAAATTTGATGAATAATTTATCCACTATGGATCCAACTTTTTTCCGTAAAAGATTGGAGATGATCAAAGAAGATCTCACCCGCGCTGCAATGATCGTTTTAGATGTCATCAGTTTTGCTAAACCGGACAAACTAGTTACTACAAACGCGGATATTCATGAAACCATAATGAAAGCAAAAGATTCGGTCATTTGGGTCTACCCTGTTCTTTCCAAAAATACTGAATGGGAAATTTTAAGTGAACCTGGTATGACCTTCCAATTTAATCCGGTCAAAATGGAGAGATTATTTATTAATCTTTTTAAAAACTCTCTGCAAGCTTACGATTATGGAGAAGGTAAGATCAAAGTCGAAGTAAGACGCACTCGTAATATGATGCATATTTTTGTAGAAGATACCGCAGGAGGAATTCCAGAAGATATGCTGGATAAAATTTTCTCTCCTTTCTTTTCCAAAAATAAGTCTGGGATCGGAACTGGGCTCGGACTTTCCATCTGTCACTCCATCGTAAGAGAACATTCTGGGGAATTGACTGTTCGTTCTTATGACAGAAGGACCAGATTTAAAATTTCTCTTCCATTAGTACAACCCAAAGGAAACTAAATTGTCCAATCATCGTATCTTAGTAGTAGAAGATATACACTCCATCCGGGAGGCAGTAAAAGATATCCTGGTTAGAGATTACGAAGTTTTCGATGCAGAAAATTACGATGAAGCAGTCAAAATTCTTTCTAACGAACATGTGGATCTGGTCATCACTGATATTCGTATGCCAGGAAAATCAGGACTGGATTTGATCAAAACAATCCAAAAGGAATATCCTACAGTTCAGTATTCCTTGATGACCGCTTATAATATTAACGATTATATCAATTTTGCTTACCAACATGACATATGGAATATCATTCCTAAATATTCCTTCTTGGATATTAATCTGATCACAGTCATGGTCAAAAAACTTCTGTACAAAGAAATCTTCGGAGTGGAAAAATATTTCGGTCCTGATTTTAAGATCTTAGAAGGTGACGGCGGAGAAGAAGTATTCCTAGTTCCGCCGGAAAATGGGATCGTGTTCCGCAAGATCAGTTCCGACAAGGATCGAAATTATATTTGTAATCGTGTTGGTAAATTCCTGATCGAAAAAGGAGCTCCTAACGCGGTCCAACAAATCTTGGAAGAGCTGACTTCTAATGCAATGATCCGTGCTCCGAGAGACTCCAAAGGAAATTCAAAATACCAATATGAACTTCCTTCCCGTGATCTTCTTGTTCCTTTAGAACATATACAACTAGCTGAAACTGATTATTTTGAGATTGGCTACGGGATCGCAGAAAATTCTTATATTGTAGTAGTCCGAGATCATTTCGGCTCTCTGAACAAAAAGGAAATCTTAAAACGTCTAGATAGACATATCACTGTGGACAGTCCTACAGGTTTGCCTGCGGGTCTTGCAGATTCTCATGGTCGTGGTTTGTATATCTGTAGAGAGATCTCTGATCAGTTAATCTTTAATATAGAGAAGGACACAAGAACTGAGATTATCGCACTATTGGACAAGCAGACGAATAAGGGCTACAAATCTCTTTCAATTTATGAAGTTTGATTCACTGTAGAGCCTGCGTGTTGGAGTTCCTACATCAAAATTCCTATCTTGCAAGCTCTCGATAAAGCACGATATCGCTTCCACCTTCTAAGAAGGCTTCTCCGTTACGGCCAGAAGAATAAAAACGAAATGGTTTTTCTCCGGTTCGGATCTTTTCTTCTTTAAGAATATAACCTTCTTCATCTAAGAAGAATAAATTGCCTTCCCATTCACCTGCAAACCAAGTTCCTGAATGAAATACAGTTTGATAAACTGACTGTGCCTTGTTTCGAGTCTTTTCGAAGATCACTTTTCCAGATTTAGAATATAAGGTCAGTTTATCAGAGAAGCCAGCAAGCACTCCCCCATCATTCGAAACTGCAAGATTCACTTTATAAGGGATCACTCTACCAAGATTCCATTCTTCCGATTCTGATCCGTCTCTATCATATACTCGGATAAAGTCTCTATTGTTTTTTAGAAAATGAACTGCGATCTTCTGTCCATTAGCGGAGATAGAAAGACTTTTTGCAAAGACCGGTTCCTTCTCCCCTAATTTAGCTTCAAAAAGTTTGTCTCCCTTTCCATCTAAAAGAAATAATTCTCCGCCGGAAAATAAGACTGCAGTTTCTCCATTAGAAATTCCTTTTGGAGCAAATGAGATGTCTGTTAAAAATCTACCGTCAAGTTTTTTGGCGCCTAAAGAATTTCCGTTAATATCAGAAACTAAAACTTGGTTATTATCCCCTGATAAAAATAGAACCAGATTACCATCAGGATGGATACGAGGATAACTTTTATAATCCTTGGTCCAAAGAAGTTCTCCTGCTTCTGAAAAAAACTCCACAGAACTTCCTATCTTTTTATAAGCTAAATATCCTTTGGCTCTAAGTGGATATTCTATTCTAAGTGAATCATCAGTCGGGATGGATTCCCCCCAAGGAATTCTAATATAAGAAGTTTTAGTTTTGTATCCATTGATTATCCTTTCCGGATCGAAATCGCTCCGAGGATCGGGAAAACTTGCTAGCTTAGATTCTTTATTCCAATACCAAGTTTTTTGTACGGTTCTTGCGGACTCGTATGGATTCCCTAAAAAATAATAAAATCCTAAAAAGAATACTAAACTTAGGGCCAAAATCCTATAGATCATACGAGTTTCCTCAATCGATTGTACATTAGATAAAGAGAAGTAGCTGCCACCACTTCTCGAAAAAGCTCTCTCTTGAATGGAAGAAAGAGTTCTTTCACTTCTGTTTTTTCACCCTTGATATGGGTTCCTATAAATACGGTTCCTACTTTTTTTGTGGGAGTTCCACCACCGGGGCCTGCGATACCAGTAATACTGATCGCCAAATCTGTTCCGAGTAGCTTGGCACCGTTATCTGCCATCTCTATTGCGGTTTCTTCACTCACTGCACCGTGAGCTTCCAGGGTTTCTATTTTAACCCCTACTACATTTTCTTTAATAAGATTAGAATAACTAACCACGGATCCTAAAAAATAATCAGAAGAACCTGCGCGGTCAGTAAGTATCTTAGCAGCCAGCCCCCCTGTACAACTTTCAATCGTTCCTATTGTGAGTTTTCTTTCTGCGAGAAGTTTTGGAAATTCTTCGAATAAATCTCCGGTGCAAAGTCCGCGGTATTTCTCTTTTGTCTTTTGGATAAGTTCTTCGACTAAGTTTTTGTCCTCAGATTGATAAGTGACTCGGATAAATCCTTTTTTAGCAGCCACTCCCCAAACTGCTTTGCCATTCTTTAATGGTTCGATCCCTTCTATAAATTCCTGTTGGAATAGAGACTCACTCATTCCCCATATAAATATAAAATCTGAGTGTAGTTCTCCAGAATGAAATTGTTTCTGGATAAGAGGGACTAATTCCTCTTTGAACATAGTCACCATTTCAGAAGGAACACCAGGCATACATGCTAAGTACGCACCAGGTTGGAGTTCCGACCAGAACCCAGGAGCTATTCCTACCGAGTTATTCAAAGCAGTAGAATTAGATGGAATAGAAACTTGTCTCAATGCCGTGGTCAATGCTTCTTGGAAACCTTTTCCACGAAGACGATATAACGCTTGGAGCCTATCATGAGCTTTTTCATTCAGAACTGCTTTCGAAGAAGTAAGTTCGCACACAACTTCTAGAGTATAATCGTCTTCGGTTGGTCCAAGACCACCAGTCATCACAAGAAGGACTGGATTTTCTTTACTAGCTACGGCTGCTAATTTTTTTAGTTCGTCTCTTATTAACTTAGGATCATCAGGTAATACCAGGAACTTTTGAGTAGAATAGCCTAATCCAAAAAGTTCATTTGCTATCCAGGAAGAATTTGTGTCTTGGCTTCTTCCTGCAGTCAGTTCTGAACCTGTGGAAATGACTGTGACCCTAGGCGAATTCAATCTTCTTTCTCCAATCTTTCTGGAGCAGAAACTCCAAGCAATGCCAGACCTTCTGCGAGCACAACACGCGTTGCTTGGCAAATTCTTGCAAGCCCCAGTCTTGTAGACTCATCTGAATCTTTTAGTCGATTATTCTTAGCTATATAAAACTGAGTAAACGCTCTTGCAAGATTTTGAAGATAGTTCGCAATTCTATGAGGTTCTAAAGTTGCCGCAGCATCCAAAACTTCTTCCGGAAAACGAGAGATCCAGAAAAGGAGTCTTTTCCTTTCCTCAGTCATTTCAAGATTCTCTAATGCCTTTGCATCGGAGTTAGTTCCTACTTCTCTGAATATGGAACAAACTCTCGCATGAGCATATTGTAGATAGAATACAGGGTTTTTATCGGATTCATCCTTTGCAAGATCCAGATCAAAATCCAGAGGAGAATCCAAAGACCTCATTGTGAAAAAATAACGAGCAACATCCTTAGCATGTTTTCCCAAATAGCCCAGAAGATCTTCCATGGTTTGGAATTCTCCAGCACGTTTACTCATCTTCATCTTCTGGCCGGCCATAAGAAGATTCACCTGTTGAGCGATAATCACTTGGAAATTTTCTTTAGGATAACCTAATGCCTGGACTGCACCAGCGAGTCTTGCTATATACCCATGATGGTCTGGGCCCCAGATATCTATGATCTTCTCATAACCTCTGGAAATTTTATCATTATGATAAGCTATATCTGCGAGAAGGTATGTAGGACGTCCATCATCCCGAACTACTACACGATTTTTATCGTCTCCGTAATCTTCGGATTTAAAGATCTGTTTACCTTCTTCTTCAAAAACCTTTCCTGATTTTTTTAGATTTTCGAGTACTCCCAAAACTTTTCCGGATTCATGAAGTGTAGTTTCAGAAAAGAATCTATCAAAACCTACCCCGAATAGATCTAAATCCTTTTTTTGCCAGATCAAGTTGGATTCTACAGTCCAACGGGAACATTTTTCAGCGAGTGCAGAATATTCCTTTTTCTCCAAATGGGATTTGATCTCTTTTTCAGTATTCGGATTTTCTAATAATTGTTTAGCAATGATATTTAGGTAATCTCCTCTATATCCTTCTGCTGGGATTACATTCCCGGAAAGTAGATCTTCGATGGATCTTCCGTCTTCTGCATTCTCTTGGATAGAGTAGGATTCGCCCAGAGCCTCTCTGATCCTTACCATTGTGGAAACACCAAGTAAAAATACCTGATTTCCGTAATCGTTTACATAAAATTCCTTATCTACTGAATGGCCTACTGCTTTGAGTAAGTTTGCAAATGCTTCTCCAGTAGCTGCGGCTCTTGCAGACACAATATTCAAAGGTCCAGTTGGATTCGCACTTACGAATTCCAAATTTATTTTTTTAGGATTTTCTAATTTAGGAAAAATATCTTTTTTCTGAACTGTGTTTTCTAAGAACCGGATCAAAAAAGAAGGAGAGATCCTAAAATTCACAAAACCTGGAGGAGTAAAATCTACCTTCTCGAATAAATCGATTTTAGTCTGAAGATAGCTCACAAGAAGTGCAGCCGAATCCAAGGGTTTTTTGCCCAGAAGTTTAGAATTTTCTAAAGCAAAAGAAGTCGAATAATCTCCGAAGGATTCCTCTCTGGAATATTCTATTCGGATCCTGAGATCAGCAAAAGAAACGTTAGGCGCTTCTTTTTCGCAATAGAGTTTTACTCCTTCCTTTAAAGCTTCCAAAACGAGTTGTTTAAGAGTTTCCGTTTCTTTCATTCTGTCTTTTGTAGTAATTCCTATTTTTTAAGGGAGTTATCATCCCAGTCAGGAAACAGCCTTTTGTTTCCGATCAGTTTCCAACTTTTATCCAGGGCCCCAAGGACCAGATTTTTCTCCCTGAGGATACATTCAAGATATTGGCAATTCCTGGAAGCCTCAGAGATAACGGGACGAGGTGGGATATCCTTCTTCCCCCATCTTTCCTGAAGAATGATCAGAAAAATCAGACCTATAGTATAGATAAGTAAAAATGCAGTTTTAAAAAGTTTATCCAAGATTTTCCCCTAAGGATTCGTAGAGCATAGGTTCCGATTTAAGTCTTTTTCCAAGAAGAGGTTTTAAGGCCCGGTTGCTTAAGCTATCCGCCTCCTTCAGGAGTTCAAGGGAAATCTTTTTGTCCTTTAGGTCCCTGTATCTCAATGCCAAACAATCTTGGACGAATAATACAAGTCCATACTTGTCCGGTTTAGGATTTCCACAATCTCCGCAGACTATTTCGAAATGGGTTTCGTCCAAACTGCAGGCCTCGATCTCCGAGAGATTTTTTCCACAGCTTGCACATTCTATTTCCTTGGATAAAAAGCCGCCCACATATAATAACTTCAGTTTGAAAAAGGGCAAGAATACAGGTTTGTATCCGTCTTCATCCAATTCTTTTAAGGCGCCGAGAAGAAGTTTATACTCCATTGGATGGGAGCCTCCTTCTGTTAAAAAAGAGGAAACAAGTTCGACTAGATAAGAAACCAAAACGGTTCCCGAATATCCTGTCTTTGCCTTATCGAATCTTCTGATTAATCCAATTTCTTTTACGTTAAACGTTTCTCTTCCTTGGGTGAAATAATAATCCAATACGGTAAGAGATCCCGGCTCGACTGCTGCAATAGGTCTTGTTTTACTTTTTTTGATCCCTTTTACTCGGAAACTTCCTACTTCTCCTTCTTCTGGTAGAAGTCGCAAGAATGCATCTCCTTCCGGAAGGATGCGGCTTTCCATTACAATTCCGGTGGTTTTCTTTAAGGCCCCAGGACTAGATCCAGACATAGATCCTCCTTCTCCTTCATTAGAGCCTCGTCTTCTTCTCCACGTTCATGATCATAACCGATTAAATGTAAAAAACCATGCACGAATAATCTGAAAAATTCATCTTCTTCACTATGACCTATACTTTTTGCCTGAGCTTTGCATGTATCCCAGGAGATCACAATCTCTCCTAAACTCAGGATAGGTCCGAAATTTTCTTTTTTGTTGGGGGGAAGTTCCCAAGGAGTCAGATCAAAACTTAAAGGAAAGGAAAGCACGTCAGTTGGATAATCTTTCCCTCTTCGCACACGATTCAATTCTTGGATCGATTCATCGTCAGTTAGAACCAAAGAAATATGAGTATTTATATTAGGAAAAGAGAATGTACTTAAAATTTTCCAACGAGATTCCAGAGAAGATTCGGATAACCAATTAGGAAGAGAATTCGGATCGAAATCCGAAGAGAACTCGAACAAGTCAGTGACTCTTAGGGGCGTGTTTCCCCAAAATATTTTTGTTCTTCTCTTCTAAAGCTTTTGTATCCTCAGGTTTAGGATATTTAGGTCTAGAGTGAAGACTAGAGAGAAGAACTTCTTTAAAGGAGAATTTTACAACTTCAAGATCTCCTAATGTGAGTCCACATTCGTCCAATTGGTTTTCCGCCAATTTTCCGTTCACAATTTTAGTGATAAGAGCATCCAAAGATTCGGGAGTTACTTCTTCCAAGGACCTACTTGCAGCTTCCAAACTATCCGCAATCATGACGATTGCAGTTTCTTTTCTTTGAGGTTTAGGACCTGGATATTGAAAGTCTGCTTTTTTGAGTTTTTTCTTTTGAGAAGGAGAAAGTTCTGCAAGCGCCTTATGATAGAAGAACGCCATGGTAGAAGTCCCATGATGTTCCGGAATAAAATCGATTACTTCTCTTGGAAGCCTAGCCTTCTTAGCCATTTCAATTCCGTCTAAAACGTGATCGATTACGATCTTAGCGGCTTTAGCTGGGTTATTCTTATCGATATTTTCCTTTTTAGGGATCAAGTGTTGATTCTCTACAAAGAAACCAGCATTCGGGATTTTACCAATATCATGGAAATATACACCCACTCTTGTCAAAAGCCAATCCAGCTCCAAATTTTGAGCGGCTCTTTCAGACATAGCGGCAACTAGAAAGGTATGAGTATAAGTAGAAGGTGCCTTGGTTAGCAGATCCTGCAGCAACGGGTGGCCAGTATCTGCAAGTTCCATCAACTTAAATCTGGTAGGTATATTAAACACATACTCATAAATTGGAAGAAGTAGCTGAGTCAAAGTGGAACAGACAAATCCATTCACTAAACATAATAAATATAATCTGAATATATTCGATTCCCAAAGGTCCCTCAAATAAGAACCAGACGGAACTGCCACCCAATAATTCCTGGAATCAAACAAATACCCGGAAGAAGAGATCAATATCTGGACCAGGGCCATATAGAAACCGGCCTTGATAAAATCGATCCTCTTCCTCATCTTTCTTCCATATGTAGCCGCGACCACAGTCATCACAAAAGCTAAAATGAAAGAAGTTGGATTATATCTCGAAGCCGCGAACACAAAGAAGGAAAGAAAAAATCCAATCGCAATCGATAATTGTTCATCATAGATCATAGACAAGATCAAACAAACCATTCCGGTCGGGATCACAAGTGCAAAGTAAAAGACAGAATCGTAACTATTCTCAAAACTAAAGAATGCTTTAGATGCAAGATAAGCCCATAATACCAAGGACCAGATCAAAGTGAATACGATCACGTTACTGGACACGTCATTCAAACGTTTTGGATTATACTTCTTTAAAAACGCATAAACTATAATTACAAAAATAGATTGGATAAGAAGAATAGATGTGATGGAGGCAATATTCGCACGAGTCGCGTATCTATTTACTATCAGTAATTTCTGATAGATATCAGGAGTAATTGTCTCGCCCGCTTTTACTATAGTCTCTCCTGCATTGATCCTGCTACTAACAGGTTCCGTCCTATCCATAACAGATTGTTTTTGATTTTTGGTTTCTTCTGCATTATAAGTACAGGCCGGATTAGAATACACGTAAGTGAGTGCAAGTTTTTGGATCACAGAAAGAAGCTGAGGATCCGTGGCCTGTAATTTCTCCGCAGCCAAACGGTTCAAAGTATCGATAGTAGCACTATCTCTATACAAATACATACGAGGGATCACAAGTGTACCCTCAACAGAAGAGATCTGTTCTTTGTTTCCGCTCGCACCAGAGTTACGAATTCTTGCTTCTGCAGAACGGATCGCAGTATAATCTGCAGGTTGATCTCTCAAGATGCAAAAATTAGAAAAAACCAAATTACTATATTGTTGGACAAGATCGCGAACTCTGGATTTTCCAGGAGTTTTAAGTAAAAGTTCTAACTCTTCTTTGGATCTATTCTTCCATCTCGGAACTGCAGCCAGCAATTCTGCGGAAGTTTTTACTTCTCCAGTAGGCTTAGGCTCCCTATATTTCTCCATATCTTCTAGGATAGCAGGACGAATTATATCTATTAGAACTCTATAATCTCTGTCGAAAAAATTCGGAGCAGATTGAAATGCCTTTAGTCTTTTGGCTTTTGTTTTTTCTTCGTCTTCGTAAACTATATCTTTGGTGGAGACAACTTTTTCTAAAGCATTCTTGCCTTCTGAATAAGGACCGTCTTGAGAAAGATTAATTTTATCCTGACCAAAAAATGGGATGGCAAGCATCCAAGTCACGATGATCAACGTGATCGCAGTGAGAATCACTTGGAATTTTCTCACGAAAGAAATCGGACGGATCTTGGTCAGAGTATCCGTGATCCAAGCCATCCCTCTTTCTAATAGTGATCCCAAAGGAAACATTACAATTCCTCGAACTTCCTCACGATGGTTTCTACCAGTGGGTGTCTTGTGATATCTTCTTTTCCGAAAAACACCTGGCCGATTCCTTCAGTTTGTCTGAACAAGTTTACCACACGATCGAAACCAGATCTACCATGTTCTAAGTCAATTTGGGTCACATCTCCAGAGATACACATCCTGGAATTACGGCCCAAACGGGTCATAATCATTTTAAGCTGAGCAAGAGTACAGTTTTGAGCCTCATCCAAAATGATAAAACTTTTGGAAAGAGTCCTTCCTCTCATAAATGCAACTGGTGCGATCTCAATTTTAGTAAGTGCAATATATTCTTGGGTTTTTTCAAAACCAATACATTCGTTCAAGGCATCATAGACTGGACGAAGATATGGATCCACCTTTTGGTTCAGATCTCCGGGTAAAAATCCAAGATTCTCCCCTGCTTCTACTGCTGGTCTTGTTAAAACGATCTTATCTACGATCCCATTTTGCAAAAATCTACAAGCCATTGCAACAGACAGGAATGTTTTTCCTGTTCCTGCGGGACCAATCCCGAAAGTGATCAGATTATTTAAGAAAGATTGAATATACTTTTCCTGGTTTTTTGTCCTGGAATAAAGATGTTTTCCCTTGTATGTTGTGAGAATTTTTTCGTTAGGTTTGAAGGGCTCGTCATCCGACTTACGCTCTTCCTTCTTCTTTTCACGAGTGGCTTGTTTAAGAAGATAACCGAAATCAAAGGAATCAGTAAAATCCCTATCCGGTCTATCCCGGTAATTGGTTTCCAATAATCTGAAAAAATCTAAGGCAAATTCTACCTTTGTTGGAATTCCTTCCACCTGGAAACCGTTCCCTCTAGGGATTAGATCGATCTCCAATTGTTTTTCCAAATTTTTGACACCCGTATCGTTGATCCCACAGATCTTACGATACAGGTCCTGGTTTTCGAAAGTAAATTGTTCTTTCCTGATACGATTAAACCTTTATCAACCTAAGCTTCAATTCTTGGAGCTGTTTCTCTTCCACTTCAGACGGACATTCACTCATCAAACAAACACCCTTCTGTGTTTTAGGGAATGCGATCACATCTCTGATGGATTTTCCGCCAGTCAACAGCATCATGATCCTATCAATACCAAATGCGATCCCTCCATGAGGAGGTGCCCCATATTCCAAGGCCTCCAATAAGAAGCCGAATTTCTCTTTAGCTTCCTCTGGTCCGATCCCTAAAGTGGAGAAGACTCGAGTCTGCACATCTTTGGAATGGATACGAATGGAACCTCCACCGATCTCCACACCGTTCAGCACCAGATCATAGGCTTTTGCGAGAGCATTTCCCGCTTCTTTTTGGAGTCTTTCCTCGGAAGAAAAAATTTCCAAACTGGAATCTCCAGGAGAAGTGAACGGGTGGTGTAAGGAATCCCAGCGTTTGCTGTCCTTGTTCCACTCGAACATCGGAAAGTCCACGATCCAGGAAATATGAAAGCTTCCTTCTGCAGGTTTGTCAAATCTTTCCGAAAGTTTCAGACGCAATGCGCCCAGAGAATGATTTACGATTTCTCTTTCATCCGCTCCGAAAAAGACCATGTCTCCTTCTTTTGAGCCGACTAAGCTTGCAATTTTAGAAAGAGCTTCCGGAGTGAATCGTTTTGTAATAGTAGATTCTAATCCTTCTGCCCCGTGTTTCATGTATGCGAGGCCTTTTGCTTTATAATCTCTGTTCAACCAAGCAGTCAGATCTTCGATTTCCTTTCTGGAAATTATAGAACCGCCAGGAACACAGACCGCCTTTACAACTCCACCATTTGCAACTGCACCGGCAAATACTTGGAAATCTGAATCTTTTACGATTTCGGAAACATCTACAAGTTTCATTCCAAAACGAAGGTCAGGTTTATCAGAACCATATTCTTCCATCGCTTGTTTATAAGGCATTCTAGAGAATGGACCCTTGAAATCCAGACTGAACACGTCCTTCATGATTTTAGAGAATAAACCTTCGATCTCTGAGAGAATTTCTTCTTGTGATACGAAGGAGAATTCCATATCCAACTGAGTGAACTCAGGCTGTCTGTCCGCTCGTAAGTCCTCGTCTCTGAAACATTTTACGATCTGGAAATATCTCTCCATTCCGCCTACCATCAGGATCTGCTTGAAGATCTGAGGAGATTGAGGAAGTGCATAAAATGAATTCGGGTTAAGGCGAGAAGGTACCAAAAAGTCACGTGCTCCCTCTGGAGTGGACTTATTCAGGATTGGAGTTTCAATCTCTACGAACTTACGAGAATTTAGATAATTACGAATTGCGAATACGAACTCATGACGTTTGATCATTCTGTTCTTAAGTTCGTCTCTTCTGAAATCCAAGTATCTGTATTTAAGCCTGTTCTCTTCAGAAATCTCCTCGAACTCATCCAAGGAGAATGGAGGAGTTTTTGCAGAGTTAAGAATGATGAGTTGGTCTACGACAAGTTCAATTGTCCCAGTTTTCATCTTGGGGTTGATACTTTCTGCATCCCTTTTCTTGAGTTTTCCTTGGACTGCGATCACATACTCAGAACGGATCTTTTCCGCAGCAGCAAAGTTTTCTCCCAAGATTTCTTTACGTAATACTACTTGCAGGATCCCTGTTCTGTCGCGTAGATCCACAAAAATAACTCCGCCTTGGTCGCGGAATCGAAAAGACCAACCGAATAGAGTGAGAGTTTTTCCTTCTTGGGCATCAGTTACTTCTCCTGCCCAGGCTCTTGATTTATAACCTTCTAAAATCCAATCTTCCAAAGAAATTCCAGTTCCTTATTTTGTATTATAAAAACGGCTCGTAGATTCCCGCAATCGGGACTACACGTTATCAAATCTGGAAAGTTCAGGTCGGAAGGCAAGTGGAAAAGAACCGGTTGGTCCGGACCTGTTTTTGGCGATGATGATTTCCGCCATCCCCTTCATTCTAGGATCTTCCTCTTCGTCCTTTCCTTTCTCTCCGCGGTAAATGAATGTAACTATATCCGCGTCCTGCTCGATTGCTCCCGATTCTCTTAAGTCTGCAAGTTGAGGTCTCTGGTCCTTAGATCTCTGTTCAATGGAGCGGTTCATCTGAGAAAGTGCGATAACTGGACATCTTGCTTCCTTGGCCATCTGTTTGAGTGCCCTGGAAATCGAGGAAACCTCTTGTTGTCTTCCCCCGTCCCTGTTTTTGGGATCATTCATGAGCTGGAGATAGTCCACGATGATGAGTCCAAGTGTTTCGTTTGTGAGAAGTTTACGAACCCTTCCTTTAAAATCGTCCACACTCAGTGCGCCAGAGTCATCAATATAAATAGGAGAAGAAGTTACCTTAATGATTGCATCGATCAGCTTGGGGGCATCCGACTTAGTCACTTCAGAACGTTTTAATTTGTTGGATTCGACCTGAGCATAAGAGCATACAAGTTTGAGCAGAAGTTCCATTCTACTCATCTCTAAGGAGAATATCACCACTGGTCGATTATGGATTAGTGCAACATTGGATGCAATATTCAGAGCTAAGGTGGTCTTACCGTTACCAGGTCTTGCTGCCAGAACCATCATCTCGTATTCTTTTAGACCAGAAGTCATCTCATCGAACTGAGTAAAATTGGTTCTAAGACCTTTGATCTGGCCTCTACTCTCCATAATATCTTTGATATATTCGGAAAGTGCCGCCTTATCCCCGGAAACAGGAAGAAGTCCTTTAACATCTGCAGATCTAGAAACATCTGTAAGACTTTGTTCGATCTGATTGAATACTGATTCGTTTTCGCCCGGTTCTTTCTGGATCAGCTCCAGAGCGTTCATTAATAATTTAGAATATTTTCTTCTTTCGGAAAGACGTTTGATCCTTTCCGCATAATAACCCAGTGGATGGGAAACTACAGAATCCTTATAGAGAGAATAAATATATTCGTATTCTCTTTCTGGATCTTTGAGTAGAGAGTTTTCTTTTAAGAAGTTTAGGACGGAGACCGGATCTACTGCGATCCTTTTGTCCACAAGGTCCAGGATTGCCTTGTAAATTCTTCTGTTTGTATCTTGGTAAAAGTCCTCAGGAACGAGGGGGATATCGATTAGATTATCCGCTCCTTTAAGAAGCAGAAATCCGAGAAAAGATTTCTCGGATTCCAATTCAAACAAGGAGTCGGATTGCATTCTTGTTCCGGACTACGCTTCGGTAGAAACGACTTCCTCTTTCTTCACATGAACTGTGATAGTCGGGAGGATACCTTCTGCAAGACGCACTTTCAATTTATAGGAACCTAGGTTACGGATAGGCTCTGGGAATTCGATTTTGCGCTTGTCTACTTCGAATCCTGCGGTTTTTAACAAAGCTGCTACATCAGCAGGAGTTACCGCTCCAAAAAGTTTATCCCCACCTCCGGTTTTAACGGAAATTTCGAATTCTTTTCCGTTCAATCCAGAAGATATGGATTCCATATCTTTCTTGCGTTTTTCTTTTTTAAGATCTGCAAGTTTTCTTTGGTGAAGAGCCATTTTGGTCTTACCTTCAGAAGCTCTTACAGCGAGTCTTTGAGGGAAAAGAAAATTACGAGCGAAACCGTCCGCAACTTCCTTTACATCTCCAGCATCTCCTAAGTTAGAAACATCTTTTTGTAATATTACTCTCATTAGTTTCTCCTTAGTTTACTTTGAACGGTAGAAGACCGATACTGCGTGCTTTGCGGATCTCTCTCGCAAGGATCCTTTGATACTTTGCAGAAGTTCCAGTAATTCTTCTTGGAATGATCTTACCACGGTTAGTGATGAATCTTTCCAAAAGTTCGGTGTTCTTATAATTAATTTGTTTAGCAAGTTCAGGATCTGCAGTGAAACGGCAAACTTTCTTCTTATACTTGTTTTGTTTTTTAGGGGGGCGTCCTCCTTCTTGATCTAAAGGCATGCCCTCAGCAGTCATTTCCTGCTTTAATTCTTCTTGTATTTCATTATCTGACATGAATGTTGTCCTCTTTAAAAAGGTATATCGTCGTCGGTTCCGGAACTTCCCATATCATCTTGAGCAGACGAATAAGAAGAAGATCCGCTATTAGCAGAAGAGCCGTACTCTCCGCTTCCATTCTCCCTTGCACCACCTATCATCTGGAAATTTTCCACAACGATACGAATGCGGGAGGCCTTCTTGCCTTCCATGGTTTCCCAGGTATCCTGCTTAAGGCGTCCCTCGATCACGAGTTGTTTGCCTTTCTTGCAGTATTGCTGGATGATATCCGCGCCTTTTCCCCATGCCTCGCAGTCGAAAAAATGAGTTTCCTCTTTTTTCTCTCCGCCGGTTACGTATGTGCGACCGTTAGCTAAGGAAAAATTCACAAGAGAAGTCCCGTTCACGGTTTTGAATTCCGGATCACGGGTCAGGCGCCCAACAAGGGTCACCCGATTGATATCGTTAGCCATTGAGGCGGACGATCATAGAGCGCAGTAAATTTTGGTTAAGACCAAAGTCACGCTCTACCTTTTCTAAGGCGGATTGTTCTGCATTCACTTTGAAGTGAGTGAATATTCCGTAGTCTTGGTGTTGGATTGGATGCCAAAGTTTCTTTTGACCCCATTCTTCTTCTGCGGTCACGTTGATGGAATGCTTTTTGAAGATCTCTAGGACCTCAGTTTTAGCTACTTCCTTCGCGGTTGAACGCGTGATTGTAGTAATCTCGTAGTTTCTCAAAAGTTTCTCCTATGGGAAAATGCCCGTCTGCGCAAATGCGGCGAGCAGAAGAACCGAATTTTGTCCTATTTTCGGCTTTAGGGGCAAGGGGTCAAGTGGAATAGATTTGGGCGTCTTAGACACCAAAAAAGGTTCTAAGGCGTAATTAGAATGAGTATTCCGGGACCTTCTTCATTTCTTAATTTTCATTTTCCAAGTCCATCCTTTGGCTCTCCAAAATGCGAAGGAATCCATTTTCTACCCTGTAACCTAATTTTTCATGAATTGTGCTTTCAATTTCATGAAATTAAAAGCACAATATTCTGAGAGGTTCAGAATATGGCGAACTTACAAGTAAGGGACATAGACGATAGACTTTACGAAGCATTAAAAAGGAGGGCCGAAATGGAACATAGATCCATAAGCCAAGAAGTAGTTCTTCTAATTGAGAACTATCTAGCTCACGACAATAAAGAATCCGAACGTAAGACCCTAGGTTTCTTAGAATTATCAGGCTCCTGGGTAGATGACAGAAGTCCAGACAAGATCGTAAAAGATATACGCTCTTCTCGAACCAAGAACACGCTAGGGAAGGATGCTGATGAGCTATTTGATTGATACTGATATCATCATCTATAGCTTAAAAGAAGATCCAATTGTTCGGCAAAATTTTTTGGATCGTAAGAACTCCATCAAATCAGTTTCCGTAATCACCTATGGAGAATTGATCTTTGGAGCCCAAAAATCTTCTTACAAAGAAAGAAATCTGGCAACGGTCCGAAGAATTGCCGAACTTTTTCCTGTGATAGAGTTGACCGAAGGAATTATGGAAACGTTTGGAGAACTCAAAGCGAACCAACAGAAAAAAGGTAATACTGTAGAGGACTTTGATTTACTCATCGGCTCTACGGCTTTGTATTTGAACTATACTTTAGTTACGAATAATGAAAAACATTTCCAAAAAATTCCAGGATTGAGAATAGAAAACTGGGCTAACGTAGCCTAATCCAATTCGACCCAAGCCCTGTCCCCATCGATCCGAATCTTAGTGCCCAAGTCTTGGGAAAGGACTGCGACTTCTTTTAAAAAATTCTCTGCTTCCTTTCCTTCAAGAGGTCTGACCAAATGATCCTCGTTTTGGAATTTTCCGAAAATAGGAACAAGTTCAATATTGATCAATTTGCTTTTTTTAATATGAAGTATTACAATTAAGTTATGATTTAAGTAGGCGTTCCTACTTCCGAAGATCAGATTCCCCAAAGAATAAAATACAATCGTATTTCCTAGCTTCTCAATACCTTGGGGAATATGAGGATGATGCCCTACTATAATATCCAATCCACTGTCAGCTAAAGTTTTTGCGATTTTTCTCTGCTCAATTGTTGGAAAAGGAGAATATTCCACTCCCCAATGAAGAGAAAGTATTCTGAATTGTTTTCCCGGAGGAAGCGCTTTAGATTTTTTATCTCTTTTAGAAGTTTTAGATGAATTCAGTTGGAATTTTTCTATCTGGAATTTTTTCAGAATCAACTCCGGATCCAAAGGCATGACACCTGGAGTTTGTCCGGCATAATGAGATCTACCTTCTGCTACATTAGTTGCAGAATAAACTCTAAGAGTTGTATCCTTCCCTTCCCAGATCCATGGACGAAAAGCGAATTCTATATTTTTTCCCGCGCCAATAGAAGAGATCTTTCTATTTTCTAAAAATTTAAGAGTTTCTTCTAATCCTTCCGGACCATGATCCATTGCGTGATTATTCCCAAGAGAAACAAGATCCACTCCTAAAAAGCTCATAGTTTCTAGATCAGATTCTTTTGCTTGGAATACGTAAGCCTTACCGTGATCCCAACTTTTTTCGGATACTACTGGAGTTTCTAAATTTAATACTCTTAGGTCTGCACTTTCAAAAAGGGATTTGAGACCTTTAACTGGGGCTAATTCTCCTTTGGACTTGATTGTGTCCCGGATTCCCCAATTAAACATGACGTCCCCGCCCAACAGGACTTTTACTACTTCTGGATCTTCTTCTTTTCCAAATAACTTTTCTATTTGGGTTTCGATCTTATCTACTATACTTGCCTGTACTTCCGCAGGTTTTTCTGGAATAGAAGAATTTCCGGGGACTCCAGCACATGCAAACGTGAGTAAAATCGGTAAATAAAGAAGGACCGAAATCGAGGAAATGAAGTGTTTTCGAAAAAACCGCATCTATCCGGACAGTTTAGAATCGGTTTCGAATTAGGAAATAAATAATAAAGAAAGAAAAGAAACTTTCAAGGTATCCCTAAAGGCAGGAGGCAAAGAAATACCTTGATATATTGCTATCTAGATACCGTTCCCAATCATTTCTTTAGAAATAAAGAGGCTATTGATACCATTAACTGGATCTATAATATTTAAAAGACAGGAAGTATAACCTACTACAAAAAAGGAATCATTCAAACCTAGGACTACATCTTGGGCGTGAACCTCACACTTTGTGACCTCTTCCATGTATTTCAAATTCGACCAAACTAAATTTCCATCCGTGTCGAATTTTGCTGCGAAAGCATTATCTATAGAATTAGTAAAAGGTATTTTTACCGCAGAAATCGCTCCTGCGATATATGAATTCCCATTTGGATCCACAGTAATTCCGAAACCTTGGGTTTCCGATCTGAAAAAACCGGAATAGTCAGGATTGCCAATAAGTCTGGTCCATAGTTTGTTTCCATCCGAATCATATTTTACTACAAACGTATCAGAAGTTCCGATCGGAGTTTGGCCATCCAGCTCACCTGATGTAATACCTACTATGTAAATGTTTTTATCTGCATCTAAGCTTACATCATTCGCAACTGAAATTTGATCGGGAACACCTAATAAGCGGACCCAAAGTTTATTTCCATCCGAATCATATTTAATTAAAAGTGCATCCTCTATTCCAATCTGAGTTTGATCATCAAAGCCACCTTGAGCAGCTCCTACAAAATAAATCTCTCCATTCGAATCAATTGTTAGATCGCCCGCGATCGATTCAATATTATCCGGCCCGGTATTACGCGCTGTTCTCGCCCATATCTGGTTTCCATCCGGATCGTATTTAACCATAAATAAACCGTCATGTTCGGCCGTGTTCTTTTCACCAAAAAAAGTACCAGCATTCGTAGTTCCTATTACGTAAATATTCCCAAGTTGATCGGATGCAACACCTCTTCCCGCAGAAGTACCCTGATGAAAATCAGTATTACTCCCTCCACCGATCATTCTGGTCCATTTTTTATTCCCATCCTTGTCGTATTTTGATAGATAGGCGTCCTGGTATCCAATTTTGTTTTGCCCATCTAATATCTCTACGACAGTCATTCCTGTACTTAAAACGTTTCCATCTTTGTCGGAATTTACTGCAAGACCATAGGTACTTCCTTTAGAGAAGTTTTTAGGGCCTCCACCTAAATGTTTAAGCCAAAGCCTTTTACCCTCTTCATCATATTTTGTAATATAGGAATCCAATTTACCAAGCAAAGGCTGACCACCCAGATTCCCCTCCGTAAATCCGGTAGTGACTATATTCCCATCTGGATCTAAACTTGCTGAAGTTGCGAAAGTTATCTTACCGAAAACACCTAAAAATGTAGGCCAAGGTTTTTGGGGGCCAGAAGGGATCTTAGTAGGAGGCTCTTCAGAATTACTGAACGCAAGAGCCAAGGCAGATATAATATCCGGTTGCTCAGATCCTGCGCAGGAAACAGAAAGGAAAGAAACTAACGAAATTAGGAATAGAATTCTTCCAAAAGCTGGATACATGCACGAAACAACAAGCGACTAACTTGTCTTTTCGTAATTTTCATATAATATGCGTTAGGTTCATTCCCGTATTTTTAGCGCTTATGCCTGAAACTTACCCATTCAAGGCGATTTCAGGATCCAATTACTGAAAGATCAGAAATCCCAAAAGAACAAGTATTAAACCGAAGATCCCGATCTTCACACCTACTTTAGCCATATCCTTGATCTCAAAACCTCCAACCGCATAAGCAACTGCATTTGGAGGAGTAGACACAGGCAAAGACATCGCAAGAGAAGCGCCTAACGCAGATCCTAAAACTAACTGGATCGCGTAAGATTCATTTCCGGGAAGCAAAAGTGCGGCAACAGGTAGCGCCAAAGGAACCAGAAGATTTGCGGTCGCAGTATTAGATAAGAATGTAGAAAGAAAAAGTCCAATCGAGAAGAAGATCCCAAGCACCCAAAGACTTTCCCCCGGACCTGCTTGTTTGCCGATCAATTCTCCAAACCAAGCCCCTGCCCCACTTTTTTCTATCCCTGTTCCTAGAGCGATCCCTCCCGCAACTAAGATCAGAACATCCCATTCCAAAGAACGTAAATCATTGGATTCCAATATTCCAAACGAAGTAAAAAGAAGAAGTGGAAATAATGCCACAACACCTGCGGGGATCCCATGAAAGGATTCAGTAAACCATAGAAGAACTGTAGCCAAAAACCCGAACAAAACAAATTTCAACTTTTTCTCAGAGCCATCTTCAGAAATAGTTTCATAACGAAGAGAAAGAGTTAAACCTTCGCTAGCTGGAAATGCACGAAGAAGCCAAAACCATGCAGTAAAAAGCAGAATGACCAAGAGAGGAACTGCAACAAGCATCCAGCTTCCGAAAGAAATAAAATCTCCATAGCCCTGATTTTTCAAATTTGCAAAGGCAATCACATTCGGAGGAGAACCAATCGGAGTTCCAATCCCTCCTAAATTCGCAGCAAATGGAATTCCGATCAAAACAGCTTTTCTAAATTTTTCACCCTTGTCCAAAACCATGAGTAATGGAAATACCAACGCGATCATCAACGATGCTGTAGCAGTATTACTCATCCAAAGAGAGATTGTAGCAGTGATACTCATAAGCCCGAGTAAAACATATTTGGGAGAAGTTCCAAAATAAGGTAGAACTCGATTCGCAAGCCAGCGATCCACTCCTACTTTTACACAAGATTTAGCTAAAGCAAAACTTCCCAAAAATAAAACCACCGCTGAATCTGCAAGCGATGCTAAAAATACTGCAGGAGGAGTCGCCTTTCCTGGTCCTGCATATTGTTTTAAAAATTCCCATTTACCAGGATTAGAAAATAGAATGATCTCTGAAAATATGATCAGGATAGAAGTAGCATGACCTGGAATAATTTCAAAAATCCATAATCCTGCAGCGATCAGAAATATAAAGAACATCCCTCCCACAGAAGCAGGAACATATCCGTAAAAGGAAAATACCGGAGGAACACAAGCAAGTACTATAGAAAAAATGAAGCCGACGTATTTTAATTTCATGTATTATCTAAAAACCTAATATTATTTTCGCTTTTAATTTATTCAAAAATGATAGTTCTATTTTGAAAGATCATCACCCTATCTTCCAAAAGTAGGCGAAGAGCCTTGGATAAGACGACCTTCTCCAGATCTCTTCCATACAAAACCAAACGTTCAGGAGAATACCCGTGATCCACATGACAAACATCTTGTACTAAGATTGGCCCCTCGTCTAGATTTTCTGTCACTATATGGGCTGTTCCACCTATAATCTTAACTCCACGTTTATATGCTTGCTCGTATGGTTTTGCTCCTACGAACGCAGGTAAAAACGAATGATGGATATTCAATATACGATGTTCCCATTTTTTCACGAATTCAGGAGTGAGTATCCTCATATATTTCGCGAGAACGATCCAATCTGGTTGGAGCTCCTTCAGGTAAGAGTCCAATTGGATTTCATGTTCTTCTCTACTCATCCCTTCGCTTGAAATACAATGAAAAGGAAGTTTAAAATCTCGGACTAGATCTCCTAAAATTTCGTGATTGGAAACCACACCCAAAAGTTCCATGGGTAATTCTCCATATCTCCAGCGAAGAAGAATATCTCCCAAACAGTGAGGCTCTTTCGTAACAAGCAAAACTACCTTAGGAAGTTCAGGATTGGATAAAGTAAGCTCTGCATCCTTCGGAAGAATTTTTGCAAGTTCGGAGATAAGACCTTCTTCTTTTGAACTATTCTCTAAAGAGTATTCAGTTCTCATAAAGAACACTTTCTCTAATGGCTCCACGAACTCTTGGTTCCCAACTATATTAGCACCTATATTTGCTAAAAATCCTGTGATCCTATGGATCAGGCCCGCCTCGTCTTTACAGCGGATCAAAAGTATTCTGTTCTTTTTCAGATTGGATTCCGAATTCAAAATTTCTCCTTTCTGGTCCTAAGAATCGCCTAAGATGTCTAAAATTTCGGCTAATCTTCCTCTTGAACCAGAAAAGGAATATCTTCTTTTTTCTTCTAAAATCCGGTTTTAGGCCAGAATCGGGCGGATCCAGGGAAAATTTGGGCCCTTTCGCATTTTAGCACTCTAATTAAAAAAGTGCTAATTTTCATAAAATTGGGTGGAACTTTTTTTAATATTTAGCACTCTAAGTATTAAATTGCTAAATAGCCCAGGAGGCAATAATGAGAACCCCAAATTTTTTTAGCGAAGTCAGAAGAATTCAAAATAGATTTCATAATTTATTCGATCCAGTCTGGGAAGGCGGACAGGCATACCCTGCGCTAAATGTTTATACAGACCAAGACAGGATCACAGTAACCGCAGAGATTCCTGGTCTTTCTCCAGAAGATTTGGACATTACAGTGGCTCACAACCTTCTCACCATCTCAGGCGAATGGAAGGACTATGCACAAGACAAACCTCGTAGGATAGAAAGAGCCAGAGGAAAATTCCAACGAAGACTAGAACTACCAGTAGCAGTAGATTCAGAAAAAGTAGAAGCAACCGTAAAAGACGGAATTTTAACCTTAGAGCTTCCAATTCTTGAAAGCGAAAAACCAAGAAAGATCCGTATCGAAGCAAAGGCATAAGGAGAAAAAAAATGAGCGTATCAGAATTACTTAAAACAGAAGAAAGAACCGCAACAGAACAAGAGAAGACTCAAAGACCAAGACCGACTTATACTCCTTCTACGGATCTTTATTCGAATGAAGAAGAACATCTTCTTGTCTTAGATCTTCCTGGCGTAAAAGAATCCGATCTTGAAATTTCTCTGGAGAAGGATGAACTCAGGATCTCTGCTAAAACCAACGTTTCTGAACCGAAAGGAAACTTAAGATATTCGGAATATGGAACTGGAGATTATAAAAGGACATTCCTTGTATCCGAACCCGTGGAAGAAGATAAAATTTCCGCAGTACTCCAAAATGGGGTTCTGCAACTCAGACTTCCTAGAAAAAAACCTTTGAGCAAAAAGATAGAGGTCAAAACTAACTAATTGTTTTTCAGCAAATCCTTACTTGATAACCGGGTTCTGCCCGGTTTTTTTTTGCTTCTATTCTTCCAGTCGGTTTTCCTGGATTTATGAGAACTTTTATATTACTCACTCTTTCCAATTTATTCATGACTTTTGCCTGGTATGGTCACTTAAAGTTCTTCAAAGACTTTCCAATTTGGAAAACTATCCTGATCTCTTGGGGAATAGCATTTTTTGAATATTGCCTGATGGTCCCTGCAAATCGTATCGGATATGCGGAAGACGGATTAAGTGGTTTCCAACTCAAAATTTTACAAGAAGTGATCACGATCACTATTTTTGTTGGATTTGCGATTCTGGTATTAAAAGAAAAAATGAAATGGAATCACGCGGTTAGTTTTTTCCTTGTGATCCTTGCAGTTGTATTCGCTTTTTATGATAAAGAATGAATGTTTCCTACAGGGTACTTAAGCTCACAGAGAGATTTAGTTAATTACAATAATTCTCTGATTTCTTTTGCCAGTTCTTCTCCCTTGATCCCTGTAGGATAAGCTCTTAGTATATTTCCAGCTCTATCTACTAGATATATAAAAAGAGTATGATCCATTCCATATTCTCCATTTCCTTGAGGGAGCTGGGTCTTTTGAGAGAATACTCCAAATCCTTTCTGCAACTCGCTGATCTGATCCTTTCCACCAGTTAAGGCTACGAGTTCTTTTCCAGGAAAATGAGAAATATATTTTCTTAATACTTCCGGAGTATCTCTTTCCGGATCGATTGTAATAAACACAGGAGTAATATCTTTGGAATCATCTTTTAAAGAAATGAATGCGTTCTCTATATCATTCAAAGCCATTGGACACATATCAGGGCAATGGGAAAAACCAAAATAAACTACGAACAAATTCCCAGGTAATTCTGCCGGGCGAATAGACTTCCCTTCTGTATCTTTTAAGATTGCAGTTCTCCATTCTGCTACAGGAGTTTCAGATGCGAATTGAGAAGAAGGTTTCTTTTTCATATAAAAACCTACACCGAAACCAACTCCAAGGATCAAAAGAGAATAAATTATATTTTTATAATTTGATTTTAAAAAATTCATACTGCTACGATCCAGCCCATTGCTCCCCTATCCGCCATATGGGTCTGGTGAGGATGGAACATATATCTTCCTCTTTTAGTAAGTGTAAATTCTACAATTGCTCGTTCTGTTTGTCCCAGAGTGATTACATCTGTATGTTCATCTGGCACAAGTTTGGTTCCAGTTCTATACACATCGAATGTCTGGGAATGAAGATGAAAAGAAGCAACAGGATCATGTTCAGTCATATTCGCAATGTATAATCTTACTTTTTTGCCAACAGGGACCTTGATCGGAAAACGATCATAATATCCAGCGATACCATTCCAGGCATAAATATCATTTCGACCGGTTTCATTCAAATCCCATCCTGCAAGTATCAGCATGAATTCTAATGCAGGAGGCCTCCCTCCAGGAGGATCTACTATAAATCCACCATACAAACCTTTGGACATATGACTCGCCAAAGGAGGAACATGACAATGGTATGGGTGAAACCCGATCGGGCCCGCAGTGATCTTATAAATTCTTTCTGCACCAGGAGCAATTGGTTCCCAACCATCCTGCTGAGGATCATGAGTTCCATGAAAATGAACAGAGTGAGGATGATTGGAATGATTTCTAAAAAGAAGTTCCATCTCCTGGCCAAGTCTTGCGCGTATCACTTTTCCAGGAACAACACCATCGAAGGTCCAAGCGTCCACGACAGTATTATGAGCCACAGTCAATGGCATTTCTATAATATTGACTTCAGAACGAAATTTAGAACCGGTAGGAGCCTGGGGAATCGTACTATGTAACTCCATCCTAGACAAGAACGCGGCGTCCGCGAACATAGGAGGATGGATCATACTTCCGTAGGAATTCCCACCTATAGAGCCAGGCAATCGAATAGAAGGATTCGGAGTAGAAGAAATCTGTCCTGGAACAGAAGACCCCGTCCTACAGAGTGGATCTTCTTTTTTGCCTGTGGTAATTCCGGCGATTCCGGTACCCGCTGCGAGCCCGGCACCACCTATTCCTAACCAACGAAGGAAATCCTTCCGATTCATATTACCTTACCGTTTATTAGAATCTTGCGATCGTAGAGATCAGAAGTGTTAAAACCAAAAGGCCGATCCCGCCATACACAAGACTGTTCTTTGCCCAAGATGGGATCTTAGAACCGCCAACTATATGATAGGCTCCTGCCCCGAATAATGGGACAAGAATAATCGCTGCAGTCCATAAACTTCCTTTTTTAGGATCCACATCTTCTCTTTTAGACAAATCGATCAGAGCCAACGGCGCCCATAGAGCGAATAAAATGTAAAAAATGTAGTATCCGTAAAAGTTGAAAAGTAAGGTAAAAAATCCTGGATCGTAAAATTGAGTAGTTTCCATAAATAACTCCTTAGTATATTCTAAAATATTAATGTATTAAGTTTCCCGAGATCAACCCGCTCCGACGTTCCCTACAATGGTAAACCCAAGGTAGAAAATGAAGGCCAGAGAAGCTCCAAATCCGGCAAACACAAGAGTGAATCTCAAGTATTTAGGATAAGAAGATTTGCCTGAAAGAAGATAAGCTCCTCCCCCGATGTACGGCACCAAGGAAACAAACGCCAACCATACGTATTTGCCAATGCTTGTTCCTGATTTAGAAATCAGATCATAAACACTTAAGCTGACCAAACATACGTAAAGAAGTAGCGGAAGCAAATATCCGAACCAACGGAAGATCACTATTTGGATATCCAAAGGTTTAGGCACAGAGAATCCACCCAGAACGTCTCCGAATTTAGGTTTTCTTTCTGCTAGGATTTTAGCTGCTTCTTCTGGAAGTTTTACTTTATCCAAATCTAAACCGAAATCTTCGAAAGGATGAATAGCAGGTTTAACCAGGGCTGCAACACCGCCTGGAATATTTGCTTGAGGAGAAGGAACCGGTTGGTTCTTCCAATCTCCGCTTGGATAAATTCCATGAGTCGCATCCACCATTAAAGAAAGCGCATTATACGCAGTGAAAATTTCTCCGCCCATTGGGATTCTGATCCCTGAAGCGCAAGAATTCGTTTTTTCCAATAAAGGAGGAACTGAAGTTTGGAATTTATTATTTGAGAAACAGTTTCCAATACTGATCGGTCCTGCAAGCGTCAAGTCTCCAAAACCGGAAGAATGTACAATGTTTCCTTCCACAATATTTCTATGAGAGAACCAAAAATTCTCATCCAGATTCGGGAAGATTGCAATCCCGTGATTATCATGTCCGATCACAACGTTATTTTTGATCACGTTATGTAAACCGCCTGCGATCAAGATCCCTGTTCCGTAAGTAGGGTATTCCAGAGGTTTGATTGGAGCGGTCAGGTTATTATTATCATAGATTAAATTCCCAATAATATAAGTTTCTCTTTCCGGAGGAAGAAGTTCTCTATCCAAGGAATTTGGTCCCAAACCTACGATATTATTTCTCCAGATGGAACTGAGGATATATAATTCTCCCCCAGCGTTCGTACCGGAATAACCCAAGGCACTGTTCTCGGAGATCACATTATAAAGAATTGCCTTACAAGGATAACATTGGCCTACGTAAATCCCCGCGTCGGGAGATCCAGAAGCATAAGAATGTTCTAATACTCCGTTCACTGAATCGAAAGCATAGATTCCATAGTCTCCGTTATTATAAGCGGTTAGATAAGAACCTCTATATCCTTTTACACCTGTCCAAAAGAATCCGTTTAAGGTGGCGTTCCTTGCAGTCATATTCTCTACTGCAACACCGTTTGCTCCAACTACGATGACACCATTTGCTCTTTGGAACTGACCATCTAAGATTACTTTGTTTCTATCCGTTCCTCTTAATGTAAGAGAAGGAGTAGTGACCACCACTTCTTCGTAATATACACCTTCGCTGATCAGGATAAGATCTCCAGGAGAAGCAGCGTCCACCGCATTTTGGATGGTAGGATACATTTGTGGAACCTTACGAGTGGTTCCTGAAAATTTTTCAGCGACCTTCCAATCTTTACCAGCTCTTGCAGCTGGGTTATAAGCAGCATTTCCAACTACGATATCCGCAACCATTCCGCTTTTTCCATCTGGAGAAGCGTGGAAGCTACAGTAATAAGGAAAAACTCCTTCCTTAGGATAGCTGATCTTTATCTTGGCGCCTCTTGGCATCACGATATTACCGAAACTTTTTTCGGTAGACCAAGACTTATCCACTGCGATCGCATTATGAGGGTTAGCCCCAGAATTTATAAATTCGATCTGACCGCCGATTGGGATCTTTTGCATAGGGGGAGAAAATGCATTATCCACCATTACCACATGGGCAAAACCTTCTACTGCCTCTCCTTCATTGCTACTGCAAGAAGAAGCGAAGGCTCCCATCAAAATTCCCAGGACCAATAGTCCTAAAACGGGAATGTACCTTTCTTTTAAATGGAATTTAGGCATCGGAACCCCTCTCCTCATATCGAAGTATCTCGGAATTTCACCCGAGACATGCCTTTTTTAAAATGTGAGCTTTTGCTCACTTTTTCAGTATTTTCGCATATCGCTGTGGCGACACAAGCATTTTTCTAAGATTTATAATCGAGCAGATGTTATAGAAACCTTCTTCCACTTAAAAGCTAAAAAGAGTTCAGGAAATCTCTTTTTTAGCTTCCGGATCTTTTCCAGCCAGGCCCCAACCGGTCCATCCAGTAACTAAGGAAAACAAAGGAGAAAGTAAATTTAAGAATGCGTAAGGAAGATACACAAGGGTAGGAACTCCTAAGGCGGTAGCCATAAAGGAACCGCAGGAATTCCAAGGAACTAAAGCAGAAGTCATTGTTCCTGAATCCTCTAAACATCTAGAAAGATTTCTAGGATCCAACCCTTTCCTGGAATAAGCTTCTTTGAACATTTTGCCTGGAACTACTATCGCAAGATATTGATCCGCGCAGAATAAATTGGTTCCCATACAAGTAAATACTGTAGCAGCAAATAATGAACCTCTTGCCTTTGCCCAGTTTAGAACCTTCTCCGCCAAAACTTGGGTCATTCCGCCACCTTCCATGATCCCTGCGTAAAACATGGCCGAGATAATCAGCCAAACTGTGGAAAGCATAGAAGACATTCCGCCTCTGGATAATAACCCGTCTACGACCACATGTCCTGTTTTTACTTTTGTTCCTTCGGAAGCGGCAGATACCAAATTTTTAAAAGCGGCAGAGGCAGCATCTTGAAAGTTTAAAGAATTTGCATATATATTTGACTGGGTCAGAAGAAAACAAACTCCTCCGCTCAAAATCCCAATAAAGATAGAAGGTATTGCAGAAACTCTAAAATAGATGAGAAAGAATGTGAGAAGCGGCGGAAAAAGTAAAACCCAAGAAATTTGGAATTCTGCTTTCAAAGCTGAGATCACAGGACCTATTGCGGCTTCTGTTCCTCCTTGGCTTCCTCCCCAGCCTAAAAACCCGAATGCCAAAAGGCAAATCCCAAAAGCTGGCAAAGTGGTCCTGGCCATATTACGTATATGTGATAGAATTGAAACTCCAGTGATGGAAGATGCAAGATTAGTAGTTTCGGAAAAAGGAGAAAGTTTGTCTCCGAAATATGCTCCTGAGACTACTGCTCCCGCTACCATTCCCAAAGGTTTTCCGAGTCCTGCACCAACTCCAATCAATGCGACACCAATAGTTCCTGCGGTAGACCAAGAACTTCCTGTAGCTAAAGAAACAACAGAAGATAAGATGAGTGCAGAAGGTAAAAATATCTCAGGTTTTAATAATTCCAATCCCCAGACTATTAGCGCAGGAACAATTCCGGAACGTATCCAGATCCCGATCAATGTACCTATCAAAAGCAAAATGAGTATTGGCTGAAGAACATTTCGTAGGGAATCCAGAACCGTATTTTCTATCTTCTCCCAAGAAATTCCTCTAAGTCTAGAAATTCCTGCGGAGATTGCGCCCGCGCTAAATAATAAAATTTGAGCAGGACCTTCTGCGATACCACTCCCGAATAAATATCCTGCGATACTTAAAGAAAGGATCAAAAATCCAAGAGGGAATAAAGAGATCCAAAATCCTGGTTTTTCGTTCATTCCGGAAAATCCTCCGGCAAATTAGATCTAATCTTTATTTTGATCCCAGTAAATGGATGAATAAATTTTAGAGAACTGGAATGTAATGCCTGTCTATTCATTCCAAGTTTAGAGATCAAATCCGGGTCTTTTCCTTCTATAAATTCCAGAAATGCACCCTCGTCCTTTCCATAAATTTTATCTCCAATTAAAGGAAACCCTAATGAATATAATGTGGCTCTGATTTGAT
Organism: Leptospira saintgironsiae; assembly: GCF_002811765.1. Lineage (NCBI taxonomy): Bacteria > Pseudomonadati > Spirochaetota > Leptospiria > Leptospirales > Leptospiraceae > Leptospira > Leptospira saintgironsiae. The sequence continues at coordinate 249,417 of NZ_NPDR01000002.1, read as the reverse complement.
GAAGTCTTCCGGTTTTCGGAAAACAGTACACTTTAGAAAAAGGTAAACCTTGAAACGTACCTTCTCCAATTTTTCTAAAATTAGTTTCTGAAGTCTCAAAATCTTCTTCTGGAGTTTCTAATTTTTGAAAAGAGTTCTCAAAGATAAATTTTCTTTTTTTACGGATCAAAGAAGAAGGGTCCGAAATCAAATATCCTTTTGCGCTAACGGATATCGGGAAATTTCCCCAAACATAAGAAATATAGGTTTTATTTATTTTCCTTTTAGAAAACAGCTCTGCCAATTTAGAAGCTGCTTCTGAATCTTTTCCAAAAACAACTACTCCAGAAGTTTCTCTGTCCAATCTGTGGATGGTGTAAATTTTTTCGAAACGAGGATCTTCTTGGATTAGATCTGTGAGATTATTCTTTCTATATCTTCCGGCACTATGGATCGGTATATCTCCTGATTTTTCTACTGCAATGTAGCGAGAATCTTCATATAGAATTTTAAAGTCAGTAATGACAGGAGGTTCAAAACTTTCTCCAGGAAGATAAAGTATCTCGTCTCCATCTTTGATCGAGTAAGAAGGTTTTGCAGGTTTTCCTTGTACTAGTATTTTACCTTCTTCTAATATTTTTCTCCAATTGGACCTGGATTGGTATGTGAATCTGGAAGCAAGAAATACATCGAGTCGAGTACCTGCCTCTTCTTTTCCAATCTTTGTTTTAAGACCTTCTTGTGTAGAAGAATTAGACAGACTCTTCTTCTCCTTCAAAACCCATATCAGGAACTTCTTCTGAAATTGTTTCCATCTCAGGAGTAGATTCCGCTCCGTTAGGAGGGCCTGGATCTTGCACGCTTGATTCAGGAGCCTGGGAACCTTCTCCCGGCCCTAGTCTTGAATCTACGAATTGGTTCAGGATCTCTTCTTCCTTAGAATTCAAATTGAAAAATTGTAAACCTATACGAAACATTTTATCAGTGTTCGTGATATTTCGGATAACTGCTCTATAGGTTCCTCTTAACTCTTGGTTCAGCTGTAGATCACAAAGTAGTATTTCCCCAACTGCAAAACTTCTGGAAAAGAAAATAGATTGTGGATGGAAAAATCCGAGTCCACTTCTACTGATGTCTTCTGCCATACATCTTTCTTTGGATTCCTGGAAGAATCCTGAAGCAATCACATCTCTTGAAATTGCAGCAGCGAATAATGTGATCTTATTATAATCTTCCGTATCCATTGGTTTATCCGAGAGAACCTGCACATAACCAAGTGGAGTATAATTTTTATAACGTATTAAAACTGAAATTTCGGAAATAAATCTGGATTCAATCTTATTCAACGCCAGAAGTTTCAGATATTCTTCGATTGGGACAAAGTCTTGTCCGGCTCCACCCGAACTTCTTTCCAAACGATTGGTAACAAAGATGGATTGTTCAAAGTTATACATGATCCTAAGACGGTTATCCATTCTATCTGAAAAATAGATCACAGAATCAGGATAGGTTTCCTTCATCTTTTTGGAATGTTTCTGCAGGATACCCTCTACAACCTTATCAATAAAACCTAATGAACGTCTTAAGTGAAGTTGATTGATAATATTGGTGAGAATTATAGGCTCCCCTCCTCCGCCTTCCAGCTCTACCCTACCTTGAGCACGTTTTGCCTCGCTGACTTTTACCGCTTGGATACGAAGTAATTCTAAACCGTTGCCAGCATTTCTTTGGACAACGGTAAACACACCATGGAAAAAATGATTATTATGAGTGAGAAATAGGATCCGAGTCTTTTCCCCTTCCGATTTTCCTGGAAGAGAAGCCAAAAGATAGAGACCATCTTTGATCCCTACAATTTTTGCTGGATAAGACCTGCCTTTAATTTCCACAGAAACAGGCAGTCTCGCAAACAATGTTTGGAGGATTTTAGTCAGAGCATCTGTTTCTTTGACTGTCCTATCCAAACTTTCCTCCTAAAGGATCGCTTACCCTCTAACAAGGTATCCGAGTTTAACGACTCCCTCGTTTAGGGAAAGGAAATTACTAGTTCTAAGGAATTTTCCGGATCAACCTTTTTGCATTATATTCTACTAATACGTTAAGGTGATCCCGGACACCTTCTGTGGAATTGTATCAAAACTCTGGCAAAAAGAAAAATCTAAGTACGAATTTAAGAAGAAGTTTCTTCTTTTTTTCTGAAAATAAATTCTTTCCTAATCTCGGAAATTTTGGAAACCCCTACAGTATTCATTGCCTGTGCCAAACCTTCTGTGTATTGACCCACCAAAAATCTGACTCCTGCCACGCCGCCCCCGACTGCGGAAATCGCCATGGGTCTTCCAACAAGGACATTGTTTGCGCCTAATGCATGCATTTTAAAAACGTCTGCGCCACTTCTCACCCCTCCGTCCACGGAGATAGGAAAATCAGGACCTAATGCCTCACGGATCAAAGGAAGAACTCTGGCAGTCCCAGGCATATCGTCCAAAACCCTGCCTCCATGATTGGAAACAACGATTGCATCTGCTCCCGCCTCTTTCGCAAGGATCGCATCTTCTGGGCTCATCACACCTTTTAAGATAAAAGGTAGTTTTGTATAAGAACGTATTTTAGAAAGAGCATCGACTCCTCTTGTAACAGAAGGAATTTTTTTCTGGACCAGTGTTTTGAAATTCACCGCATCTATGTCCATACCAAGTGCAAGAACACCTTGCGCCTCCGCTTCTTGGAATCTTTCCTTAATTAGTCCTTCGTCTTCACGAGGTTTGCAGATAAGGATCCCTTTTCCTTCTACTTTTTTGAGAGCTTCCAGAATGATCAGATATTTTTCGGGACTTGCACCGTCGCCTAACCATGCTAAGCTGCCAGAAGCTAAACACCCTTCCAATAAGACCGCAGCCAAAGTATACTCATCCATGGCACCGCTCATATTTGTGATCGCACCTGTCATAGGAGCGCACATGAAAGAAGTAGATAATTTCTGTCCTAAAAATAGGCTCTCAGTGCTTGCTTGCACATTGTCTCGGATATATCTGGGAAGAATTGAATATTCTTCTAAAGCCTTTGTATTGTCCTGGAAGCTGAGCATTCTTCCAACACCGCCCATTCCGGGAACTCCCGAAGCACAGTCTGTTCCATCACAAACCTTGCAGACCCAACAAATCTCTTTTCCGAAACGGATCCTTGCATTAGCTGCTATTTCTTTTTCAGAAATAGAATATAATTCATCACAAGTAAATTTAATAGTTTCTAATACTTTGGAGAATACACTCTCTGCTTGGGTTAAATTCTCTGCGGAGATGATTACATGCCCGGTTTTTTCAATATTATTCGTGGGTTCAGGGATAATATCTCCCACTTTGTGTAAGAGATAAATATCAGTTACACCTTCTATCTTCTTAGCTTCTTCCAATCCATCGATTGCGAGAAGTTTCCCCTTAGGAGCAAGTAACGCTCTCTCAATAGAAACTCTATGAAATAATGGCTCTAAATTATCCGGCTCTTCGCCAAGAGCGATTAAGATTGCGGCTCTGTTTAAATTGATACCACTGGATAGAGGAAAAGTAAATGCAGACATGAATCCACCGGACAGTCTTGCAGCGATCTCTCCCACTTTTACACCGGTAGGAGTTACTTTGATATCTCCCTTCCCCGCACCTCTTCTGATCCCAAGAGCTTGCATTCCTCTGAACATCACATCTTCTATTTCTTTTTGGATCTCAGGAGAAAGAGCGGAAGGCATATTATGGCCCATCTCTATAAAATAAGGCTCTCTTTCTATGATACGGTCAGCAAGACCAGTGATCATATATTTTCCGTCCCAAGCAAGTGCATCCACAGAAACTTCGGGACCAGGCATATATTCTTCTAGGATCATCTCTCCAGTAGGAGAATATTTTTTTGCATGTTTGAATGCGGCCTGTAGTTCTTCTCTATTATTTACTTTTACAACTCCGCGAGCGCCCATATTGTCTGCGGGTTTCATTACCAATGGGAATTGTAGGAATTCCAACGCGTCACGAGTATCTTGGATACTCCAAACAGGAGCAAATCCAGGAATAGGAACACCTGCTTTTTTCAGGCGTTCTCTCATTTTTACTTTATTGGAAGCAGCCTCTGCATCCACAAAACGGATCCCAGGAAGATCCAAAGCGTTAGCCACTGCGGCAACAGTCATACTCGCATCTGTTCCAGCAGTAATAACTCCATCTATTTTAGTAGTAGCGGATAATTTTTTCGCCTCTCTTACCATTCCTTCTATGTCCTTAGTGGACATGATAAGAGGAAGATCACAAATTTTCAGACCAGGTGCCTCCGGATTCATATCCGCCACCACTGTCCTAAGAAGCATCGTTTTTGCTGTTTGGATGATTGGGACTTGTAAAAGTCCTCCGCCTATAATTAGGATCGTCTTACCTGCGATTTTTTTACTCACGGAAGAACGCTTACTCCTAATTCCGAATTTTCTAAAATAGTAAGATCTGATTTTTCGTAAGTGGTCACACTTCCTTTTCGGATGATCCCACCTGCGAGTAAATAATCAGAATCATTTGGATAGAAGACTGCGGATTGGCCTGGAGCCACACCTTTTACTTCTTCCAACGGAAATACTTCTATAAAGTTTTCGTTACGTACTACTTTAGCTTTGATAGGACGAGAACGGTATCGTACTTGAACTCTACATTCAGAACTTTCAGTTTCGAGAACAGGAGCCCAAGCTTGCAGATTTAGATCTTCAACAATAAAAGATCCTACGAAGGTTTGTTTTTCTTCTGCCAAAACAACTGTTCCATCGTCTTGGATAGAGATCACATATAGAGGAGCCTTCCAAGCAATACCAAGACCTTTTCTTTGTCCTATGGTAAAGTTTTCTTTTCCGGAATGTTCTCCGATTACTTGTCCATCCTGTAATTTGAAAACTCCAGGAGTGAAATCAATATTTTTCTTAGCTAAAAACTTTCTATAATCGTTTTCAGGAATAAAACAAATCTCTTGGGATTCTGCTTTTTCAGCAACTGGAAGTCCCATTCTTCTTGCGATCTCACGCACTTCAGGTTTGGTCATTCCACCCAAAGGAAAAACTGTATTTTTAAGATTCTCTTGGGACAAACCATAAAGATAATATGCTTGGTTCTTATTCATGTCCTGAGCATTGGACACAGCATATCTTCCATCTATCTCTACGATATTTGCATAATGCCCCGTAGCAATTTTATCAATTCCTAATGCTTGCGCCTTTTCGAATAAGGCACCGAACTTCACGAAAGTATTACATTCCACACAAGGATTCGGGGTCTTCCCTTCCTTGTAGTCATTTACAAATCTGTCTATGACCTTCTCTTGGAAAAGTTTCTCCATCTTGATCACATAAAAAGGTATGTTTAAAGAGAGACCAACATCTCTCGCGTCTCTAATATCTTCTGGAGAACAGCAGGATTTTTTAGTGGTATCGCAGGCAGGTGCCTCATATTCCCAAGTACGTAGGTTGACCCCGATCACTTCGTAACCTTCTTCCATGAGTAGGCCTGCAGTGACAGCACTGTCTACCCCTCCACTCATCGCTACTATGATCTTACCCTTATTCATTCCTTAAGACCGATTCCTTTCCTACTATACCAATAAGACTCCTTTTTGTGTCCAAAAGAATTCGATAGTTTTCCATCCAATTCCGGCCTAAGATCCCTACGATCCCTCGTCTATGGTCCGAATGTAAAGCATCAGGAGGAATTCCCCCAGGAAATACCTCTAATTCAGGAGTGCAGAAGCCTATTCCTTCAGAATCATTTTTCACAAAAACGGGACAAAAAGGCCTAAGAGTTCTGATCTTTGCCTTTAGTCTACCTCCGCCAAAGTTGAATACTGTGGCTTCTTTTCCCTCTACATATTCTGTAGAATGATCTGACTTGATTGTGTCCCAGTCTAGGACGCTGTATTCTGCTCCAGTATCCAAGATCCAAGATTCTTTCCTGGTTCCTGGCGGACGAAGAAGGACCGCAGAAGGTTGACCTGATTTTAAAAACATAGGAAATAAATTTTCTTCCAAAAAACCGGGTGCTGGACTTGCGGTAGAAGATCTCCAAATTGAAATTCTATCCGGCAAATCCAAAACAATCACTGAACCTAAGAATGCATTCATTCCTAAAATCCCATCTACCCTAAGTTCTTTAGGGAATACATGAGAATAAAATTCCACAGACTCAAATGGCCGAATTCCACCGATGAACAGATCATTCCTGATTGTCCTTCGTACGGACTGAACAGAACCTCCAGGAAAACTAGCGCTCAAAACTCTTTTAGGAGAATTTTCAGGAACATGATCTTCCGAAAGAAACGAAACAAATGCGCCTGTATCGATCAGGAATCTAAGAGGTTCTCTGTCCTTGTCCAAGGATAGATAAATTACAGGAAGATGATCTACTTCTTTTAGAGGAAGTCTGACCCAAATTCCTCCTGCCTCTTTTTCGTAACGAATATAACCTGAGAATAAATTCCGAAAATCAAAAGTAGTACATCCTGCTACATAAAAGAAGAATATCCCAAGGATGATCTTGGATAGAATAGTCTGTTTTTTGAATGTACGATTCGGAAGAAAAAACATCGGAATAATTTGAAAACCCGATTAGGATTTCAAATTTCAGTAAAAAATCGATTCTTTTTTATTTGGAAGGAAATTGGAAAAGCGAACTCCTACGAGTTCGCTTTAGAATTACAGCAGTTTTTTGATACAACGGGAATTTGGGCAGCGAGTGTAATCGATTACGCAATCCCTATACTCTATTCCAGTCTGGACATCCTTTGCTTTATATTCTATAAAGCAGGAATAAGGAGAAAAATCGAACTCTTCTCTTCCTAAAGCACGGTTACGGATACGTTTTCCGAGCTCCGCCTCTTCGATCTGGCTGATATAATAATGGTCCAGCTCAAGTTGTTTTTCCATGATAGAGGTTTCGGTCGAATTTTAGAATTCGATAAGTCCGAAATCCCTGAGAAAATGGGAAAAAACTAGTTCTGGACCGGGATTTGGAAGGAAATGGTCTTGTTTTTACCGGAGTGTTTTGCTTCGTAAAGTGCCTTATCCGCCCTTTCTATCAGGTCCTTATTGTTTCGGTCGCTTGTCCAAAACTCGGAAACTCCTATAGAAAGAGTAACTTGGAAATCAGGGCCTCCGTTTGGATTCGGAATAGAAGCAGTTTCCACCGCCTTTCTCAAACGTTCTCCCATTTCGAAACCACGTTTTAAGTCCGCTCCAGGCATAACTAAACAGAATTCCTCTCCACCATATCTGGCAGCAATATCATGTTTACCCGCACATTGGATCAACCTTGCTGCAACTTCTATCAAGACTTGGTCACCTGCCTGGTGTCCATGAGTATCATTGAACTTTTTGAAGTTGTCCACATCAGTGAATAGAAGAGCAAGATTCGTTCTCTTTTTACGACAACGTTCCATCTCTTCTTTGAGTTTAGTTTGGAAGTAGTGATGTACTTTCAAACCGGTCATCATGTCTACGGTAGCAAGTTCGTACAGTCTAGAGTTCTCTACCGCAATTCCTGCAAGAGTGGAAAGAGTTGTGAGGAAGTCTCTATCCTCTTCCATCCACTCTCCCATGGTGATCTTTTCACCCAAGAGTAGAAGTCCGTTCACTTTTCCTTTTGCATTCAAAGGAATGATGAGGTCTCCGCCGATTCTTCTTAAAAATTCCAGTTCAGGACTTAAGCCCATGGACTCTTCGACTTGATCAGGAGTCATAGCCTTAAGTTTGGTCTCTAAAAAAGTAACTAAAGGTGCATCTGTTTTGATCTTAAACCCTGCATCATCTTCTGCAAGATCGAATCCTTTAAAGCTCGGCTCCAATTCAAAATAATTAGAGTCAGCTTCTGGAGCTAAAAAGATAGCCGCGCTCAAAGTTTGAAGTTGAGCTAAACAAATATTTAAAATAGCATCAATTAGATACTTATAATCCAGTGTGGAATTAAGAGCCTTACTGATCTCGAGAAGTTGTTTCTGATCATAGATCTTCTTCTCATAATATTCGATCATCAATGGATCATTGTCTTTTCCGATCAACTGTGGAATCTCCCAATACAAAATTGAAAAGATAATTTATTTCGCTAATCCGTTTCTTCGCCTACGGACTTTGAACATTTTCCGTGAAGTCGATCCGCGAGAGGTAGTAGCATCAAAAAGCTTTCCTCGGGGAAATCAAACTCTTTTTCTTTTTCAATTGACTTTCAGCCTGGGGTACGGAAACATGGTTTTAGACGCCGCGCGGTGGAGCAGCCGGTAGCTCGTTGGGCTCATAACCCAAAGGTCACAGGTTCGAATCCTGTCCGCGCTAGAGCGTTTTACATCAAATCATTATCCCCAAAAGTAGACAAAGAGACGTTTAATTTCTACCTTTTCTACTCTTTCCTTATAAAAAAGAAACAAATCTCTTATATAATAATCCTTTCTATTTAGTTTCCTAACTCTTTAGAACGTTCTGTTGCTCTTTTCACTGCAGAGATAATAGCAAACGGGAACTTATTCTTCTCCAACTCTTCTAAACCTGCAATGGTTGTTCCGCCTGGAGAAGTTACTTTGTTTTTCAAAACTTCCGGATGAGTATCAGGATTCTTTTCCAATTCTTTTGCAAGTAATTCAGCGCCGCCTATCACAGTTTGTATGGAGAGTTCTAATGCTTGAGAGTATGTCAAACCAGAGGCAACTCCACCTTCTGCCAAACTTTGTATAAACCTAAGTACGTATGCAGGCCCCGAACCAGAGAGTCCAGTTACAGCATCCACTAGTTCTTCTTTGGAAAGTTCTAAACAATAAGAGATAGGTGAGAATATCTCTTTCAAACTTTCATATAATTCCTTATCTCCATAATAGCCCAAAGCGCCCTTTCCTACAAGAATAGGAAGATTCGGCATAATACGGACCACCTTAGATCCAGAAGGCGCAGAAGAAGAAAGTATCTTCGTATCAATTCCGGCAGCAACAGATAGGATCGCTTTGGGAGCCTCTAAGGATCTAAGCGTTTTAGAGACCTCAGCAGGTTTTACTGCTAAGATAATAAGGTCCGCTTTCTTCTGGAAGTTGGACCAATCAGATTCCAAGATCATTCCTTCTGCCTTTTTTGGATCAAGATAAGGATCGAAACCGATCACATCTATTTTTCTGGATTGGAGAGAACGGTAGATCGCTCCTCCCATATTCCCGCAGCCTACGATACCAATTTTATTATATTTCATGTTCTTTCTCCGAATATTGCGGTCCCAATCCTAAGATAATCACTACCTTCTTCCAATGCAATTTTGTAATCGCCTGACATTCCCATGGATAATTTTCCTTGGGGTAAAAATTCTTTTCGTATATCAGAGATCTCTCTAAACACTTTGCGGGTTTCTTCAAGATCTCCTGAGCTTGGGCCCATGGTCATAAAACCTTCTAATACACAAAACTCTGAACTGAGAGTTTCTTTTTTGAGTAGAAGTTCCATAATATCTTCTTTAGAAAATCCTGATTTTGAATCTTCGTGAGTTAGATTGACTTGTAGGAAGTAACGTATCTTCCAGCGATCCTGATCCATTCTTTTTTTCAATTCTTCCAGGATCTTTTGGGAACCTACTCCATGCACAAATGAATATAGACCTGAGTATTTTCTAATATGAGAAGATTGAACAGGACCTATATGATGTAGTATAAAATCTTTTTCCGGTTTTCCCAAGTCGGAAAATTTTTCTATCCCTTCTTGGACCCTATTTTCTCCAAAATGGATCACTCCGCCTGAAATTGCTTCTTGGACTTTTTCTTTGGGTTGGAATTTGGAAACTGCGATGAGTGTTGGAGTTCCTTCAGGTTTCAAGGACTCCAGTTCTTGTACTATAGATCTATAATTCTCAGAAACACCCACGCCTAATCGGCCTTGGACTTTTTTTTCAGACCTGAGACTTCTTGTTCTAGAATTTCCACACGTTTACGTAAAGAAACTTTGCTCTTCTTCTTAGGAGATCCGTTTTTCATTCCTAATTTTTTTTCTAAACGCCCTACTCTTTTTTCCAAAGAGCTGATCTTTGCATTTACAGAAGAATGAGCCATTCTTCTTTTCTTGTACTTTTTAAAATGACGTTTTTCTTTTTTGAGTTTAGGGCCGTCATCGTATTCTACTAAACTTTCATCCCTTTGTTTTGTTCTAGGGCGATCCATTTCTTCCCTTTTAGGAAGATCAGAAGTTTCAGTAATTTTTGTCTCAGGCTTCTCAGAAGTTTTTGTGGAGAGTGAGTCCTTCTTCTCCTTTCCTAAACCTGGAACCTCATAGTCTTTTGGCAAAGGTTGAGATGAAGGTTCAGTAACTGAATCCTTAGGTTTGGAAAAATCAGAGTCAAAGTTTTGATTTGGAGAAGACAGATCTTTTCCGTCAGGCACTTCTTCCGGAGTAAGAATGGTCCGTTCTGGTTGGGACTTCTCCTCAACTTGGACATTTTTGTCCTTATACCAAGCGGCAATACGATCTCTCTCCACATATAAATAAAATGCAAGAGATCCAAGTAGCAGGATTAAAAGTCCGCTCAGTAGGATTTTGAGAATATCCCGGTTCATAAAATACCTTTTAGAATTATCGGCTGGGAAAACCCGAGAATTGGGCAAAAAACCCGGCTTCTTATTAGGAGATCCACAAAATCTACCGAAAGATCTAGAGTGATCCGGACCGTTCTATTCTGTTTTTGCCTAAGTTTATGGATACTTCCTAAACCTACCTGGGCACCTCCGCTTAAAAGAGACCAAGATGAGGCAAACAGAGTCCTTCAATTAGAAAAAGTACTAATCGATTGGAAGCATTACAATCTTTTTCTAGTAGATTCATTCGAAGGAGAAAGACCTTGGGAAGTTTATAGAGGAGTTTCCTTCTTAAATAGGATAGACTATGTTTCTCAGGTCCCCGACTCTCAAGCATTCCTAAAAGAAAGAGAATTATACAAGGCATCTCCTAAAGAAGAATACAGATCAATGATGGTCCAAACGTTCTTCGAAAACCCTAAACATGAACATTTGGAGATAAGACCAAAGGAACCAATCCGACTTCCAATTGGAATTCCGACAAGAGTGTTTTTCTGGGCTTACTCCAATAATCATAACGTGGTCTTGGAGTTAGTATTTCACCAGAAAAAATCTAAAGAGATCGTTTTGGAATTAGGAGATCTAAAGTTTGATGGTTGGAAAAGAATAGAGACCCAAATTGCTGTCCCTGCAAAAAATATCCGGCTGAATCAATCTCTTAGATTTCCTTTGGAGTTAGTTTCTATCCGGATCAAACCGAATCCTTTCCAACCCAAAGGTGAATTTTATTTTTATATGGATCGTTTAGGAATACTGATTGATAGCAGAGAAGAATCGTATCCTGGAGCAGAGGTCAAAGACAATTGGGGTACTGCTCTGTAAGGAACTCCTTCAATTCTCCCGGTTTTTTGGGATTAAACTTAAAAGCATTCCAGTTCATATAACCCGCGACTTCCACATTGGTTGGGTTATCATCTACAAACACATACTCTTTTCCGGGAAAATCAGTCTCTATCCATTGGAAATATTCTTGGGCTGGTTTTCTAACACCCATCTCACAAGAAAAATACAAAGCATCCAAAGAATGAAGAAGTTCCCCTATCTCTGGAAATTTCATAACTTCTTTGTACCAGATCGAATAATTACTGGCAAGGATCACAGAAAAACCTTTGGACCTTAAACTTTTTACGATCTCTAAAGTTTCAGTTATAGGAGTTATCTTGGAAAACATCTTTTCCTTTAGATCTTTTGGATGAGGAAGTCCCTTATCCTTATAAGAATCTAAATAAAATCTCTGGAAAAAATCCTCTTCTTCGATTCTTCCCATTTCGAAATCTAAGAAGGCTTGCTTTTCCCGACCGTTCTTAAAATCTTCCCAATGTTCTCTGGGCAAAAGTTCTTTTAAGGCCAAATGGAAAGGGTCCTGGATCAGGGTATCCATTAGGTCGAATACAAAAAGAGGAGATCTCATACCACTATGCTAATAACGTATCGGATTTTGACGATCCTTCTTTGGCCCTGGATTTTCGTTTTCTCACTGCTCATTCCCGGCGCAAAAAATTTTCTTAGGAACCGAAAGGAAGATAAGCGCAGAATACTCTCCTACCCTTTTGCACCCAAAGCGCAAAAAGTAGTATGGTTGCACGCATCATCCGTTGGAGAACTGGACCAATGTAAGGCACTCGCTTTAGTATATAAGAAGAAGGAGCCGGAAACTTTTATTCTCCAAAGTGTATTCTCTGATTCAGTCAGAGATTCTAGCCTCGAAGCATTTCCGGCGGATTTAAAATTTCGTCTTCCTTTAGATTTTCCTTGGAGTTATGATTTTATACTAGATAAATTTTCTCCCCAAGTTTTAGTATGTATGGCCTGGGATCGTTGGCCTAATTTACTTCAGGCTGCTAAAAGAAGAAGGATCCAAACCGTACTTGCCTCCGCAGTCATCACTTCTCCAAAAGGATTTGTCCAAAAGAAGTTTTATAAAGCAGCGTTTTCCTTATTCGATAAAATCCTCACTTCTCATTCTTCCGGAGAAGAAAAGTTCAGAGAATTGCTTGGAGATAAAAAGGTCATAAAAACTCTAGGAGATTCCAGATTTGATTCTGTGATCCAAAAAATAGAAACAAGCCAAAGAGAATTTAAAAGACCCAAAAATTATCCATTCTCTCAAGTGTTTCTACTCGCTTCTACTTATGAGCCTTGCGAAAAATTACTTCTTCCACTTCTGCAAGAACCTTCTCTCAAAAATACTGCATTCTGGATCTTCCCCCATAAAACAGATCCTTCAAGAATTACTCAGTTAGAATCTGAGATCAAATCGTTCACTTCCGATTATACTTTATATTCTCGAACTGAGTTTGATTCACTTTCTTCCAGAGTGATCTTATTTGACGTGCTTGGGATTTTGGCACATGCGTATAGAGCAGCAGACTTTGCATACGTAGGTGGAGCGCTACATAATAGAGTGCATAATGTTCTGGAGCCAGCGTATTTTGGGCTTCCACTTTTAAGCGGCCCAAGGATTACGCATGCACCTGAAGCAATCGAACTAAATCATAGAGGTGGGCTATTCATTATCCGCACAAAAGAAGAAGTTTTAGAAATTCTGCAATTAAGCTCCGAAAGAAAAGAGGCCATCCGTTTTTCCAATCGCCAATTTGTGGAAACAGGCAGAGGAGCAGCAGAAAGGATCTACTCTGAAATATCCTTGTCTCCCATTCCTAATAGAGGATACTAGGAGGGAAATGTCCGTCTACCGTTGTACAGCAGTAAGTTTAAAAACCACCGCTTTGGATTTTAAAGGAAATCGAGAGAAGATCCTGGCCGCAATCCAAGCCAACGAAAATTCTTCTCTGATACTTTTTCCAGAACTCTGTATTTCAGGTTATGGTTGTGAGGACACTTTCTATTTTCCTTGGGTTTGGGAACAATCCTGGAAAAGTCTTTTAGAGATCGCAAAAGTTACATCCGGCAAAACAGTCATTGTTGGACTTCCATTCTTCCAAAGCCCTTATCTATTCAATGTAACCGCAGTTTTGCAAAACGGCAAAATATTAGGACTCGTCCCGAAACAAAACCTGGCACAAACAGGTGTGCATTATGAAAACAGGTGGTTTACAAAAGGAGAAGAATCCAGAAATTACGCGATCACTCCTGATGGATCAGAACTTCCTTTTGGTTCTCTACTTTTTGAAAGTGCAGATTTTAATTTTGGAATAGAGATCTGCGAAGACTCCTGGGTCCAAGTTCGACCGGGTCAATACCTGGTCGAAGCAGGAGCGGATCTCATCCTTTCTCCTGGAGCTTCTCATTTCGCTTTGGGAAAACAAGATATACGTAAAAAAATGTTCTCTGAGTCTTCAAGAAATTCTTCTACAGCAATTCTTTATGCAAACTTAGATGGGAATGAATCTGGCCGTTTGATCTTTGAAGGCGGATGTATGGGGATCGTAGACGGAAACGTTAAACAAGAAGGTCCCAAACTTCACTTTACTAATTTTGAAAGTACTCATTTAGATCTGGATTCCACAGAACTCAGATCCAATCGTGCAAGAAACTTCAGATCTTCAGGTACAAGGGAATTTAGATCCAGAGGGAAAGGTCTGCAAAGAATAGAGATACTTCCTCTCAAAGTCCAAAAGGATTTTAATAATTCAGTCCAAGTTTCCAAATCAGATCTATTCCAAGATTTTACGAGAGCTACTTCTCTTGGTTTATTTGATTATCTGATTAAATCCAAAACAAAAGGTTATACATTATCTCTTTCAGGTGGAGCAGATAGTGCAGCATGTGCTCTTCTTGTAAAAGCAGGAATTCTATTCTCGGAGAAAGAATTAGGACCTAAATATTTGGATTCCTTAGGTTTAGATCCTAAAAATCTATTATTCACACTTTTCCAAGGAACTGAAAACAATTCCGAACAAACCAAAAATTCTGCAAAACAACTTTCTGAAGAGTTAGGTTTTACTCATGCAGAGATCACAGTAGATTCTGAAGTAAAATCCATGTTGGAAAAAATTTCCTCGGTGAAAGGTCTTATTCCAAACTGGAAAGATCATAATCTTGCACTCCAAAATATACAAGCTAGAGTCAGATCTCCTCTCATCTGGTTACTCGCTAACTTAAACGGGCATCTTCTTCTTTCTACAGGAAACAGAAGTGAGGCAAGTGTAGGATATACCACAATGGACGGGGACTCTTCCGGTTCTGTTGCTCCTCTCACAGGTGTAAGCAAAGAATTTGTACTTTCTTGGCTCAAGAATGTGCATGAAGGAAAAGATATTATTCTTCCTAAAATAAATGCTCTAGAAGGAATTTTAAATTCTAAACCAACCGCTGAACTAAAACCACTTTCTGAAAAACAAGAGGATGAGAAGGATCTAATGCCTTATCCACTTCTCCAAAAATTAGAAAGGAATTTTGTATATTTAGGAAAATCTCCTGATAATCTTTTAGAGTCTCAGGAATGGTCCAACGCAAAAGAGGCGGAAGAAGGTAAAAAGAAATTTTTGAAATTATTCTCTGCAAGCCAATGGAAAAGAGAAAGGCTCCCACCTTCTTTTCATTTGGATGAATACGGTCTGGATCCTAAATCCAGTTTCCGTTTTCCGATCCTGAGTGAGATTTCGTTTTAAGTTTTTCTCGCACATAGATCACGGCTTTAACTTAAGTCCAATCCCTTCAAAATAATATTCAATCCGGAGATAAACTCCTCTTCCGGGCTGCTGGATTTTGCAGAATTTGCGATCTCAGTCAAACGAGGATAACGTTCCTTAGGCAAGGACTGGAATCTATGAATCGTTTCTTCTGAACTTTCCCCTTGGGAAGAAGATAATGGCCCTGCAAGTTCTGCCTGAGCGATTCCCATGGAAAATCCGGAGACTGTCCGGAATGCTACTAAGAGATCCTGTCCGGATCTGCCGCTTTTTACGAGAGCCTGTAAAAGAGCTTCAGACGGATCTAAAAATGCAGGAGAAAAACTTCTTCTAGTTAAGATCAAAGGTATCACATTGGGATGCAAACGAGCTGCTCTCCAAAATGCCAAAGCGATTTCTCTTACTTCTTCCTTCCAATCCGACTTCTCAGATCTATCCCATGAAGACTTAGACATCACCGCTTCAATAAGAAGTGCCTCTAGTTCCGCCCTGTCCGAAACATAATTATAGATCGTCATCGCTCCGGTTCCAAGAGAAGAAGCCAGGGTTCTCATGGACAATGCCCCTAATCCTTCCTGATCCACGATTTCTAAGGCTGCTGCCTGCAATTGTTCTCTAGTAAATTTAGAAGGTCTTGGCATTTTTTTGCTTGATATACGTACATCGTACGTATATATTCCATCCTATTACGTACACCATACGTATTGGAGATCTATATGACAACCAAAACAAAATTCAATTCGGGAGATAGCTTCTGCACCTCCTGGCTCACTCTACCCGCAGGAAAAAAACCTTTTCCGGTGATCATTTTAGTCCACGGAGGAGGAGCCACACATGATATGAAACTGGAACAGTATGAAAGGGAATTTTCAACTGCAGGATATGCAGTTCTTTCTTTTGATTTCAGGCATTTAGGAGAATCTGGAGGAAGCCCAAGACAATATCTGAGCATTTCTCGTTATTTAGAAGATATAGATTCCGCGATTCGATTTGTGAAAGAACATCCTGAATTGGACTCCTCAAAGATCGCATTATGGGGAACCTCATTAGGCTCTAGTCATGTAGTAGCGTCGTCGGCAAAACATCCTGAATTAGCGGCAGCAATCATTCAATGCCCTGTATTACAAGGAAGAGCACCTGCTCTTAAATCAGGGATTACCAATCTAGTTCGTCTGACTTTCCCAATTTTATCAGATACTTTCCGTTCTTTCTTTCAATTGGAAAGAAGATACGTTCCGATCGTAGGACTTCCTGGAGATAGAGCATTCGTAACCGTTCCTGGCGCTTTAGAAGGATGGAGATCTGTGATGCCAGACGGATACAAATTTGATAATAGGATTACCGCAGGCTCGGCTATCGGTATGTTATTTTACGATGCATATAAATATGCAAAAAAAGTAAAATGTCCTTTGCTTGTATGCGTGAGCGATAAGGAAACTTTAATGGACCCAAAAATTGCAGTCCGATGCGCAAATGAAGCTCCGTTAGGTAAAGCAATACATTACCCAGCGGATCATTTCGACGTATATCATTCTCCCTTATTCGAAAAACTAGTTCGCGACCAGATAGAATTCTTGGATCAGCATATGAAATAATCTCAGGAAAATTTAACTCGCACTAAGGCGCAAAGTCCGCTGAGTTTTTTGTAGGAATTCCTACATCGCACTTAAATACTCTGCGACTTCGCGTCTCTGTGTGAGAAACCTTTGCGACTCTTTAAACTCTGTGTCTCACAATCCAGCTTGTTCGTAAGCTCTTTGTTTATCCTTCTGTACTTGATCCAATTGTTGGATCATAGTTTGTTGGATAGTTTCTAACTTCTTTTCTTGTTCTGGATCTCCGGATCCTTTTTGCAGATCCACCAAATATTTTACGATCTCCAATCTGTCCTTGGATTGTTTTTCCATATAATCGTAATATGTTACTGTTTGGTCCTTGGATGCAGTGCGACTTAAAACCGCTCTTGTAGCTTCGGATACTCTTTGTTCAAAAACTTTCCTTTGTTCTTTTTCCGCAGGAGTCATGCGGCTGGGAAGAAGTGAGTTATTCGGAAACTTTTCTTTCAGTTGGGCAAACCTTTCCATCTCTTCATTCGTGTAAGGTTTTCCAGTCTGAGGATTTACTGGGTTATTCGAATCTGCTGCAGGTGCCCCAGGTTTATTTTCGGAAGAAGGTTCTCCTACTTCAGGTTCACGGTATTCTGCTTTTCCAGCCTTATAGAAATCTGAATTGGAATCGAATAAAGAAGGATCTGCCCCAGTTTTCCCATAACCAGAACGTCCCGCAGTAGATCCGGATCCACCCCCGAAAATACTGGCGAGTGCCTCTGCTTCACTTTGTTTATTTTTGGAGTCAGAACCCTCATCGTCAGTCCAAAATGAGACTACCAATAAGAAGATGAAGAATACTATAAAAACTACTGAAATTAATAATGTCCGAACTCTAGTCACGATGAGGAAGCCCCATATTTTTTAGTTGTAAGACCACTCCAAGGTCGAATTCTATCCTTGTGGGTTGTAAATTTAGAATCCAACAGGCGCCAAAGGCGGGCAACCTAAAAACTCCTGCCGTTCAGGCGGTTTTATTCTCGCTTTTTTTATTTTTCGCCTCTTGCGGAACGAATACAGAAGTGACTCAATCCCCTTTTGTATTCCTGACTCCTGTTGGAGTTCCTCAAATTTTTTCAATTACTGCTAAGTACGATAATATAGATACTCATAGGCCTGAGTATGATCTGAAATATTATATTACCAACATGGAGCCTCAGTTTGTAGGTTATAATCTTTATATCACTTTTGCTATCCCTTCTGCGGGAGAAACTCTCAATAATGCAAATCTGTATTTAGAAAATGGGGTCCAACCTTCTTTCCCTCAGTTGGCGATCCAAGCTTCTACTTCTAATGTAGTAACAAACACGATCGAAAATTACCAACCATTCTCTCCAGTGCAGATGTTCCAAAAATGTGAGGTTTACACTTTCACATTAAGAGCATTATTGAATACTGGGATCACTTCTAATATGTCCACACCGGTAACAAGATGTAGTTCCATCTATCCGGACCATTGTGGAACCAATACAAGTTGTAATCCTACTGCATGTACAGTGGCAAGCTGTTCTACTTCTACTCAATCTCTTTGCCCTGTCGGAACCGCTTGTAACCCTTGTACCAAGGGAGTTGCGGCAACTGGTTGCGCTTGCCCTGCGGGAGCATCTCCGCCGGGTTGCAATCTATGAGCGAAGCTCCTAACTCTAAATTTACTGTTCAACCAGGTGCTGCTTACGTTGTAGCCACTCCCATTGGAAACTTAGAAGATATTACTTTTAGAGCGGTGCAAGTCCTCAAACAAGTGGATGTAATCTATTGCGAAAATTCTTCTCATAGCAGAAGACTTCTTCAAACCTACGATATTTCTACTCAAGCCAGAACATTATATAAAGACCAAGGCGCTGAACCTTATAAAGGTATCATAGAAGATCTGAAATCCGGAAAAACTTTGGCATTGGTTTCAGATGCAGGAACTCCTGGAGTTTCAGATCCAGGTTCTCAATTGGTTCGGATTTTGAGAGAAGAGAATATTCTAATCGTTCCTATCCCTGGAGCAAGCGCACTTACCTCCATGCTTTCTATTTCAGGATGGCAGGTACAACCTTCTCTATTCTTAGGTTTTTTATCTGAGAAGAAGGGCAAAAAAAGAAACCAACTTAAAGAATGGGAAAATTTCGAAGGGGTCCTTACTATCTTCGAATCTGTTCATAGGATCAAAGATACACTCTCCGCGATCAGAGAAATTTTTCCAAATTCTCCTATTCTTATGGGGAGGGAATTGACCAAAATTCATGAGGAAATCCTGAAAATAGAACCCGTTCAGTCCCTCGAATCCCTGAAATTCCCAGAAAAGGGCGAATTTGTAGTATTAATCTATACAAATCCTAAAAAAATGCTTAACGGACGTGTCGGAGATGCCGATACTTTGTAGTGAGAGGGAAAACCCATGACTATCGATAAAATAGGCGGCATTGGCGGAGGATCTTACGAGCCACGTAAGTCGACTCCTGTACAGAAATCCGAATCTAAAGAATCATTTGATAATATTTCTATTTCCGACACTGCTAAACAAAAAGCTTCGGAAGCTCGTATCCAAGCAGAAGTGCAAACGATCGCACAAAAGATCGTAGCAAGTCCGGTGGATTCTGAACGCTCTACAAAGCTGAAAGAAGTTAAGGAAAAACTTAAGAACGGAGATTACGATAATCTCAGCCCTGAGATCTTAAACGCAGTTGCTGATCGTATCGCAGAATCTTTCTTAGGCCGTTAATCCAAATTTAAATCCGGAATTGTTTCCCTTGGATTCCGGATTTTACATACTTCCTCTCAATTAAAAGGGAGAACGACACACAATGCCGATACTCCCCGACTGGATCAATTTTAGTTTTCCCACCAAAATCCATTTTGAAGTCGATTGTGGCTTTAAAATGGGAAACTTCGTTAAGAACGTAGGCAATCGTGCTGTCATTCTTTCCACTCAAAGTGAGTTGGAAAATATGGACGAGTTCTCCATCATCAAAACTTCTTTAGAGAAACATATAGATGGTGTTATTCTTTATGATAATATAGAGAAAGAACCTACATTAAAAGAACTGGATACAGCCGCCTACTTTGCGAGAATCTCAAATGCAAATTGTATCATAGGTTACGGTTCTTACGAAAGTTTGAATACTGCGAAGTTAGTTGCACTTCTTGCGAATAACGATGCTTTTGCAGAAGATGTTTTTATACTGAAAAAAAATCTTAGGCTTAAAAAACCTATCCCTCTTATTTTGATCCCCACTCATCCAGTCATGGGATTAGAATGTTCTCCTACTGCCACAGTTTATATGGATGATGATAGGACTGTTCGTTATTTTTCTAATGAGTTACTTTTTCCTGAGATGGTGATCGCTGACGCTAAGATCAGTAGTTTTATGACTTCTGCAGACGTTGCAAAAGTTGGAGTGGGGATTTTAGCAGCTGCTGTAGATAGTATTCTTTCTAAATATTCGAATGAACTTACAAACTCTTCTTCCTTAAGAGCGATTGAGATCATTTACAAAAACCTGGTACCTGCTATCAGAGATCCTAAGAACCTGCAGTATAAAAACGCGATCTTTGGTGCGAGTCTGCTCGTGGGAATGTCCCATTCTTCCAGTTCATTAGGACTTTGTTATGCACTTTCTTTAGCTGCTTCTAACCTAACGAACCTGGATGTTTTCCAGGCAATGTCTATTCTTCTTCCACACGTGATGGAATATAACCTCACCTCCTCCGCAGGTAAATACGTGATGATTGCAAAAGCACTCGATGAGGACATCACCAATATTTCGGTAATCGAGGCGGCCATCAAAGCAGTAGAAGGTATCCGTAAAATTTATATAGAACTCAAAATCCCACAAAGACTTTCTGAATATGAAGTTCGTAAGATAGATCTGCCTGGGATCGCAAGTCTTGCTTCTTCTTTTCCTTTCTTAGATTCTCTTCCTCGGGAACTTCCTAAAAACGAGATCGAGACCATTTTAGTCGCCGCATTCTAATTTCGCAAAAAAACAGATTTATGTCTTCGAAAAACATTTGAAAGGCCTGGTTAGGGTCCAAGAATGGAGACTCATGAGCGAAGAATCCATAGACACGATTATCGGGGAAGACATCCAATTCCGAGGCAAACTACGTTTCAATAACGCACTGAAGATCAAGGGCCAGTTCAAGGGCACCATTGAGACCACAGGCTCATTGATCGTGGGAGAAACCGGAAGAGTCGAGGCCGATATCGAAACGGGGACCCTGGAAATCGAGGGAGACCTAAAAGGAAATATAAGCGCTGCCTCTAAAGTTTCCGTTCGCAAGACCGGAAAATTAGTCGGAGACGTTCGCACTCCGGATCTTGAAATAGAATCAGGAGCAAAATTCAGCGGAAATTGCATCATGTAATTATGCCCCAACATGGACCGGATTTTCAAAACCTACCAAATTCTTCCATCCAAGGCCTAACTCCCCTCCAGTCTCATGTGTTCGGGACAAAATTCGGAGGGGTCTCCAATCCCGGAGGGACCTCTGATCCTTCTAAGGTACTTACCCAAAATATCTCAGATCTTCCTTCTCCGTTTTTATTACCGGATATGGATGAATCTATCCGCATTCTTAAAACTGCAGTTAAAGAAAATAAATCCATCTTACTTTATGGAGATAGAGATAGTGATGGTGTTTGTTCTACAAGTTTACTCGCCAATTTTTTAAAAGGAATTCATCCCGGGAAACTCACAGTCAAAACTTCGAGTGAAGAAGATTACGGACTATGTGAACCAGCGATGAAATATGTAAGAGAGGTCAAACCTGACCTACTCGTGACTCTTGACTTCGGAACAAGCAATAGTACGGAAATAGAAGAATTAAATGGGGAAGGAATGCAGGTCATAGTCCTGGATCACCACGAAATTCCGGAAAGGATACCTTCTGCCTGTAAATTGATTTCTCCTAAAAGAGGAGATTCTCTTTATCCTACTGAAAAGATTTGCACTTCTGTTATTTCCTGGAAATTGATCACTGCATGGCTTTATTCTACATTAGAAAATTATAATTCTTTGGTCTGGATCCCTGATGGAGAAACATTCTTCAGTGGTTCTCTCATAAAAAACGGGATCAAACTTTTCCAGGGAGATAAGGCTGAGGCAGAAAAACGTTTTTCTGGGAATTTTATAGATTGGCCTACCATATCCAAAACTCAGTATCCTGAAAGAGAAGTTTTTTATTCTCAAATTTCTTCTTCCCCAGCTATCTGGGAACAAGTTTTAAAAAATCTGGATCTTGCTTCTATTGGAACGATCACAGATATGATGCCTCTTGTTGGAGAAAATCGGATCATAGTTAAGGAAGGTTGTTTTACTCTTCAAAAGATCAAAACAGGAGAATTTTCACATCGCCCTGGTTTGGAAAAACTTTTCTCCCAATTAGATCTAGATAAGAAGAAGGTACTCTCCAGAGATTTGGGATGGAGCATTGGTCCTGCATTAAATGCTGCAGGTAGAATGCAAAAAACGGAAGCAGCACTTGCTCTTCTTCTTTCTAACTCGGACAAGGAAGCGGAATCACTTGCAACGGACCTTCTCAAATTAAACGAAGAAAGAAGAGAAAGAACCAAAAGAAATTTATTCAGGGTAGAAGGTTTTCTAAAAAGAAAAAGAGAAAGAACAGAAAGGCCAATCCTTTTCTGTTATGAACCTGATTTCGAACCTGGAGTTTCTGGAATTGTAGCCACAAGACTTGTGGAACAATACAAAAGGCCTGTGGTATTTATAGCTCCAGATCATGGACATGCAAAAGGAAGTGTTAGAGCTTACGGAACTGAGAATGTCTTAAACCTTCTCAAAAAAGCGGAAAATGTTTTTCACCAATTTGGTGGCCACAAAGAAGCCGGAGGATTTTCTCTTTCAATCGATCAGATCCCAAAACTGGCAGAAATTCTTTTCCAAGAAGCAGGAAGTTGGTTAGAATCGGAAAAAGTTTCAGGCTTACAAGAAGAGACCAAAAGTTTAGTGAGCCTCAGGCCTCAGGAGTTAAGAGAAAATTTATATACAGAGCTCGGATTATTCGAACCTTTCGGTATGGAAAATCCTGCTCCGTTACTTTCTGTAAAAGGAGCAAAAATACTTTCTTATCGTCCTTTGTCAGATGGTAAACATGCAAGATTCAAAATTTTAGCTTCTTCCGAATCTATCCAATGTATCATCTGGAATAAGGCGGAAGAATTCTCTCAAGCGTTAAGAGATAAAGGCGAGTTAGATCTTTGGGGTTCTTTAGAGGAGAACACTTTTAGAGGCAAGACAAGCCTTCAGTTCGTGATCCAATCCTTCGAATAATCAATATCAATCGGATTCGTTAAAATCTGAATCTTCTGAACTTGCTTCAGGTTGTGGCTTAGATTGTTCTCCGTTTTGACGACCACCCTTTCGGTTACGATCTTTAAATCGGCCACCGCCACCTTCTCTTTCTTTACGGTTTCGGTTCGGACGAGGGCCCTGTTGCCCGCTTTCTCTCTTGCCTCCGCCGCCACCGATACTATTTGGTAGCACAGGTCTTTTGCGAAGGGAGATTTCCCAGAAAAATGCAGACTGTAGAGCCTTATCATTATTATCTGCGATCGCATTGATCTTATAAACGTAAAATGCATCGTAGAAGAAATCTTTCTTACGGAAGAAATTATTTTGGGAAGCTTTATCGTCTTCGATATGAGTAAATCTTTCTTGAGACGCAAATACCTTGATCAGTCTTTCCTTATCTTTTTTAGGAGTTCCTAATCTTTGGAAAATAGGCTCCAAAGCTAGTTTTAAGGAAGCAACTAAATGGCCCCCGCTCTTCTTAGTTAAAGACTCTTCTGCAAGGTCGGAAAATAAAAGTGCATAAAAGATCTGAGGAGTAAGCTCTTCTCTTTCGGAAAGAAGTTTATCTGCAATCGCCAAACGTTTTCCAACTCTGGTTTCTAAAAACTTTTCGCCAAAGTCAGGATTTTTTCTACGTTCTCTTTCGAATGCTTCTTTGAGAAGAACTTCTAAAAGAGAATTTTGAGCCATTCCTTGGAATATAAGGGAAGTTCTCCAAGTACGGAAAATTTTATTATATTCTTCCAACATACGGGAAGAAGAAGCTTTTTCCAACTCGTGAACATTCTTCTTAATAGATTTGGAAGTTCCCTTATCAATCTTAAGACCGAGTAGAACCGCAAACTTTACTGCACGCAACATTCTGACCGGATCTTCTCTAAAAGAAATATCCGGATTTCCAATCACTCTGAGTTGTCTGCTTTGGATATCTTCGTATCCACCCACATAATCCACGATGGAATCATTACGGATATCATAGTATAACGCGTTGATGGTGAAGTCTCTTCTGGCAGCGTCTTCTTGCGGGGTTCCGAATTTATTGTCCCGTTTGATCAGATAATCCTGATCTTCTACAGGTTTTTCGAAACGATGTTCTGGAAGAGAACGAAAAGTACTGACCTCGATCACCTTTCCCTTGAAGAGAATATGAACAATTTTAAATCTGCGACCGATGATACGGCAGTTATTAAAGATTTTCTTAATTTGATTCGGAGTCGCGTTGGTGACCACGTCAAAATCTTTTGGCTTACGTCCCAAAAGAAGGTCACGAACTCCCCCACCCACGATATAGGCCTTGTATCCAAATTTGTGGAGACGGTGGATGATCTTTACCGCATCCTCGTCGATCATGGTCTTGCGGACCGGGTGAGAATCCCGATAGAACCTCCGTCCCTCCGGATAAATAAGAATGTCGTCGACGGATCCTATTTTTTTCTTGAAGAGATTGGACAGAAATTTCATATGATGGGATAGTTAAGTCCTATAATCCCCGTCGGACCCCTACCTGCAAGTAAAAATCTATGAACAACGAGGCAAAGTTCGAAGACCGCCCCCGAGCCGCAGAAAGGCTGAAGATTAAGTATCTTCGCCTTCGTTCTTCCTGGCTAAAAATCAAAGAAAAAGGCTCTCGCAAAATTTCTTTCCTACTCGTACCTCACGATCACGAAGCTGTGCTGAATGTGGAGCTAAGTGTTTTTATGGCCGCGTTTTTAGGAGTGCTTTCGGTCCTACTTTTTCTGCTCGCGAGTGCATTCGTAGTCTATATGAACTTCTTCTTCGTACCAAATCGAGAGTTGATCAGAGAAACTGACAATAATGTTGGACTATTTCTTTATTATAACTCTCTTCTCAAAGATGCTAAGAAAGAAATTTCCGGATTAGAAAAAAAGACTGAACAATTAAACCTAGTCGCTTGGGAAGAAGTTCCCTGGAAAAGAATTCTCACCTTCGATTATGTACCTGAATTCAGTTTAAAGAAGAATGTTCCAGAATCATCAACTAACATGGATTTATATTCTGATACGGTTGAAGGTTTTGCGGAAAGAAATATTGAATTATACAAGATCAAACATGCTTTCCAAAACGCATTTGATTATCTGGAAGAAAGAGAATCCATTCTGTATGCTATGCCAAGAGGTAGACCTTTAAAACCTGGAGTAGGATTTGTGACTTCTACTTTTGGAGGAAGAGTGGATCCATTCGGCCTAGTAGAGATGGGAGAGTTTCACTCAGGTATAGACTTTGCTGCCGGCGAAGGAATTCCTATCTACGCAACAGCTCCAGGTGTGATAGAAGATAATGGACAATCTGCGGGTGGACTCGGAAAAAGTATTCGTATCAATCATTTGAATGGATTTTATACAGTGTACGGACATTGCTCCGTAGTCTTTGTAGAAAAAGGACAATTAGTCACCAGAGGCCAACATATAGGCAATGTAGGCTCCACAGGAAAGGCTACAGGACCTCACGTACATTACGAAGTCCATATAGGTTATGATCCTCCTATGGATCCTGCCGAATTTGTGAATATGGAATAAATTTTAATCTCTCCGAAACTTTCCCGATTCGGGGAACGAATATAAGGGAAAAAAGATCCAAAGAAGGAACCATGTATAAAGTCATAGATATTCCCGGACTAGTACCTTTCGTCCAGAAATACATCAGCAGCGGTTGGGAAGGAATTTCCACATTCAGCATTTTAGTAGTCATCGCCTTTTTAGCGGCTTCCTATCTTCTACCAAAAGAACTAGAAAGAAGAAATTTAGAACCAACTCATGCAGATTGGCTTTTGATCTTAGGAGTTTTCGGAACATTCGTAGGCGCTAAGATATTTTTTATCTTTGAGATCTGGGACCAAGTATTCGTAGATACTCCAGGTTTTGACGGAAAATATCTGTATCCACTCACCCATTTTGATGGTTTCCCTGGTCGCCCAGGACTTTGGTCCAGTTTATTCTCCGGAAGTGGATTAGTATTTTATGGCGGATTCCTATTCGGGATCTTATTCATCAGCTTATACATGATCCAAAACAAATTGGATGTAAAAGCTTACCTGGACGCTACAATTCCAAGCATGGCATTGGGTTATGCAATCGGTAGATTAGGATGTTTTGTTTCAGGAGATGGTTGTTACGGATTTGCAACTCATTCACATATTCCGATTTTAACATTCACCTATTGGCCAACGAGTGCTGTTCCAAGTGGTGTTCCAGTTTGGAATACTCCAGTCATGGAAGCATTCGTATCTTTTCTATTCTTCATCTACTTCCAAAAATGGGCGAGATTTCAAAACTTCAAAAAGTTCAGCTTAGGTGCTCAGTATCTGATCCTACATGGGCTTGCAAGATTAGCGATCGAGTTCTTAAGAGTAAACAAAGCAGTGATCCCATTCTTTGATCCTCCTGTTCAATCAAATATTCCAGGAGCGAATGGAGAAACTACTACCTTCTTAAATGGATACTACTGGCATGGATTTTCTCAATCTCAGTATGTATCAATCGCGATCATACTCGTTGGTTTATATTTCTTAGTGAAATGGAAACTCTGGGAAAAGGAACCAGTCCCAGCTTAAAAAATCTCTGAGGCTCCGCGTCTCTGTGTGAAAATATCTCTGTGGCTCTCAACCACTCCGCGTCTCACAGTCTCATTCACCTGAGGCGTGGATATTCTCACCTTTGATAGTACGGATCATATCCGCCGTATTTAAATAATTTGTAGTTTTAAAAAGAACCTTCCCATCTGCGGAGAAGATCACAAAGAATGGAAGTCCAATTTTCAATTCAGGAAATCTAGGATCATTCTCATATATTAGAAAATCCTTATCATCATCCTTAATCTTCAAAAGAATAGTTTTACCTAATGCCTGGTTCAAATTCGGATCGGAGATGGTTAACTCTTCAAAAGCCTTACAATTAGAGCACCAATCTGCATAAAAATCCGCAAATACTAAACGATCTTCTGTTCGAGCAGTCTCAAATGCAGTATCAGAAATTCGATGCCACTCTAGATTTCCATGCTCTTCTACAAGATCCTTTTTGATCCCACCAGGAGCAACTCCCCAACCAGCAAGTCTGATTAAGATCGCGCTAGAACAGATCAGTCCAGTAAGGAGTAATGCCTTCTTCATTCTTTCAGTGCGGAGAAGGGATACTGGTTGGTAAAAATATGCTGCGGCCAAAATGCCAAGAGCAGCGGCCAAGATCCCAAGACTCAAATCAGTAGGAACAGACCATAATTGCATTGCCTTATTATAATAAGACCAAGCAAAATAGAAGACCACAAATCCTAAAACGATCTGTATCCATCTAGTCCATTTACCCCCGCGGGGAAGAGAAAGACCAAATACTCCTAAAAATAAAAACGGTAATCCAAGTCCGAGCCCAAATAGTGCCATCTTAAATGCAGAGACTGCTAAAGAATAAACACTAATACTTTGGACCCCAGCGGTCACTTGGATCAAGATCGCAACTACGATCGGACCAACACATGGAGAAGATAAAAATCCTGCTCCCATTCCTAACAGGAAGGTTCCCTTCCAACCTTGGCATCCTTTCCATTCTTTCACAGGGAAAATTGGTAGATGCAAAATTCCTAATGAAGCAAGTCCCAATAAGAAAATAATTACGGCTAAGAATAAGTTCGTTCCTGGGAATCTTAGAACAGTATTAAATGCTCCACCTGAAACTCCTGCCACAAGACCGAAGCAAAAATACATGGACGCTAATCCTGCATAATACACCAAGGGGTGGAACATTTTGTTCGTGGCAGTTTCTCCCCTTGCTTTAATGATCCCAACTGTGATTGGATACAAAGGATAAACACAAGGAAGAAGGCTTGCGCACAATCCTCCCAAAACCAGAAAGATCGCGGAATGAAATCCGAACTCTGAACCGGAAATTCCTGTTTCCAACCATCTGTTTAGAGAAGACATCCAGGATTCAGAAACGACCTGGGACTGGGCTTGCAAGGAGCTAGTTAGGGAAAAGAAGAATATTAGAAGTCCGGCTCTTTGGCCAAACGTTGAGGAGAGAAGGATCCGAATTTTCTTCATGAGATGGACGATTAGACCCAAACAGGATTTGTCTTTCTCCTAAGATTCATTATCGACTCCATAACCTCGAAACCAAGATGCGATTTCTAAAAGTATGGTCAATCCTGAATTCCCGGATCGGTGACACCCCTAGATTTGGTCCGTACTTGTTTGGACGAAGTGGAAAGGTAGAAAGGACAGAAAAAGCCCGATCCTTTTCAAAAAAAGACCGGGCATAAGCTGGACTACTGCTTCAGATGGCGAACTGAAGAGTGAGTGAGAAATAGGTACTATTTCGGTCGAAATTGAATTGTTTTTGGTTTTTGATCGCGTCTCCCGCGTAAAGAACAGTGGCTCCTGCCCAGACCGAGAAGTAATCATTGATCTTCTTGATATAAATCAGATCATATTCCAACAAAAGTCTATGTCCAGGTTGCCAATTTTTCAGGAAAGGATTGTTGGCATAGTTTTCAGTACTTCCTGAAACAGCCTTATTCGCAAGGAAGTCTCCATTCGCGTCATATCCAGTGCTTCCTGTAACTGCGTTCCTATTACCGTCATACCAAGCATCTTGGACTTTATCCTTGCGAATATCATAAACTGCGAAAATGAATCTTCCCCAGGTATCATCATAGTATTGGATATGAACGGAAGAAGTTCTTACGTTCGCCCAGAATGCAGCATTCGCAATACCATTCCCTGAATCGAAATAAGGGAATCCACCCGATCTTGTAGCAAATAATGGATCCCAGGTTCCGGATTTTCCATCAGCTCTATTCGGGTCACCGGAAGCTCTTGCGAATTGAACTCCCACACGGAAACCTTTATAGTTATAACCAGTTTGAGCCAAGAAGAAGGAAGCGTCATGCTGAACTGTTTCCTTGTAAGCTGCATGTTTGTTTGTTCCGGATCCGATAGTAGTGTTTAGAGTATCCCAAGAAGCGTCTATTGTTTGGCCTGTGCTTCCTGTTTGAGCTGCGTATTCCAAACCCCAGTCCCAAGATTTTCCTGCAGGAAGACTTCTACCTGAAGCAGTTCTATTGCTGAGACGAATACCGGTAGTGAACAAATTATCTCTACCGTTTGTTCTTTGGTTCGGATCTACAAGAGGGCCAGTAGCTGTAGTAGTATTATACTTTTTGATAACACCGATCTCATAAAGATCTACCACTAACTCTTCAGAAGGTTTCCATGTATTGTATAAGAATGCAAGATAAGTATCATTAAGAGCTTTTGCTCCACCAACTTTCTGGCTGTTTGCAGTCACAAATCCGTTCGGACCATTACTTTCTTCTGCAAGAACAGTATAACCAGCATGTGTGGACCAAGTCTTAGTATCGAATGCAACTCTTACCCCATCGAAAGAGTTACCGATCTGGCTATCATTACGAGCTCCTATAATTCTGGAATCTCCGTAAGAGAAAGTCTGACGACCTAAATACACTTTTGTATAAGGAAGAAAGTCCTTCCAAATCAAGTAAGCTTCTCTGATATCCGTATTATTTTTTACCGGGACCTGGCTTCCAGGAGCGTATGCAGTTCCGATAGAATTCGTAAAAGAAGTTGGACCATATCCTGTTCCACTTGGGTCTTTATATTGCCCATACAAACGAGTATCTTGGATGGTCAATTTCACCGCGAATGATTCGTTAATATCCAAAAGAGTCCAGAACTGGCTATTTTGGGTAACGTAGTTTTTAGAATCACTTGTGGATTTATCAAAATCTTGATTATTAAAATTTTCGAATCTAGGACGGATCTGTATACCGAAACGAAGGTTATCAGTGAGCCAAAGATTGGGACTTTTCTTAACTACGTCTTGGTGTTCCGGAGTTAATAGTAAAGTTCCAAGTAATTCCCCATCTAACTTACCTCTCCAAGGGCTTTTGTAAGGAACTGCAGGAGCTTTATCCTTCTCCTTATCTTTGTCCTTTGCGTCCCCAGAACTAGTCGCGGTTGCAGCAGGAGTTTGGGTAGAAGGAGCAGTAGTTTTCTCTTCCGCAGCCGCAGGTTTCACAGGAGTTGTCTCAGCCTGAGTAACTGTTTCTTGTTTAGGAGGTTCTACCGCCTGGGCCCAAAGAGTTCCTAGTCCTAAAAGTCCGAAAGACAAAAGAAGTCTAACCGGCAAAAGTATATATTTTTTGTTCCGACTCGGTCGGCTCGTAATTGTATTTTTTAACATATGGGGAGTCCCTTATTTTGGATTAAAATCCAATATAGCGGATATAACTCAGAGTTTAGCAGATTTTGTAAACAATTTATTCAATATTTTGGAACATTTTTTAGGACGTGGTCGCTTTTTTTCTCAAAACTTGATCCCCAATAATGCCAAATTGGCATCTCCCCTACTAAAGTAGAATGTTTCGACGTTTCTTTTCCCTTCCAGGATTGGAAAGAAAGGCCGATAGAATAAAATAGAATGCAGAGAAGAATAAGACACATAACGCGGGCCTGGATCCTAGTTTTTCTGCTCTTCTCCCCTACATTACAAAATTTGAATCCAATTCCAGTATCGATCAGCACTGAACCTGATCTGGATTATAATTACGAATACGAGAAGCATGGTGTATACACCAAGTTTTCAGACTGGGTTCCTTATAAACTCCATAAATGGGAGCCAAAGTTTTTAGAAGATTATTATGAGATGTATGGTCTCAAACTTCATTATAAAGAGAATGAACTCAGAAGAAATATATTCTTCTTAAAAGCAGGTTTACAAAAAAGATTCCGCCATCCAAGGAATGCACTCTGCAGAGTAACAAACGAAGAAGAATATCATAAATACAGACTTCTGATCTTTATGCATATGAATCTGCAAATCATGAGATCCTATATGAGGATCGCTTCTCAATTTGATAAAAGACATTTATATTTTTATAATTTAGATTTTGCCCACGAGCTCAAACAATCCTTTGAAGTAGCAGATTCATTCTATAAAGAAGCGATTCCTTATTGGGAAGCGTCCAGAAAATACGCAGACCAGGCTTCTGAAATAGATTACGATCTGGATCTAGGAACGATTGAAACAGAAAGATATGAGATCATCACAGGCAAGTTAGACTTCGGACAGATCATTTCAGATCATAGAGAAAGGCTGACTAAAAAAAGAGAAACCGTTGGCGCTTATTTGGCAAAATATCCAGAAGCGGATAAGCCGAACTTAGATCAGATCCCATAAAAAAACCCCGGAATGTTCCGGGGTTTTTTAATCCATACTGAATTCTTACGATTAGCAAGAATAAGTAGTAAGGAACTCGAATGGGTGAGGACGTCCTTCCCAAGGCCAAATTTCGGTTTCGAATTTGTAAGCTTTGTAGGTTTGGATGAACTCTTCGGTAAATACATTTCCTTTTTTGAAAATTTCTTTACCAGCCAACATATGCTCAATTGCTTCTCTAAGAGTGTGAGGCATTTGTTGGATTCCTTTCTCACGGATCTCATCCAGAGAAAGTTCGAACAAGTCTTCTTCCCGAGGTGGTCCCGGATCGATCTTGTTCTGAATCCCGTCAAGTCCTGCCATAAGCAATGCAGCAAATGCAAGATAAGGGTTCGCAGAAGAATCTGGGAAGCGGAACTCAACACGTTTAGCTTTTTCGCCGCTAACGAACGGAATTCTCGCGCAAGCAGAACGGTTCTGAGCAGAATAAGCTAAAATCGCAGGAGCTTCGAATCCTGGAAGAAGTCTCTTATAAGAGTTAGTAGAAGCATTAGTGAAAGCAGCTACGGTTTTTCCGTGCTTCAATACACCACCAGTATAGTTAAGAGCAAGCTCGCTCAAACCTTGGTATCCGTTTCCTGCAAATAGGTTTTTGCCGTCTTTCCAAATGGATTGGTGGCAGTGCATACCGTTACCGTTGTCTCCGTAAAGAGGTTTAGGCATGAAGGTTGCAGTTTTTCCCCATTTATGAGCTACGTTCTTAACAACATATTTCAGTTTTTGAACGTTATCAGCTGCTTCAATAAGAGTTCCGAATTTAACTCCGATCTCTCCTTGGGCTTGAGCAACCTCGTGGTGAACCACGAAAGTTTCCATTCCAATCTTATGAAGAGTTTTAACGATATCAGCACGAAGATCCACTTGAGAATCCACAGGAGCTACTGGGAAGTAACCACCTTTGGTTCCTGGACGGTGTCCAGTGTTGATGGAACCTGGCATGTCAGTGTGAGAGTTCCAGATACCTTCGGAAGATTCCAATTCATAGTATTGGATATTGATCGCGTCTCTTACTTTCAAACCGTCGAAAAGGAAGAACTCATTTTCTGGTCCGAAATAAACAGTATCGCCGATCCCGGTTTCTTTCAGGTATTTCACCGCATTTTTAGCGATGGAACGAGGGCATTTTTCGTAAGCTTGGTTCTTATAGATGTCCCAAACATCACAGAATACTACAAGAGTAGGATCTGCAGTGAATGGATCCAAAAAGATGGAAGTTGGGTCAGGGATCAACTGCATGTCCGATTTATGAATCGGCTGCCAAGCAGGGATGGAAGAACCGTCGAAAGGAAGTCCTTTTAGAGTGTCTTCTTCTACTGAATCTACGTGGTAAGAAACGTGGTGCCAAGCTCCTTTAATATCCGTAAAACGGAAATCGTAGAAAAGAATCTTGTTCGCTTTTGCGAAAGCGATCACTTCTGCGGCATTTTTCGCCATTGATACTTATCTCCTATATCTTTGTACTAGGGGTCTCTAATTCGCACGCAAAAAGCGTGTCCTGCTTAAGCATATGCAAGAGATGTGCCAAATCCTAATACCCATCTTGCAAGTATCTTCCTTCCCAATAAAAAAAGGATGAGCCCCTTGAAAAGCAGTCCATGTTCAGGCTAAAAATCCTTGAACCTGAGGCAATCAGTAAAAAACTCCGATTGAATGGATTCGATAGAATTTTCAAGGCCAAGATCTTGGATCTATCTGTCCTTTGTCTTGCGCTAGTTTGGTACACTACGCTCAAAATATAATCATGGGAGAAACCATGCAGACCCTTGCCAAATGGCCTAGTCCATCCGAGCTTTCTTTTTCAGGCGGGAGAGATACCCATACAGGAATTCCAAACTCCAAAGAATATTTTGAATCAGTATTGGCATGGGCAAAGGAGAATGGAGCAGAAGAATACCTTCTAGTTTCCTTAGAAGAATGGGTTCCTTCTTCTGAATTGCTTTCTACACTTCCCTCTTATCCTGTCCGCGCAAATATGGGCATTCCTGATTCAGTTACCTTCTCCTATTTAATCCCTCCTGTATTATTTGGAAAAAAACTCTGCTTCTGGATCTCCGAAGGAACAAGTTTAACTGACTCTTATATTCATGTTTTAGGAAAAATGGAAAGATCTGAAGAACAATTCAGCAGAATTTTAGAAACAGAGATCCATTCAATTCCTGAGATCGTTTGGAAAGAAGAAGAGAAACATTCAAATTCTCTACTATTAGAAAGAAAACTATGGGGAAGAAGAGAGAATGGAAAAAGATATTCTTCCTCCTTCTCCTTGGCGAAGGCTTTTTTTGTAGGATCTTTGACAGATATCAGAGAGATCAACGAATACGAATTAGTATCTCAAGGCTCCTCCGAATTAGAAGAAGCGATCCAAAAGTTTCTGTATAAAAGAGCAGATTCCAAATACTTCTCCCTATTATCTGCACTCGGAAAAATTGAATCTGAGAATGAATTTGTTTTTAAACCGAAAATCCATTTTTCTTTCGGCTTACAACTTTTGATACTCTCTTCTGTTCTTGCAGAAGCTTATGAAGAATTAGTTTCCCGCTGGATAGAAGAAAGACCTGGACACAAAGACGCATTGAATAAGTTGAAAGAATGGACTGAAAAAGAATTTCATCCCAAAACGGAAGCCGGGATGGAAGCGATCTTTGAAGAAAAAGTCATTCATTTATTGGATAAATATTCAGACAGAACTGACAGATTCCTTCTCAAAAGATTAGAACAAGAATATTCACATTCTCAAAAAGACTTATCAGAACATTTTCAACTCAGGAAGAAGGAGCTAGAAGAAAAACTGATCCCTGACCTTCTCTCCCAAGTGGAATCTCATTCTAAACTTTCCTTTCCAGAAGAGCTAAAATCAGAGTGGGAAAATTTAGGGAAAACATTACAGACTCGTCTCGAAATTCTTCTCTTAGAAAGAAAAAATTTACCAAATCCGGAACAAAAAGGGAACGGAAAAACGGCCGAAAGCTGGAACATTCTAATCGGGCAAAGGTCTGATTAAAGAATATTAGGCCAGTTTATCCTAGGAAAGGTTTCGAATCTCCCGGAGAGAAATCTTTGACAAGGCCGGTATTTCAAAAAAAATGACCGGTAAATACCTTTTAAGGTATTTCCTAGGAATAACGGCGACGTAGCTCAGCTGGTTAGAGCAACGGAATCATAATCCGCAGGTCCGGGGTTCGAATCCCTGCGTCGCTAGGTCCTTTGGAGAAAACACACCCATGAAAAAAACAATCCTCGCAACCCTAATCTTGCTCGCTACGGTTTTCACCGGAATCTCCTCCGTTTCCGCTCAAAGCCAAGCATGCAACCAGATCTGTGATTTTTATACAACTTGTGTAGAAGGCCAAAAAAAACTTAGCAGCGCAGACAAACAGAAAGTGGGAGCTGGATGTTTAAATACATGCCGCAAAAATTATTCAGCAGTGACTGCTTGTTACGAAACTCATTCAGGTCAATGTACAGCTTTTAATAGCTGCTTGATGGACAGTTATAAAGGTAAAAAATAATCCTTAAACAATTCGATCGGGTACTTGCAAAAATGCCCGGTCGAAATCCTTAAAGACTGGATCCAGTCCCTTCTTCCTTAACATTTCCGTAAATTCTTCGATCTTTCTAGAATCTTCTATCTCGAATTGTTTTAATTCTTCTCCTCCTGAATAACCTCCAGGATCTGTTCTAGATTCTACAGACATATGAGTGATTGGCATTCCTGCTAAATGATTTCTCATATGTATAGATTCTCTTGTGGATTGAACAAGCCCGCTATCCGGTAGAAAAAGTCGAAGTGCAAATAAGAATCGAACATACTCTCTGTCAGAAACGAAAATAGTCTTATCAAACTCACCTTCTGCAGGCCTCATGCGAGGAAGAGAGATTTGGATCGTTGTTCTCCAATATTTTTTAGAAAGATAATGTGCATGTTCTCCTAAACGGAACATTTCTCCATACGGATCAGAAAGTCCAAGTAGCGCACCAACTCCTATACGCCTGAATCCGGCAAGGCCTCCTCTATCGGGAGCATCCAATCTATACCTCATATTCTTTTTCATCCCACGTAGAT
Source organism: Leptospira saintgironsiae (assembly GCF_002811765.1). Taxonomy (NCBI): domain Bacteria; kingdom Pseudomonadati; phylum Spirochaetota; class Leptospiria; order Leptospirales; family Leptospiraceae; genus Leptospira; species Leptospira saintgironsiae. The sequence continues at coordinate 214,023 of NZ_NPDR01000002.1, read as the reverse complement.
GATACTTGGAATATGTTTCTGGGTCATAGGTCTCTTGGTAAACGACGAGACCTTCTACTCCTTCTCCAATCAATATCTCGTATTTTTCCTGATCCATAGGATAAATTTCTATGGAGATAGAATCAAAATAAGATTTTAAGATACGAACTGCAGATCTTAAATATTCTAAATTTGTGATAGAGTAATCTTCTCCAGTTAAGATGAGAAGATGTCTGATCCCTTTGGAATATAGGACTTCCGACTCGGCCCGGATCTCAGACTCGTTTAATGTTTTTCTGGGAATTTTATTTTCAAAACTGAATCCACAATAAACACAGGAAGATCTGCATTCATTCGAAAGATACATTGGCATATAGAGAGAAATAGTATTTCCAAATCTCTTTTTAGTCCAGTTCAGTGCACGCTCAGCCATTTCCTCTAAATAAGAATCAGCTAAAGGATGTAATAAGGAGAGATACTCTTCGAAATTAAGTGGTTTTCCGGAATAAGAACTATGGAGCGAAGACTCTATATCTATTTTAGATTTAGATAATACTTTTTCCTTCGCTTCTGAGAAGGAGATTTTATCAAATAACTCCGTGTACATTTCTAGATTCTTCTTCTAAAAATCCTGTGAGAGGACTGGAGGCGGAGGCTTTTTTGGATGTGGATATTCCTGAATTAGAATATAATCTGGAGATCCTTCCTGCTTCCGTTGCAAGTTTGAATGCGTATGCTATTTTTGCAGGATCTTTTGCGATCGCTATTGCAGTGTTTACAAGAACTGCGTCTGCTCCTAATTCCATAGCCTGTGCTGCATGAGAAGGTAGTCCAAGTCCTGCATCTACCACCACCGGAATGTTGGATTGTTCTATTATAATCTCTAAATTTGCTAAGGTGCGAATCCCTTGGTTTGTTCCGATCGGAGAACCTAAAGGCATCACAGTGGCACATCCTGCTTCTTCTAAATGTTTACATAGAATTGGATCTGCGTTGATATAAGGTAAAACGTTAAATCCCTCTTTGACCAGGATCTTTGCTGCCTTCAAAGTTTCGATAGGATCCGGAAGAAGGTAAACTGGATCAGGAGTTACTTCTAGTTTCACCCAGTCGCCACCGCCCAGCTCTCTGGACAATCTAGCAAGTCTTACAGCTTCTTCTGCGTCTCTTGCGCCGCTTGTATTCGGCAAAAGTAATATTCTTTCCCGATCAATCTTGGTAAGAATATCATCTTCGGTCGAAGACAGATCCACTCTGCGTAGAGCAACAGTTACTACTTCTGTTTCAGAAGAATGGATCGCTTGTTCTAAAGAAGCACCAGAAGAGAACTTACCAGTTCCTAAAAACAGTCTGGATTTGAACCTTCTGCCTGCGATGATTAGATCGTCTGATTGCGCCACGAATCCAGATTATACTGCTTCGGTCGCTCTTCCAGCAAAATCTCTGGCTTCGTCCAGTCTTAAGCTGATAATTTTGGAAATTCCAGGTTCTTCGTTTGTGACCCCAAAAATGGAATTTGCCCTATGTATCGTAGACTGAGCGTGAGTGATTACCACGAACTGAGATTTGTCTTTAAACTTATCCAAGATCTGACAGAAACGAAGTTTATTTGCTTCGTCGAGGGCCGCATCTATCTCATCCAAGAAACAGAATGGAGAAGGTTTCACCATATAGATCGCAAATAGTAGTGCGATTGCAGTTAGTGATTTTTCTCCACCAGAAAGTAGTCTCAAGTTTTGGACATGTTTGCCAGGAGGCTCTGCCATAATCTCGATACCAGCGTTTAGGCTGTCTTCTCCATCAACAAGTTCAAGCATCGCTCTTCCCCCATTGAATAAAGTAGAGAATGTTTCCTGGAAATTCGTTCTGATCCTTTCGAATGTTTCTCTGAAAAGTTTTTCTGACTCTTCATTGATGTTTTTCAGGATCTCTGTGATATCATTTTTGGATCTTTCGATATCTTCTTTTTGAGTGCGATGATGTTCGTAGATCTCTTTTACGTTTCTATATTCTTCGATAGAAAGTGGATTGATAGATCCCAACATTTGGATATCAGATTTCAAACGTTTGAGTTTTGTCTCACTTTCCCCTTTTTCAGGCTTCTTGTCTTTGAATTCGTCAGCAAGTTCCTGCTCGGAGATAGAATAATCGTTGTACAATTCTTCTGAGAAAGATTCCAGTTGGACCTTATAAACTGAAACTGCCTTTTCCTTTTCAGTCAGGATAGGGAATAAGTTCTTATAGTCTTCTTGGTTTTTCTGGATCTCGTTTTTAAGACCTTGGATCTCTTTTACAATATTTCGAAGTGCTTCTTTTTCAGAATCTAAAGCACGGCTCATTTCCAAAAATTCGTTATATCTGTTCTCGATCTGCTGTTCCAGTTCGATCACTTCTTTTTCGAATTCTGTTTTTTTAACGCCTAAAGTTTTGATGGACTCTTGAGCCGCCAAAATTCTTTTTTCAGTCTCTTCTATCCTTACGGAAAGAGACTTAGCGGATTCTAATTTAGCATTTTTTTCAGAATTTAATTCTAAGATCCGTTTTTCTAAATAAACGATCTTTTCACGGATATTCTCTGCTTCTTCTCTCAAAGCTTCGATTGCCAATCCGGATTCTTTGATAGATCTGGTAAGGTTTTCATTTTCCAAGATCAGATCTTCTATCTCTTGGTCTAAACCTTCTTTCTGGGATAAAAATCCGTCTCTATCAAATAATAAACTGCGGATGCTGTCTTCTAAGGAGAAATATTCTCCCAGTTGAGATCTGAACTTTTCAGTTTCTAGTTTTCCAGCCAGATAAGAGATCTTGTTTTTAGTCTCTTCTCCTGTATAAGAATCCAAAGCGGTTTTAAGTTCTGTTTCGACAGAATGAATACGATCAGCCTCTCCCAGTAGGAGTTCCTTCAGACGGTTTCTTTCTTGTTCGGTTGATTGTGCTTCTTTTTTACGGGATTCCAATTGAGAAATTAGATCGAATATAACTTCTTTCAGTCTTTCTCTCAGTTCCACATGTCGTTTATCATTGGACTGGATCCGAGCTTCCTTCTCTTGGATGGAAGTATTTTCCGCCTCTATCTTGGCTTCGATATCTGTTTTATTTTTACGAAGTTCTTCAATCCCCAATTCCAGAGATTTACTTTCCCCTTCCAGATCAATTGCTTCTTTTTCTAATTTCTCTTTATCGATCTGAAGAAGGCTTTGGGCAGATTCTTCCTTAGTTAAGGATTCTCTAATATCTGAAATACGATCAGAATAATCTAGGATAATACCTTTATTGCTCTCAACTTTATCTTTTTGGATCTGGGTTTGGGTGAGATGATCCAAAAGTTTTTTGTCAATCTCTGCAACCTTCTTTTCCAAGTCAGACTTAAGATGATCTAACTCTTCAATCCTGCCAGTCTCCACAGAAATTCTTTCCAGTAGAACTCTGTTCTTTTCTTTAATTTCTTTTAATTCGTTCTCAGAAGTTTCATGTTTCTTGGTTAAGGTAGAAAATTTGATATAACGAATGATCTTATCAGTCTCATCCAATTCTTGTTTGAGCCTGAAATATTCTTCCGCCTTCTCCGCTTGTTTTTCCTTAACTTCCATCTCCTTCTTCATCGTATTCATAATGTCTTGGATACGAAGAAGGTTCTGGTTCGTGTCTGAAAGTTTTTTAAGAGCCTCTTGTCTTTCCATCTTAAATCTGGAAATACCTGCAGCCTCTTCGAAGATCAACCTTCTCTCTTCCGGTTTGGAATGAAGGATACGATCCACCTTTCCTTGTTCCATGATAGAGTAACTTGATTTTCCGATACCAGTATCGAGTAAGATCTTTTCGATTTCCTTACGTTGAACACGAGAATCGTTTATTAGATATTCGTTATTTCCATCCGCGTATAATCTGCGGGTCAATTTGATGGTTGGATAATCCATCTTGATCAGTTTGGAAGAATTATCGAAAACTACGCTGACTTCTGCGAAACCCGCAGGCTTACGAGCTTCCGAACCGTGAAAGATGACATCGTCCATCTTATCACCGCGAAGACCCTTGGCGGATTTTTCACCGAAGACCCATTTTAAAGCGTCGACTATATTCGATTTTCCGGAACCGTTAGGTCCTACAACTGCGGTAAATCCCGGATCGAGAAGAACTTCTGTCTCGTCCGCAAAGGTCTTGAATCCAACAATATTCAGGCTTTTGAGATACATATGTATTTTTGTGTTTCTTTGGGAAATTGATTGCAAGTGACCAGAATCGGGCGGACTCTGGAATGCTTAGGAGTATTATGTCTCACGATCTCCCGGAAAAAACAAGAGAAATATTCGGGAAAAAACCGTATCTTAGCCTGTATTTCCAAAATCCTCCTACTGAAATGTTGGAGTTCCGACTGGAAGCGGCCAAAAACCAAAATGAGTTCTTTCTCTCTAAAAAAGGAAGAGCATTAGCAAGTTCAGTTTCTCCTTTTACCCAAGCAAAACGACAATTAGATTCGGTCTCCATTCAATCCACGGATCTAGTCGCTATTTTAGGACTTGGAAATCCACATTTGATCAGAGAGGTAGAATCCAAATTAGAACCAGGACAAATTTTATTACTCATAGACAAGGATAGAGATCTACTCTTTTCACTTTGGGAAGAATGGTTGGAACCTGTGATGGAAGTCCCAGGAAGACATTTATTCTTAGGAGAAAATTCACTTTCTCTTCTTTGGAATTATTTAGAGTCACTTCCTGTAGAAAGAGTTTCCGGGATCAGAATACTTAGGAACGCAGCAAGTGTTTCCTTGGAAGAAATGTTTTATGCGGAAACAGATATAAGACTTCGAAAAATTTTATCTTCCAAGATGAGTGATCTACTCACCAAATTTGAATTCGAAAGAATTTGGGTGAGAAATTCTCTCGTAAATACCGCAAACTTTTTATCCCCCCCAAGTCCCAGGACCAAAATAGAATCCTTAAAGGAAAAATTTAACGGAGTACCGTCCCTACTTGTATCTGCGGGACCAAACTTACGCAGACAATGTGAATGGATCAAAAGTATACGAGATAAAGTTTTTGTAATGTCCTGTGATACTTCTCTCAAAGTACTTCTCAAATATGGGATCATACCTGATGGAGTGATGACATTAGATGCACAAACTCATTCAGTATTCCATTTTTTGGGGGAAGATACGTCGGAAATTCCTCTTTTTGCTGATTTGGTTAGCTCTCCTCCTATATTAAGAAATTTGAAATTTAAATCAGTAGTCCATAGCATCACTGCAAAATATTTGGTAGATGCTTCCGGAGAATTAAAAAGAGAAGCAACTGCAGGAAGTTCCAGCGCGGAATCTTTGCTTGGCCCAATTGGAGATGTTCAATCTGGGGGAAGTGTTGCTACAACTGCATTTGATTTGTTGAGAAGTCTCGGATGCCAACCCTGCTTTTTAGTGGGCCAGGATTTGGCTTATTCAGGCAGAGAGATCCATTCTACTGGGACTCATCATAATGAAAAATGGCTTACCTTACTTACTAGAAAAACAAGTTTAGAAAAAATCAATGAAGCAGTAGTCCGAAAAAGAGACACAAGATACGTTCCATCCGTAACAGGCGGAGAAGTATTAACGGATTATGTATTGGACTTGTATAGACATTGGTTTGAAGAATCATCCAAATCCTTGGACTTTCCAGTTTATAACGTAAACACGCAAGGTGCCAATATTGAAAATGCGAGAAATATAGGACCGGAAGAAGCCACTCAAATCCTAAAGGGATTTCAAAATCACGAATACTTCTGGAAAGAATTTCCTGCCTGGAAACCTGAATTGATCCAAGAAACCTTGGTTGGATCTCCTACAGAATTCAAAAAAGAATTATTAGAAACAATAGATAAGATCAAAAACGAATTTTCTAAACCGGAAAAAAAAGAAGAAGCTTATTCGGATCTACTCTCTCTTTTCAAAGATACATTAGGTACTTGGGAAGACTTAAGATATTTAATCCGAAAAACGGAAGTATATATTCTTCGCCATAAAGATAAGCTAGACGAGACACGCAAAAAAGAATTATTTTTAGGCGCGATCCTGAAAGAATTTACAATGCTCCGCAGAAAACTTCTGGCTGGGGATTAGATTGTCCGCACAAAGTCGCAGGGCCCATTTATCACGATTGCAAATAGGATTTTAATTCTTTTGCCGTAGTTTTTAAAATTTCTCTGGAAAGTTTCGGATCATTCACCGCTCTCGAAATAGACAAAGCACCTACTAATGTAGATAAAGCTAATACAACTTTCTCCTCGGAACCTTCTTTCTTTTCGATGAGCCCATTCAACAAATCTAGATAAGCTTTCACTTGGCGGGTGTATGCCGATCTTCCATGTTCATTACTTCGGATCGTATCTGCGGAAAGTGAAGTTACTGCGCAACTGCTTGCTAAATTATCCCGATGGCGTTTACTCAAATAAGCATCGACCAAACCTTCTAAAGAAAGTTCCTTTCCTCTTGAAACAGTATCCTGCACATTTCGACTTCCGTCCTGGAGAGCTTTTTCGATAGCTTCCCCTACTAGTTCTTCTCGCGAGGAAAAATGACGATAAAAGCCGCCGTGAGTCAGACCGGCTTCTTTCATAAGTGCGTCCAAACCGATACCGTTGACTCCGAATTCCCGAAAACGGTCAGCTGCGGCTCTCAGGATCTTCTCCCTACTTTCTGATTTATTCGTTTGTGAATGGCCCATTATTCAATACTCCAGTTTTTACAGTTGACACGATTGTCAAAAGACTTTCATCCTTATTCTGGATGACGATTATAATCCAGAATAATTTTAGGAGCCATTTTATGCCAATGATCGACGTTTATGCACCAAATGATCTTTTTCCTGCGGAGAAGGATCGCCAACTCGGGGAAAAACTAACCCGAGCAGTTTTACGTGCGGAAGGAGTAACGGAACCTGGCCCACTTCATTTACAAAATACCGCCGCTTATATCCATAAAATGCAAGCCTCTGCCGTCCAAACAGCAGCAGATGCTCTAGCGAAAACGGTCCGTGTCCAAGTCATCACTCCCCCAGGTGTATTGAATCGAAACGGACAAAAACAACTTGTGAAAGAAATCACTGAGATCGTTACAGAGATCTCTGGAGATCCAAGCCAGGCCTCTCGGACTTGGGTACTTCTAACTGAGGCTGCAGAAGGTGGATGGGGAATTGCAGGAACTGCTTTCGGTAGGGAAGAATTTGCAGCTCTCGCGGCGAAAGCAGCAGTCGCAAAATAATAAAAAATCCTATGATTGCTAGTTTCTATACGGATACTAGCAATCATGGAAATCCCAGGGAAAGAATTCTACAACCGGCTCGATATAGATTCCGTTTTATCAGCAGTAGAAGATGCTGGATTTTCAGTTTCCGGACATTGCCTCGCATTAAACAGTTTAGAAAATAGAGTCTATGATGTTGGCTTAGAAGAAGGTGGAAGACTCGTAGTAAAATTCTACCGCCCTGCACGCTGGACTCTTAATCAAATATTAGAAGAACATTCATTTCTAAAAGAGTTAGAAGAAGGAGAGATCCCTGTAGTTGCTCCTTTACCTTTAGAAAACGGAGTCACTGTCCGAGAAACAAAAGGAATTTATTATACGATCTGGCCTCTCCAAAAAGGAAGATTAGTAGAAGAGTTGGACAAAAACAATTTAGTCCAAACAGGAAGACTACTTGCGAGGATCCACAATATCGGGGCCTCTAAACCGTCAAAACATAGGATAGAATATAATCTCAAAAATTTCGGAGAGGAACCGCTACGTTTCCTAAAGGAGAATGAGTTCCTACCAACTCATCTCTGGAAAAGATACGAAGAAGCTGCCAATCGAATTTTTAGCTCATTCTCCGAAGCATCTAAAGACATGCCATTTCATCGTATTCATGGAGATTGTCATAAAGGAAATTTAATACAAACCGCAGACGGACTTTGTTTTATAGACTTTGATGATTTTGTGACCGGGCCCGCAGTCCAAGATTTTTGGATGCTTCTTCCCTTTGGCGATTCGGCGTCGGAGTATGAAAGAGAGATCTTTTTAGAAGGTTATAGAGAGTTCCGTGAATTTCGCCAATCTTGGTTCGATTTGGTCGAACCGCTGCGAGGCTTACGTTATATTCATTATTCTGCATGGATTGCAAAACGTTGGGAAGATCCGTCTTTCCCGAATGCATTTCCTCATTTCGGAACCGAAGAATATTGGGAAAAAGAGACCCAGGACCTGGAACGACTTGGTTCGGATCTTCCTGTATCTTCTGAGCCAGATGCTAGGAACTCCATTGCAAAAACGGAAGAGTCAGAACTAACGAATAAGGACTTTTTCTGGGATATGGAGGATTAAATTCCAAGCTCCTTTCTTGATACAAATCCCTCTTCTTTTTCTCATTTTTGAGATTGACTCTCAAACCTAAAATTGAACATTTGTCACAGTATTGTCAGGAGAAACCCCATGAGCCTAGCCCAAGCATTAAGAGACGGAACCTCCGAATCTCATACCATTGCGGAAAACAACGCATTCATTCGCTGCTTTATGAAAGGAGTATTAGAGCCAAAAAGTTACGCTAAACATTTGGAATCTTTTTATTTCGTTTATGCAGCGATGGAAGAAGAGTTGGAAAATAAAAAAGACCATCCAATCGTAGGAAAGATCAGATTCCCGGAATTATATAGAAAAGGGATGATCGAAAAAGACCTGGCACATTTTTTCCAACCGGGACATTCTCCAAAAATTACTCCAGCTACAGAAGCTTACGTAAAACATATTAGAGAAACTGCAAATACTTCTCCGGAATTATTAGTAGCCCATAGTTATGTTCGTTATTTAGGAGATCTTTCTGGCGGACAGATTTTAAAAAGAGTAGCCGCTAAAGCTTTAGGAATAGAAGGAACATCAGGTCTGGATTTTTACGAGTTTCCTGAGATCTCCAGCCCGAAAGATTTTAAAGATAAATATAGAACTGCTTTAGACTCCCTTTCTCTCTCCGATTCCGAAAAAGAAAAAATAGTACAAGAAGCTAACGAAGTTTTTAAATTGAACGGAAAAATTTTCGACGAGTTGGAAGAAACATTGATCTCTTCTATAGGCAAAGCCAAATTCGATGAAGTTTTAGCGAGTCCTGCGAGGCACTGATCTTTGTTAAAAGTATCTGCCAAAAAAGGATCCTCCTCCTTGGGGGCGGATTCTTTTCCCTGGATTACATTATCCTTCATCTTTTTAGCAATGCTACCGGTTACGATGATCGTGCCGGTATATAAAGAGATCATAAAAGATAGATTGGGTGGAACCGGATACGGAGTAGCCTGGTTCCAGAGTTCCGCGATGCTTGGTTCTTTTTTATTCTCACCGTTAGCTGGATGGCTATCGGATAAATTAGGAACCAGAAAAAAATTAATCGGAACTTTTGCTATATTGGACGCGTTTTTGCTAGCCCTTCTCCCATTTATGCCAAATATCTCTTCTCTTTTTGTTTTGAGATTTTTGGAAGGAGGGGCGCATATTTTTGTGATAGGTCTACTTCTCACCTGTATTTCAGATAAAGAGAAGGACCAAACATCTAGTTTTTATAATAAAGGAATTTTATTCGGATTAGGCGGAACACTTCTTACATTAGGAGGCGGTGTTGGTCAATCTCTTGGATTTTTAGGGAATAAAAACCCACTTCTTCCATTTTTTGTAGGAGGATTCATTCTTCTGTTTTTGGGGATTTTGGCTTTTTTCTTTTTAGAAGAAGGTAATCTCAAAAAATTAGAATGGGAAGGCTGGCAAAAAACAAAAACGGCCTTGGCACTTTCTCCATTATTACTCGTCCCTATTGCTTTCCATTTTGTGGATCGTTTCACTGTAGGTTATTTTTTAAGTTCTTTAAATTTACATTTAAGAGAAGATCTAGGATTTTCCCCAGGACAAGTAGGTGGACTTTTCGGAGTCATGTTCCTACTCATGAGTGTATTATCTCTTCCTGCTGCGCTACTTTCCAGAAGATGGAATTCCATCTCTTTAGTTTGGATCGGTTCTTTCATTTATGGGATCGCACAGGCAAGCACTGGATTTTTGAATACTTCTTCAGGACTATACCTGTCCATGATCGCATGCGGAATTGGTGCTGGGATCATGTATGTGCCTGCGATGAGACTTGCTTCTTCACTTGCGCCCAGCGGTTTTAATGCAAGCGTAATGACTGTGTTTACAGGACTCGGTTCCTTGGGATTTCTCCTAGGGCCATTAGTCTCAATCTCCGCCCAAGAAACTTTCAGTAATATATATGATAGGGCCTCCGGCCTCGAATTTACAGGAATTCTATATGGTGCCTTGGAAGTTTTACTGGTTTTAGTTACCCTTCCCCTATTATCTAAAATTTTAGAAAAAGAAAAAAGACTTGATTAATGCGACCAATCGGTCGTATTAATTTTGTATGAGAATTAGTGCAGAATCTGCAAAGGAGAAGAGGCATACTCTTATCCTAAAAGGGATTGATCGTTTTCGTAAATTCGGATATTCAGCAACAGGTATCCAAGAAATCGCAGACGAGGCCGAAATCCCCAAGGCTTCCTTTTATAATTATTTTCCCACTAAACAGGACTTTGCGTCAGAGGTTTTAGAATACTATTCTGAAAATGCAATCTTATGGAATGAAAAGATCCTTCAAAAAACAAAAGAAGATCCGATATCTTCTCTTTTGAATTTATATAAAGAAAGGATCAAACTGGAGAAAAAAAACCTAAAAGAAGGTGTCTCCTGCTTAGTCAATGTATTCGGCCAGGAGCTAGGCCATTCTGAAACTTCTCTACAAAAACCTCTCAAAAACTATTTCGATTCCGCCTTGGACCAACTGGCAGTTGTCAGCCAGAAAGCGAGATCGTTCAAAAAATTGAATATTTCCGGCACTGATAGAGAATTCGCTCTGTTTCTGGAATCCTCATGGAGAGGAGCCCTTCTTGTAGGTAGAGCAAGCGGTTCATTGGGACCAACAGAAAACTTTTACAAATTTCTAATACACATTTTGGACCATAAGGAATAAAAAATGGAAACTGCAGAAACACAAAAAATCAGAGAAGGCCATAAACATTCTTTAAATGTAAGATGGGACGAGTTGGACGCAAACAGACATGTAAATAATAAGAACTACCAAGGTTATTTGGATGAGGCCAGAATGAGAGCCATGAGAGAATGGGGTGCTCCAATGGAAGAATTCGCAGACAAAGGTTTTGGTCCGGTGATCTTAAATTTAAATCTGAAATTTATAAAAGAGATCTCTTATCCAGAAGAGATCACAATCGAGTCTGATCTGGTTTTGACTTCTCCTACAAGAGCGGTCTTCGAGCAAAAAATACTTTTGTCGAATGGTAAGGTCGCCTGCCAAGCGAGCACAGAATGGGCCTTATTAGATCTGAATCGCAAACGTCCTGCGAAGTTTTTAGAGGTTCTTCCTACGGTTTAAATTATATTAAACTAAATTAATAATATTAACGTATTTGGATTCAAAACTCATTCGATTCTGGATTTAAGTTTGCTATAACGATAACAATATCCAAGATAACGAACAATGATCCTCCAGGAACAAGAAACGGAAATTATACCATTCTTCCAACCGATCTTGTCTGTTGAAGATGGGCAAATTTTCGCTCATGAGGTTTTGGCACGTAAGAAAACTGGAGACGATATTGTTTCTGCAGGTTATTTATTCTCCGCTGAGGCAGGGCTATCCGATTCTGAACTGGGAGAATTAGAAGAAGGCCTCTGGACGAAAGCATTAGAAAAACTTAAAGTACATCCGGACCAATCTAAATTATTCCTGAATATTTCTCCCAATCGTCTTTATAGAGAATTGGAAAATGAAAGGATTGATTCCTTTCGATTATTACGGTTAGCCAGAGAATATGGAATAGAACCGAATCGTATCATCTTAGAAGTTACTGAAGAAGAATTTTCTGGAAGCCTGGACTCATTAAGGATCGCAGTGGACCTTCTCCGCGCTTACGGATTCAAGATCGCTCTGGACGATTTAGGATCGGAGGCTTCTGGTATAGAAAGAGTGGGACTTCTCCGCCCGGACTTTTTAAAATTAGATCTTAGATTAATAAGAGCATCTTCTCGTTCTCCTTCTGTCAGAAAAGTATTAGAACATATACGTGACTTGGCGTTCTCCTTAGGAGCTTCTGTTCTATATGAGGGCTTAGAAACCCAGGAAGAATTGTATTTTGCATTGGAAGGAGGAGCAAGATTCCTACAGGGATTTTTACTTTTGAGACCGGGAGCAGAACTTTCTACGGGCAAGGAACCTTCTTTATCTATCAAAGAAATGGTGAAATTTTTTCATCAGAAAAAAATGGAAGCACTTCGTCAGGAATTGAATTTTGAGAATAAGATCCGGCTGACTTTAGGGGAATTTCTAAGTCCTTTTCCTATATTAAAAATAGCTAATAGATATTTGATCGATGCTTATACAGTTTTTCAATCTTCTAAAGAGATCCATAGGGTATATATTACTGATTCTAAGGGAACTCAATTGTCTCCTTATTATATGAGAACAGGAGAAGATTCTTTTAGAGAAACAAGCCACGGGATCGGTAAAAACTGGTCTTACCTCCCCTATTTTTACAGACAGCTTAGAGATTCTATGAGAAAGCCAGATGATTGGGGAATGAGTGAGCGTTACTTTGATAGCGACGCGGTGAAAGATCTGATTGTTTTTAGCAGAGAAGTAGAATCGGGTGCCTATGTATTTTTGGACGTGACCGCTCCTCGCCTATACTAAAAAACGGTTTCAATGAGTAGCGTTGAAAATCAAATCCTGCAAGATATTTATAGGGCGTCCTCCGAAGGAGGATTTCTTACAATGAGGGATTTAGAATTGAATACTTCTCTTACCGAATGGAATTTAAGGCCTCATTTAGAAGATCTAAAAGAAGCCAGTCTAATCGTGGAGCACCCGGAAGGTTTCCAGGTAGCTCCTAAGGGTAAACATTTTTATAAAAGTAATTGGGGTTAATTCGGAACTTCTAGCTCTTCTTCCGTTGCAGAAACTTCTTCTTTTTTACCTTGCGTTCTATTTAATATAATCACTGAAGAAATAGCAAATAATCCGCCAAGTAATGTGCTTAATTTAGGCTCTTCTCCCAAAAAGATCCAACTTCCGAAGAGGGCCGTGACTGGAACTAAGAATATAAACGAACTCGCCGTCCTGGATCCCAATCTACTGGATGCATAAAAATACACTGTAGTCCCGAAAGTTGTAGATATTACGGAAAGATAAAGTAACTGAACCCAGAAATTCCAATCATTATCCATCACTCCGCCTAGATCATATGGAAATGCAAGAAATAGATCCAGAACTGTTCCAATGCTGAATACATAAAAGCTATAAACCATAGGAGACATTCTTTGTCCCGTGCTATGGCTATTCATACTTAAAATCGCCCAACTAAATGCGCAAAGTAAAAAGTAAACGTTTCCTGATTGGAATAGTAACGTCCAATCTCCTTCCCAAATTTTTAAGAGTAAGAATCCGCCGGTTAATCCTATGAATAAACCTATGAATTCTTTCCCGGAAGGAAGTTTTCTTTGGAATGTGTGGACCAAAATATACGTAAAGATCGGATTCATTGTGGTAACGAGTACTCCACCTGCTCCGGCCAAACCTTGGCTAAGTCCTAATAAGAAGAATTGATTGTATATCGTGTATAATACTGCGCCTATTACAACCTGTAGTAATCCTTTTTTATCAGGTAAGGCGATTGATTCTTTTCTGATGATCAGAACTGGAACTAAAGAAAGCGCCGTTGCTAAGAACCTCCAGAATACGATTACGATCGGAGGTTCCGTGCCCACGATTGATTTTGCCGAAGGCCAGGCGAATCCCCAACTCACCATGGCGATCACGAGTAGGATAAAGAATTTTATAGATTGATTTTGGAACATCCCTAGTTCTGCCTCATTACCAGTTTTTTTGTTCACCTCTTGAAGAGGAGTATAATAAAAAACCCGGCCTTGGGCCGGGTTTTCCTCTCGATTTAGTCTGTATCTGAAAGATCATGCATTTAGATCGATTAGATAACCCCTGCGTGTCATTTGATCGTCGGTATTTACGCCTACCTTGGCGAGACTCTTCGGCGCTGTAACAACTGTGTCCATATTGCTAAGCGGGTGAAGACGATCCGGCATATTACGGATAGTGAATTCGGATTGGGAGAATTGTTGGGCCGCTCGGTTATTACTTCCGGCTGCATTGATTTCTTGTAACATAACTGCGAATCCTATTTTTACAAAATTTAGACTATTCGGGAAGTTTTGTAAAGAAAGAAATTTCGAGGAAAAAAGGCAAGTTTTGCACCGTTTGTAGGAACTCCAACAAGCGAATCAGAGTAGGTTGCAGGGGCTCTTACAATGCCTCTCCTTCTCCTTCCCAACGAGTATAAACCATCTCTTCTTCCTCTTCTGGAATGGAAGAACCTGCTTCATCCTCGAGTAAGGTAAACCCTCTTGGTTCACCTATGAATTCTGGAAAATATTCGAAGAATAATTTGCCTGCGATAATTCTTTTAGCGGCCGGATAATTTTGTTTAAATGTATCTGAAAAATCCAATTCAGGCAATTGATGGAATTGGATCCTGTCTTCGAAATTGATAAAGTCTTGTTTGGAAAATCCAATATTTCTAGAAACGATTTCGTCTTTGAGTAAGATCCAATCCAATTTAAATCTCATTCGATAACCTTGGAATGCAGAGGATCTTTGGATCAGATTTACAACTCTCATCAATGGATATTCCATATTATAATAAGGTGTAAGATAGATCATCAGGTATCTTTGCGAAAAACCAAGTGGTTCCCAAACATTTTCAGGAGAAATATTATTATCTCCGTCAAATCTTAACTCTTCGAGCATGGAATGAAGAGCAGGAGCATTTTTCTTTTCAGTATAAAATTCCTGGATGGCGATCTCGCCAAATTCTCCGTAATAGAGCCATTTGTATAGATCTTGGATCTCCGCCAAAGGATGAGCTTGCAAGAATCGATTTAGACTATCGATCTTCTCTTCTCTGGTACGGTTTTCGTCTATCTCCTTGTGAATCATACCTTAAGGAAGATTTCTAAATCCGATCCCTTCCAAATTCAAGCCTAAAACTGAGCTTGGGAAATTTTAGAAAAACTTTATTCTTGGTCTTTATACTTCTCTTTATCAGAAGCAAACTCTTGGCCTTTGATCAATCGGATCAGATTGGTTCTATGTAAAACCAAGATTGTAGAACTGATACATATTATGGCCCAAAAGATAGGTGTATTAAAACTTTTTCCTTCTATTAAAGAAAGCAGATAATACGAAATGGGTAGAGTGATTGCTCCTCCGATAGAACCGATGGACACAAATCCATAGATCTTTTTCAAACTTAAGAATACAATCAATGTGATTAGTATTGGTCCTGGAGCAAGCACTGCAAATACTCCGAAGCTAGTCGCCACTCCCTTCCCCCCTTTAAACTTTAAGAAGGGAGAAAACATATGACCAAGGACAGCAACAACTCCGCAAAAAAGAGAAAGTAACTCTTGGGATTCTCCGTAGATCAATCGGATGGTGAGTGGAAAAACTGCTCCCTTAACTATATCTAAAAGTAAAACTGGAAGTCCAATCTTCCAACCAAGCATACGGGTTACATTTGTGGCACCGATATTCCCGCTTCCTTTTTTCCTGATATCTATGCCTTTATATTTAGCGGCCAAAAATCCAAAAGGAATAGAGCCTAAAAGAAAAGATGCCGGTAAAAAATATGAATACAGTTCGTTCATTTTCTATCAGATCTCAATTCTAAACGGATCGGTATCCCTTTCAAATTATATTTCTCAGTTAACTTCTTCTTAATGAATGCCAATAAATTGGATTTAAAATAATCTATATGGTTTACGAATAAGATAAGATGAAATGGAGAAACAGAAACTTGAGTACAATACAACATCTTAGGAGGTTTGTTTGCGGAGAAGGACCTACCTGCTTCCGCCATCCAAGCTCTAAGCGATTGGTTCAATTCAGAAGTGGAGATTTTTTTCTTAGAACGAGCCGCTAGATCAATGGTCATCTCCATCATCTTATGAATTCTTTGTTTTTCCTTAGCGCTTAGAGTGATAATTTGTATCTCTCTTAAGAGAGGAAATCTGGAGTATAAACGTTCTTGGTAGTTTTTAAAGGAATCATTATCCTTATCTTCTATTGCATCCCATTTATTTACAGCGAGTAAGAATGGTTTTCCTTCTTCTTGGAGCATTCCTACGATCTTTTTATCGAATTCTCCAAATCCTTTGAGCGCATCTAAAAGATGAATGACCACATCCGAATTTTCGATGGTTCTTTTTGTTCTTTGGTAAGAGTAAAATTCCAAGGCTTCTGCCTTATCAGATTTTCTACGGATACCTGCAGTGTCTGTGATACGGATCTTTTTACCGTCAAATGTAACGGTGGTATCCACAGAGTCTCTAGTTGTTCCTGCAACTTCGCTCACAACTGCTCTATCATATCCACAAAGTGCATTTAATAAACTGGATTTTCCAGCGTTTGGTTTACCTACGATTGCAAGACTGAAATCTTCCGTAGAAGTAGAAGGTGTTTCTCCTTCTTCCGTGGTTTGGTTTTTTCTTTTCGCAGTTGGAAGTAAGAATGCAATTTTTTCCAAAAGAAGAGGCAGGTTCCTTCTTCCTATGGCAGAAATTGGTAGGATCTCAGACAAACCCATCTTATAAAAAGAATCTAGATCTTCTTCGTCTTCCGGATGATCCACTTTGTTTACGCAGTACAATACTGGTATCTGATTTAGTTCCGGATCTTTTCTGAATTTATCAATGAGTCTGGAATCATAAGAAGTAACTTCATGTAGATCTAAAAGAAAAACTACAAGGTCTGATTCAGCAACTTGTCTGAAAGCATTTTCGAGAACTGCTTCTTCTAAACTTTCTGGTCTTTCTATATCCAGACCCGGAGTATCGGCGAGAATAAAATCAAGCCCCCTCTCCGGATTTAAAACACGAGCACGAAGAACATCACGCGTCACACCAGGATAATCTTCGGTGATCGCTAATTTCTTTTTAAGAAGTGCGTTGAATAATGTGGACTTGCCAACGTTCTGGCGTCCTACAATGCTAATAATTGGAACTCTTTTTTTAGAGGACATTTAGGAGTAATTCTTGGTCTTCATCGCTCTCGCGATTTCCAGTTTTGCGTCGCTTTTTTTCATATCTTCCCGTTTATCGTAGAGTTTTTTAGGTTTTCCTAATGCTAACTCCACTTTCGCCCAACGGTTGTCTTTAAAATATACTTTAGTAGCGACGAGCACCAATCCCTTTTCTTTGATCTGTTTATCTAGTTTATCTATCTCTTTTCTATTCAATAGAAGTTTACGTGGGCGAATATCAGGATGGTTTGTATATCCTCCGTTCTTGTACGGAGTAATGGAAAAACTATCCAGGTAAACTTCTCCATTCTTAATCTTAGCAAATGCATCAGTCAGGTTTGCTTTTTTTTCTCTGAGACTTTTAACTTCGGATCCAGACAAAACGATGCCTGCTTCGATGAATGAGATCAATTCGAAGTTAAACTTGGCTTTTTTATTTACCAGAGGTTGAGGGCTATTGTCTTTTTCCTTCTTCGTTGCCATAGTTCCCAGGCGCGGGATTAACCCGCGCTTACCGTTATCGGGAAGAATGGTGAGTGAGGATCAATCTTCCCAGTTCTGCTCCGATTAAATTCGGCATATTATAAAAGTTTTCAGAAGTGATTTGGATAGAATCCGGAAATAAATGCTCCGCAATATATCTGCGTCCGAGTCCCACACCCAAAAACACGTAATTTTTATTCGAATGTTTAAGGATCTCTGCCTTTAGACGTTTATTGTCTCGGGATTGGATCTCGTGTTCGATCTCCGTTTTACCCCTTTGTCCCCTAAAGTCCGAAATCATAACCAGTATTTTCGTCTGGGCCTCCGGGGAAAAGTAGGATTCTATCTGTTCTAAGAGCTGGTATTCTTCGATTGAATCCCCTTGCCAGTCGGATCGGATAGAATCAAACATCTCTTCTTCCTTCTTAGAATCGAAGTATTCGTCCATTCGTTTCACTTGGACTAGATCGATCCTGTCTTTTCGGTTCATTCTATCCGAATAAGCTGTTACGGAGAAGTTTACATCATGTTCATCCAAGATATGAGCGCTGGAGAGCATAGCGGATAATGTAGCGACTGAATATTCGAAGTTGAAGATCCTACGGGACTTGGAAACCAGAAAGGCAACTTCTACACCTTTTAGTTTTTCCTCGTCCTTATCGATTGTAGTCTTATCGAATACTTTAGAGTCCCCTTTTCCGGAGAGAAAGGATATATATTTTCGAGTGTCAATGCGAGAACCTTCGCTTCTATACATCCGGTTGATATCTATCTCCGGATCAAAAAGTCTTTCAAGATTCAGTTCTACCTCTTCCAAACTGCGTCCGAATACTTCCTTAAATTCTTTGATGCTTGTTTGGATTGTGTATTCCCAAAGTATTCTACGTTTTGCTAAGAATGCTTTGTATAATTCTTCAGTGCGATAACCCCAGGCTCCACCTCCGCCTGCAGGTTCACCTTGGCCCATGTTTCCTCTGGTCTCTTGTCCGTACCAGGCATCAGGTCCTTCTTTTCTTTGGCCACCTGTTTCAGGAGTATTGATCTCCAGGCCTTCCCTTAATTCTCTTCCCGAGTTTTTGAGTTCCGCTTTTCCAGTAAGAGGTTCTCTCTTATGAAGTTCTGGATCCCACCAACGTTTCTTTTCTATTTCGGTAGAAGGGGTCAGAGTTTTTTTTTTCTTATCCTCCAAAGTTTGGAAGAAGTCCGATACAATCTCGATTCCTGATAAGGAGAATTCTAAAATTCTCTCCAACTCTTTTCTCTCTCCAGGATCTGAAACTTGGTTAGAGTAAGCGATCTTTCCGCCTCTAAGTGCAATTTCACGTAGTCCCTCTTTTCCGAGAGACTCATCTGCATAACGAAGAATATGATCCTTCCATTGTAGAAGATTAGAAAGTCCGAATGTATAAGGCATCAAATTTGCAGAACCAATGGTTCTCTTTTTGGCAAGATCCTTAATCTTGGTATGAAACTCCGCCATTTTAGAGACAAGATCTCCTTCCGGCAGATAGAAGTTTAAGATTTCTTTAAGTGTTGCAATATCTTCCAGCTCAGGGAATAGAACAGAAGTAAATCTGTTACGGAATGCTCTGGAAATAGTAGGAGTAGACTTAGTCTTTCTGAATAATTTAAGTGCAAAGATACGAGAATCTTCCTTTAAAGAAAGAGGTTTATCTTCGGAACTTTCAGGAGGAAGAACAAGCGCTCTTGCATCATCCGTAAGCATATTCAATTTTTCTACTAATTCTGCACCCGCAGCTTCCAGGTTTGTGATCAGGATATTTCCACCTTCTCTAATCCCTTTAGTAAGAGGACCATCAACCCAACCTACTTGAGATCCTGCGATCGGCTTTAATGCACCAATAATATCTGCAGTATGGATGCCTTTACAAAGATGAACCGCTTCCAAAGGAACCCCGCTGATCTCAGTAAATAAAGGTAGAATGAGCTGAGGATCTTGCTCTTCAGAATATTCTATCAGAACGTTTTCTTTAAATTGAACTGCAGAGTAAACCTTCTCCGCAAACTCTCTTAGTTTTAAAGGCATTGGAACAGAAGATAGAATTTCTTTTGCAGTATTTTCGTTGGTAATATGGATTTCCTTATCGTTACAGAATAAAGATCCCTTATGCACTTCGAATTTAGGCTCAGGAAGATTCGGCTTGGATTTTAATCCAGTTTCTTTGAGTAGAAGTTCAATTTGAGAATTGCGATCATCTTCCTTGCGGAATGGTTCTACGTAAAAATTCCAGAGTTCTCTGAATCTAAGCTCAGGTTGATCTGCTTTTAAAGCCAGGATACGATTACAAAGTTTTTTAAGATTTCGGATATTGAAGTGATATTTTTCTAAATCACCTTTTCCTAAACTACCTGAAACTACTTTTGTCTCGGTCTCTAAAGAAATACGGATACATGATTTGAGAATATCAGTGTCCATATTCGGATATAATTTTCCTAAGATGAACAAGATCTCGTCAGGAGTATGAGGATCTATAAATACTGTAGAATAATATCTTGTGATATCGAAAGGAAGTGGTTTACGTCCTTCAAATCCTTCGGAAGGGTTCTGGGTTCCTATAAAATTAAAACCTTCTGCACCATGGATACGAGTTCCATCACCTTCGATCAGCTCTAGATAATTGGATTCATAGACTGTAGAAAAACGTTTGATGATATGAGGTGGACAAAGGTTCATTTCATCCGCCACAAAACTTGCACCACTTCTAACTGCAGAAGTTAATGGCCCATCTCCCCAAGCGAAACCTTTTCCATCCAAGAGTAAACGATAAGAACCGATCAGATCTTCTGGAAGAGTATCTTCGTTAAAACTAAATCTTGCAGTTGGATGATTTCTTTTGAAATTAATATAATAGATAAGTGCGTTTTTACCTACCCCAGCATCTCCAACAAGAAGTACAGGGCGAGATTCCAGAAGAGGATACAGAATATTTTGCAAATTCCTAATCGTGGAATCTGTTTCCACCAGATCGGAACCTAAAGAGCCGGAGTTATTTCCTAATTTAGACTTAGGTACTTTGATGCCGGCGATTGAAATTGTATCCATGTCCCCAAGATCCGGAAAGTGGAATTCCGAGGCAATCTCATTTCAGTATTTCTGAGAACGATTGGTTGGGAACTCCAACTGATCTTTGGAGACACTAACGAATTTCGCACAGAGAACACGGAGAACACAGAGGGTATGTTGTAGGAATTCCAACATCGCAACTCTTTGCGACTTCGCGACTCTGCGTGAAAAAAACATTAGGCAGATGTAATTTCCGTTTGTTCGTCAAACGGCTTTCACATTAGCGTATTTATATGAGCCAGAGTACCCTTGATTATGTACTAGCGCAAAGAATCCAAGGTTTGGATTCCTCAGCCATCCGAAAAGCATTCGAACTTGCCGGGACATTAAAAGACCCGATCAATCTTTCCATTGGACAACCTCATTTTCCTTGTCCTCCTAATATTGTAGAAGCTGGAGTCAAAGCCTTACGTGACGGAAAAACTGCTTATACTTTAACCGCAGGAATTCCAGAACTAAAAGAAGCTCTTTCTCAAAAATACAAACAGGAAAACGGGATCGATTACGCAAGCCCAGATCGCCTTTTAGTTACTTCAGGTATCAGCTCCGCGTTTTTATTACTTTTCAATTCTCTTTTAAACGAAGGAGATGAGTGTCTTGTAGTAACTCCTCACTTCTTAATGTATCCTGCTTATATCAAAATTTACGGCGGGAAGATGAATACGATCTCTGAAGATTTCCAACCTGAAGATCTGAATGTATTCAAGGATAAGAAGTTAAAGATCATTATCTTCTCCACTCCTTCTAACCCTACCGGAACTGTTTTAACTAAAAAACAATTAACTGCACTTGCTGAACTTGCAGAAAAAACGGGAGCTTATCTGATCTCAGACGAGATTTATGAAAAGTTCGATTATGATAAGTCTTTCTTATCTGTTGGATCTTTTTATGAAAGAGCAATCACTCTTTCCGGATTTTCTAAAACATATAGTATGACTGGACTTAGACTTGCATCCATAGTCGCTCCTGCTCCTATTATAAAAACATTAACAACTTTGCAGCAATATACTTTGGTTTGTGCACCTTCTGTAACCCAATGGATGGGAATAGAAGCTCTCAAAACTGAGATGCAACCTTATATAGATGATTATAAGGAAAAAAGGGATTATGTTTACGAAAATTTAAAGGATCATTACCAGCTGAAAAAAAGCGGGGGTGCATTCTACTTCTTCTTAAAAATAAAGGAGAAGGACGATGATTTTGTTGTAAGAGCTGTAAAAGAAAAAGGCCTGATCTTAGTTCCTGGTTATATATTCGTAGATTCCAAAGAATATATTCGTATCAGTTTCGCTTCCGAATGGGAGAATCTGAAACGAGGCATAACTGCACTAAAAGAACTGGCTTCTTAAGAGAAAATTTTGGCGGAGTACTATTCCGAATTCCCATATTTAATCTTTTTCATATGGATTGGAGGCGTTTTAGTCTCCTTCTCCATGGGAAGTTTTTATTCTACCTTAGCTTATAGGATCCTTAGATTCTATTATGGAAAAGAAAGAAAGATTGGTTCTAAACTTTTCAGACTTAAGAAAATCCTAATAGAACCTTCTGCCTGCGAATCCTGTGGAACACAGATCAAAGGTGCTGCAATCATTCCAGTATTCGGATATTGGATCTCTAAAAAAGAATGCAGCAGTTGCAAAACTCCAATCAATCCCTTATATTCTTTATGCGAGGCAATATTCGGATTATTGTTTGTAGCCTCCTTTCTTCTTTCCGGAAAATTATTGGGTAGTTTTGCATTTGTAGCTTTATGCGGACATCTATTAGTCGCGGCAAGCACAGACTTCAAAAAGTTTTCTTTGGATTATGAAAATTTGCCGTTTATCGTTCTGTTTGGAGCATTAGCAAATTATCTATTATTCGATTCTGTTCCGGGCAAAGCAGAATTGATCTTGTACGTTTCCTTCTCCGCCGTATTCTTCTTAATATATTTTATATTTCCAGCGAGTATGGGATTTGCGGATGCGATATTTGCTCCGGCATTTGCATTTTTGAGCATGCATCCTTGGTGGATCTTCTTCTTAAATTCTTCCTATGGGATCGCGATCATTATCACTGTCCTGAAAAGAAAAAAAGGCGAAAGTCTCAGACAAGTTCCGATCCCGATGGGAGTGTATTTTTCGATCGGCCTAGTATTGACATTTCTGGGTAGAATGCTTTCAAATTCAGGTTTACTTCCCAACTGGGCAGATCTCATTCTATAAGAAATATGGAAAATAAGATCTCTGATATCCGTAACGAATACAGTAAAGCTTCTCTGGACGAAAAAGATATCGGAGATTCTCCCATCGATTTTTTCAAAACTTGGTTCGACCAAGCTGTCCATTCAGAAGTAAGAGAACCAACTGCTATGACATTGGCAACTGTTCGAAAAGATGGAATGCCTGATGCAAGGATCGTTTTACTAAAAGGGATCGAAAAAGAAGGATTCCAATTTTATACAAATTACCAAAGCGCCAAGGGAAAAGAATTAGAATCGAATCCAAATGCTTGTTTGGTATTTTTTTGGGCAGAATTAGAAAGACAGGTCCGTATCAGAGGAAAGATCTCTAAAGTTTCCAGAGAAAATTCAGAAAACTATTTTCATTCCAGACCATTTGCGAGCCAAATAGGAGCACTCGCTTCTTCTCAGAGTGACCCTGTTAATGATAGATCTATTTTAGATAAACATTATGAAGAGCTCAAACTAAAGTATGAAGGCAAAACTGTTCCTTTACCAGAAAACTGGGGAGGATATATATTAGAAGCTTCTGAAATAGAATTTTGGCAGGGACGAAGAAGCCGCTTACATGATCGGATCTTATTCCAAAAAGAAAGCGGCTCTTGGGCAAAAATCAGACTACAACCTTAGTTCAGTCCGAGTAAATGCCCCATTCTCATTTTTTTCGTGAATAGATAGTGGTGATTATTTCCTGTAGGTTTAATCTCTATAGGAATTCGATCCGTAACTTCCAGACCATAACCTTCCAAACCAACAATCTTACGAGGATTATTAGTAAGAAGTTTCATCTTACCAACTCCAATTTCTTTTAGGATCTGAGCGCCCACTCCATATTCACGGAGGTCAGGAGCAAATCCTAATTTCTCGTTAGCTTCTACAGTATCCAAACCTTGGTCCTGCATATTATAAGCTTTGAGTTTGTTAATAAGACCGATCCCTCTACCTTCTTGTCTCATATAGAGAAGAATTCCCTTCCCTTCCTGAGCGATCATAGAAAGTGCAGAATGGAGTTGAGGTCCACAATCACAACGTCCGCTTCCGAAAATATCCCCGGTAAAACACTCGGAATGTACGCGGACCATTATAGGTTCGTTCTTATCAATTTTACCTTTTACTAATGCAACATGGACCTTATCGTCTATGATGGTAGAATAAGCTCTGACAGAAAAATCTCCATATTCAGTAGGAAGAGTTGTCTCCACTTCCAAATGAATTAGATTTTCTTTTTTCCTTCTGTAACGGATCAGATCTTCGATTGTGTAAATATTCAGTCCGTGCTTTTCGGCGAATTTTTCCAAATCAGGAAGACGGGACATTGTTCCATCATCATTCATAATCTCGCAGATCACAGCCGCAGGATAAAGTCCCGCAAGTTTTGAAAGATCTACAGATGCCTCGGTGTGGCCCGCTCTTCTGAGCACTCCTCCCGAAACCGCTTGTAAAGGAAATAAATGGCCAGGTTTCATCAAGTCGCCTGGAGTGGTTTTAGGATCTATAAGTACTTGGATTGTAGTCGCTCTATCCTGGGCAGAAATCCCAGTAGTAGTTCCATTCTTTGCATCTACGGAAACTGTGAATGCTGTCCCGTGTTTGTCGCCCAAACTCAGGTCGTCCACCATTCTGTTCAGACCGAGTTGTCTGAGTCTGTCTCCCTCCATAGGAAAACAAATTAAGCCCCTTCCGTAGGTGGCCATAAAATTCACCTTTTCTTTATCAGTGAATTCGGCGGCGCAAACCAGATCCCCCTCGTTTTCCCGATCTTCGGAATCCACGAGAATGATCATCTTCCCCGCTTTTATATCTTCGATTGCCTGTTCAATGGAGCCGATCATGATTCCACCTCATTTCTTGGACTGTTTTTTTTCCATGATAAATCCTGGCCGGCCCGGAAAAGTGAGACTGATAGTTGGTAATTCGAACCAAGGATACAGTTTTGGGAACGACTCCCGGTCTATTTATAATTACCGAGTTGCTCTAAATATCTCGCGATCAGGTCTACCTCTAAGTTTACCTTGGCCCTGACTTTCCATGCTTCCGAGGCATTGGTGACAATAAGAGTCTCTGGGATCAAAACTAGTTCAAACTCTCCCGGTTTAGAATCCACTATGGTGAGAGAAATTCCGTCTACAGTTACGCTACCCCGGACCGCAAAATATTTGGTGAAAGAAGGATCATGAGAAATTACGAACCTTCTGACTTTGCCTGAATCTTTTTCTTCGGAAAGAAGAATAGTACCTGTTAGATCCACATGGCCAGTCACAAAATGTCCACCCATTCTGGTATGAGGCTGGACTGATCTTTCTAAATTGATTTTTGTTCCTACTTGAAAAGATCCGAAATTGGTGAGCTCTAAAGTTTTATAAGAAGAATAAAACTCGAATTTGTTTCCTGCGTCTTGGAAAGAAGTTACAGTATGGCAGGCGCCGTTGACCGAAATAGAGTCACCGTTTTTAAGATCAGGATCTTTCCAGGTAGTTATTACCTTAAATATTTTACCATCTCCAGTGTCTTGGACGGATTCAATTTTTCCGGTAGTCTCTATTAGTCCAGTGAACATCTTCCCAACTCCCAAAGATCAGAACCAAGTTCTGCCTTCCATTCCATGGAAAATTTTCCCTTCCATTCAGGCAAGATTCCTTTTGGAAAAGAAACAGTATTCGATCTGATTTGTAAGATTGCATCATCTTCCGAAAGTATGGGAGAAAATAGTTTGTACAGAAAATTTCCACCTTCTACGAGTGCAGTGTTGATCTCCCAAGAATGTAAAACTTCTAAAATTCTTGTGATATCGGAGAAAGAAACCTTCTCTAACGGAAACTTAGAAAGGTTTTCTAATACACTTAAGAATTTCGGATCGTAAGATTTTTTCTCATCCAAGAAGAATGCAGCGTTCTTCTTTCCGACACGATCGTTTATCTGATTTTGCTTTTCTAAAAAGTTTTGGCTGATAAAATTTTGATCCGGCAAAAAGAAAACCCTAAGTGGTTGATAATCTTTTTCTTTTTCTTTATGGATCTGGAGTATATCTGGATTAGAAGAATATTTTAAAACGGCAGAGACGAGTCCGGAAAATCCTTTGCAGGAGTTCCTACCTATATTTAGATTAACACTTGCATTTTGATTCACACTGGCATTCTCAGACACACTCAAAATCTGTGGTGAGAATTTCGGCAAAGAAGAAGGTATTCTAAAATCCAAACCCGGATCGTCTACTCTCACAGTATTCGGCCCGACCAAGATCGTATCCACTTTAGCTCTTAGCATAGAAAGAAATACATCTGACTCGGAAGAAGATATTTTCTCCCTGAGACCTTCTCCTGAACTGAAATAACCTTCTTTGCTGAGAGAAGTTTTGAGTAAAAATGCGGGCCTTCTTCTTTCAATCCTGGATCTGAAACCAAATAGAAATTTAGAAGAGATTTCGGCTAACTCAGTATTTTCAATAATATCAACACCGATCTCAGTTAGTTTACTCAAACCAGAACGCGAAGAGACCAAAGGATTCGGATCCTTCCATCCGTATTCCAAACGAACAGGTTTTTCTTCCAGAAATAGATCAATACAAGGAGGGGTTTTGCCATAATGAGAGCAAGGTTCTAAGGTTACGTATGCATTATGAGAAGGTAATATTCCATTCGGAAATTTTTCTCGAAGCAAACGATATGCTTCTCTTTCTGCATGGTTTTGTCCGTTTTTTTGTGTGGAAGCAGAGGCGAGGATCTCACCTGTATTTGCGTCTTCTAAAACGCAGGCCACCGGAGGATTCGGGCTAGAATATCCGGTGGAGATAAAGGAATAGCGAGTCAATTCCTCCCGAATAGAATCCGGGAGGAGAGCGCTCAAGAGCGTTTCCACCTCTTACTCAGAGTATCGTAGATATCTACGAGAGGTGCTGCAATGAATACTGAGGAGAATGTTCCAAGAATGATCCCGAAGGTAAGAACATAAGCGAAGTCATACAACTCTACTGCTCCACCGATAATGATCGCAACCACGGAAATCAAAGTCGCTACTGAAGTATTGAAAGTTCTGGAAAGTGTTTGGTTAATCGAAAGATTGATTACCTGAGAGAAAGTATCTCTTAAGTTCCCAGCATTTTCACGGATCCTGTCGAATACCACGATAGTATCGTTGATAGAATATCCGAGTAATGTCAAAAGAGCCGCGATGATAGGAACGCTCGGCTTAATCTGGAAAAATCCGATAAACGCGATTGTGATCACCAAGTCATGAATTAGAGCTAAGATTGCTCCCAATGCAAACTTGAATTGGAAACGGAAGCTCAAATAGATCATGATGAAGAAAAGAGTTAAGGCTAATAGAGAGACCCCTGTGGAAGTCAACTCGGCCCCTACTACGGAACCAACTTGGTTCGCAGATAGGATTTTCTTTTTTTCTAATTTAAAGTCTTCTTGTAAAAGACCGATCAATGCATCGATCGCAGAAGCTTGTTTGGCTTCGATACTATCTTTACCTTTTCTTTCTATATAAAGTTGTTTGATCTGGTCAACCGATCCCAAACCGATATCGATTTGATAATCGTTTTTATCCTTATCCATTAGGACCAAAACAGCTTCTAAGTTTTTAGTGGAGAAATATTCCTCCAAGTTTTTACGTTCTACATTCTCAGGGAATTCAACAACGGCTCTTAAACCTCCATCAAAATCCAAAGAAGTAGCGAACCCACCATATTTTCCGAAAGTAACTCCAAACCCGACCGCGATCAGGATAGTAGAGAAAGTAATGGATACGTATTTATATTTTATAAAATCAAACATTTTTGGACTCCAGTTTTTTGAATCCTATCTGGAGTTTACGAACTCCAAATTTGTTTACCAATAGATCCATGATCATTCTACTCAAGAACAAGGAGGTAAACAGGGAAGTGATGATACCCCAACAAAGAGTGATCGCAAATCCTTTGATTGGACCGTTTCCAAGTTTGATCATCAAAATACCTGAGATCAAAGTTGTAACGTTACTGTCCATGATCGTCCAGAAAGCGTTCTCAAAACCTTGAGCAACTGCTGCAGAAACATGTTTTCCTGCTGCGAGTTCTTCTTTGATCCTTTCATAGATAATAACGTTAGCATCCACAGCCATACCCACTGTGAGGATAATCCCCGCAAAACCAGGCAAGGTCAGAGTGAATCCCATCAAAGAAAGAAGTGCCATCAGCACGATCACGTTCACAAGAAGTGCAATATCAGCAACCAAGCCGGACAATCTATAGATAATCAGCATGAATATGATCACTAGAGCAAATCCTAAAAGAACCGCCTTTAATCCAACTTCGATAGATTCGATCCCTAAAGTAGGACCGATAAATCTCATTTCTAAAACGTTCAATGGGATTGGAAGCGCACCCTCACTGATCACGTTTGCAAGGTCAGTTGCTTCTTTTTGACCAAACTCTCCGTCGATCTGAGCGTTACCACCTGCGATAGGACTACGAATTACTGGATCAGAGATAACTTTGTCTCCCCAAACGATCGCAAGTTGTCTTCCTACGTTTTTGGAAGTGATATCAAAAAATTTCTCTGCACCTTGAGAAGTTAAGGAGAAGGAAACGTAATAGGAAAGTCTGTTTTGGTCGTAACTTTCACGTGCATTTCTCATGTCCTTTCCATCCAGAGAGATAGCTCTTTCCAGAACTACGAATTCTCTAGGAAGAAGAGATGCCTTAGGGTTATTTGCCCTGGACCATTTTACGTACAATTTATATTTTTCAGGGATATTGTACTTCTTCTCCATAGCTGCAAGGAATCTATCCTGCTCGTCTTTTCCCAGTTTTTGTTTAACAATATTCTGGAATTTAACGATCTCGGTTTCTTCCTTTTTACCTTGATTCATGAGTGTCATTTCTTCCAACTCAATCGCGTCGTGGTAAGTTCCTCTAGAGTTTGCATTGGAATCAGAAGGTTCTCGCAATCTGTATTCCACTGTTTCAGTGTTTCTAATAATATCTAAAATTTGAGAAGAGTTGCTAACACCAGGTAAAGAAACCTCGATAGAATCTTGGTCCTTCTGGATACGCACCTGAGGCTCAGTCAAGTTTTGGTTGGTCAAACGGTTGTCGATGATCAACTTCGCTTTTTCCAACTCAGCAAGCTTTCTGCTAGGAGTTAATTCGAAATAACTTTCGATCTCTTTTAGTTTGTCCTGAGCTTCTTTTCTTTCTTTTTCGGAAAGATTAGTATCAGCTTTTTTACGAGTAAGTTCTTCGATCTCTTTTGTATAAGAATCTTTTAATTTAGAAGTATAGTCGTCGAAATCACCTTTCAGAACGACTCTCATTCCACCTTGTAAGTCCAATCCCAAACGGATCGCCAAAGGTCTTCCACCGAAAATATATTCTTCTACCAAAGTAGGTCTAAGTTTGTTCTTAGGTTCTAAGATCAGTTCCTGGTTTTCTTGAGAAAGCTGGTTGATCTTTGCGGAAGTGATAAATCTTCCTTTGACTAAATAATAATCCTGCTCTGGGAAAATGTTAGGATCAGGTTCTATTTGCCAATCGCCTTTCGGGTTATAATCGGTTTTCCATCTTTCCGCAAAATTGGAAAGTATGTCTTTGCGGGTTTCTTCCGGTAATTGTTTAAATTCTTTTCTTACTGCGAGTTCCAATTCCCTTTCGGCGAAGTTTGGATAAAGAAGCGTCAATGAAGACGCTACTACCAGTATTGGAACAAAAATCCATTGGACAGATTTCAAATTCGGACTCCTAGTCTCTTCTCACTTTATTGATGGTCACAGGCGAACGCCTAGTGACTCGTGCACCTTTGGCTCTGAATTGGTATAAAGCAAAAGCAAGTATGATTGCTATGATTATGATCCCTTTTTTATGTTCAGAGAAAAATCCGGCGATAGCACCTTGTTCTTTTTGCTCAGCAGCCTTTCTTTTCTCTTCTTCTTTTTTCTTATCGTCTCCGAGTTTTAGGATCTCTCCCAACTTCTCTCTGATAGAAATATCTTCTTTAGGTAAAGAAGAGGCGCTAGCATTAAACCCAGGCAAATTTTTCGGACTTAAATTTGTTTCTTCATTTAACCAGTACGGCTTTTGGATTTCAGCCGAAACTTCAGGATTAGAAACTTCTTTGTTTAGATTTCTCTCAGTAGTTTCATTCGGTCCATTAGGATCTCCTGAATTTTTTCCCTGAGTAGGATCTTCCGGTGCGATTTCCGGATCTACTTTTTTCTTGGACTCAGATTCTTTCTGCTCTGTCTCTTTGGACTCGACAGCCTTCTTCTTTTTACCTGCATTCTTCTTTACTTTTTTCTTTCTAGAAGCTTTTGCAAGAGGAGTCTTTTTGGAAGAAGTAGTTGTCTTCTTAGGTTCGGAAACCTTATCCAAAAAGTCGATTTCTTCTCCGTCCTGTCCAAAAATTGGAAGGGTTAAAGAGAAACAAAGAAGGAAGCATAGGATCTTATTCATGAGTCGCACCGGTTATACTGATACTATCGGAAAAAGGGAATTACGCCTCTTTCTCTTTTTCCTTCTTTCTTAAAATCGTGCTGGAATTGAAGGTAACGTTGGTGTCCTTAGCGATTGCCAAAACAACAGATTCGTTATTGTCCTTAAATTCTACCACCTTACCATGGATCCCGGAAGAAGTGATGACTACGTCCCCTTTTTGTAGGCTCTCAATCATCGATTTTCTTTTCTTTTCCTCGTTTCTTTGAGGGCGGATCACTATAAAATACAGAATGATAAATAGGATCGGGATGAATAATAGAGTATTAAATCCGCCACCTTGTGCTCCAGCTGGATCAGCTTGGGCTAATATTAGTAAATTTTGAAAATTGCTAAGCATGATGAAACCTGTGTTTCCTTATTTGGTCCTTTTTGAGACCAGTATTTTCCTTTATTATCCCTTGGTAATTAAATTTTGAAAGAAGGCGCCTGTTTTTCCGGAAGCCAACTGTTCCAACGCTGTTTTGTATCCATCTAGGATAGAACTAGCTTTACCCAGGGTGAAAAGTCCAGCTCCCGCATTCAAAGCGACCGCGTGGGTGCCTGCAATCTTCTCTCCTGCCAGGATCTTTCGAGCCAAAGACTCTGCTTGGTCCGGCCCGCTTGTGAATACTTCTGCAGGATTTAGATCTTTTACACCCAGATCTTTAGGATCGAAGTCTTTTCTGGAGATGACCCCGTCTTCTAATAAAGTATAATCCGTCTTTTCGAAAATGGAGAATTCATCCAGTCCGTCTCTAGAATGACATACTAGAGCTCTTCTCAAACCTAAACCTTGTAAAACTCGGATAAAAGTTTCAGTCAACTCAGGCTCGTATACTCCAATGATCTGGTACTGAGGTGAGAATGGATTACTTAGAGGTCCAATCATATTGAATAAAGTCCTAA
This sequence comes from Leptospira saintgironsiae, assembly GCF_002811765.1. Classification (NCBI taxonomy): domain Bacteria; kingdom Pseudomonadati; phylum Spirochaetota; class Leptospiria; order Leptospirales; family Leptospiraceae; genus Leptospira; species Leptospira saintgironsiae. The sequence goes on along the minus strand of NZ_NPDR01000002.1, from coordinate 182,751 downwards.
AACCTAATTCTTTACGAACAGGACCCGCAAACTTCATAGATGGGTGCCACATGGGAGCGAATAAGAATGCAAATCCGTTATCAACTAAGTGTGACTCAACTTCTTCTTGGGTTTTTTCAGTATTATAACCAAGTCTTCCTAGAATATCACTGGAACCAGTATGAGAAGAAACAGAACGGTTTCCATGTTTTGCAACTTTGATCCCAAGAGAAGAAATCACAATCGCTGAAAGTGTGGAAATGTTTACAGTACCTTTTCCATCACCTCCGGTTCCGCAAGTATCCAGCATATCAAAAGGAAAAACTGTTTTAGGTTTGAGCGCGTTACGGCGAAGAGCCAAACAGAAACCCAATAGTTCATCTACTGTTTCTCCTTTTGCTCTCATTGCGGTCAAAAAAGAAGAAAGTAGGATCTCGGATACTTCTCCCTTCATTACGGAATTGATAGTAGTTTCCGCTTCTGAAACTGTAAGATGTTTTTTTTCTAAAACTTTGATGATAGCTTGTCTAATTTCCATTTTTACCGAAGGCCCTCCGTATAGAGCTGTAACGGATCACTTCCCTATTTGAGAGCAAATAACGAATTCCTGAAAGTACGGTGATCAGAGTGGTCAAAAGCATTCCGAAATACGGAACAAATCCTCCCAATCCGAATACTAACTCATTCCAGCCAGGGGCACCGTTTTCCTGCCAAACCTTAACGAATGCAACTGCGTTTTCAGAAGCGATCCCAAAAACGGTCATTCCTGCAAGTTTGCCACTTTGGTAAACCTCGTTGATCAGAATTCTTTTATTCGAAGAAACTAATATAAAGAAGATCAGAATTAGAATAATTGCTCCCATCTGGAAGGCAGTCTTTACCTTTCCAAGCATGGTGGTCCGGATTGATTTTCCCAAACGGATCGCGAGATAACGCAAAGTTGTAATAAGCATATCTCTTCCGATGATGAGTATTACCATCCAAAGTTCGATTTGCTCATGAAGAAATATGAATGTGGTAAAACAACCTACTACAATGATCTTATCTGCAAGTGGATCCAAAAATTTTCCGAACTCGGTCTCTTGTTTCCATTTTCTAGCCAGGTAACCATCAATAAAATCTGTGAGAGATGCGAGAGAAAATAAAACCAGAGCGGCGATATGGTAAGCCTGCTCCTTCTGGTACAAGAACCAGATGAAAAAAGGAAGAGAAGCTACTCTCAGTACGGTAAGAGCGTTGGGTAAGTTAATATTCGGATTCAAGATTCCAACCAAGTTCCCATCATGTCGTATTCGTAAAAAGATTCGATTTTCACTTTCCCGATTGTTCCTGGTTTTAAGGAAGGATCTTCTACATAAACCACTTCGTCTATTTCAGGAGCATCTTGCAAACGTCTGACAATTGCTGTGTTACCTTCCAGTCCATCTACGATCGCAGTATAAGTTTTACCTATTCTGGATTCGTGGATCTCTTGTAGGATTTTCAAATGGGCATCTCGGATCAGATTGATCCTTTTCGCCTTCTCCTTATCAGAAACTGTTTGAGTAAGATCTGCACCTTTAGTTCCTTCCTGAGGAGAATAAGAGAATAAATTCAGTTTTTCAGGACGAGTTTCTTCTACAAAACGTAGGATCTCATCCACATCTTCTCCTGTTTCTCCAGGAAAACCTAAGATGAAAGAAGTTCTGATCTCAAGATCAGGTCTCATTTCTCTTGCAAGAGAATATAAATCCCTGAATTGGGAATATCCCCCACTTCTATTCATGTTTTTTAATACTCTTTCGGAAACATGTTGGAGAGGAGATTCTAGATAAGGAGCGATCTTAGGGGTTTCGCCCATGAGTCTTAGGATTTTTTCAGTCTTCTTATCAGGGTATAAATATAATAATCTTAAAATTTCAAGATTTTCGATATCCGAAACAGCTTTGATCATATCCAAAAGTTTGTCTGAATCTTTTCCGTAATACACTGTATCTTGGGAAACTAAACAGATCTCTTTTGCACCTGCAGCGATCGCTCTTTTAGTATCTTTTAGGATTTCTTCTAAAGGAGAATCTACGAATTTTCCACGAAGAGATGGAATGATACAGAATGCACAACCCCTGTTACAACCATCCGAAACTTTTACATATGCATAAGGTTTGGAATAATTTTCTATCTCAGGAGAAAGTTTCATCCTCTCTACGATATCTAAATTGAATTCGGTTTTTGCAGGAGAAGAAATATCTCTACGGAAAGCCTCTTTGATGATCTTTCCAGCTTGGGAATATTTTCCGGTTCCAAAAACCAGATCCACTTCCGGGATCTCTGCTGAGATATCTTTAGGATATCTTTCAGCAAAACATCCTACTACGACTAACTTCTGGCCTTCTTGTTTTTTGGCGTGGGCAGCACCAAGTATTGTTTGGATGGTTTCTTCCGTAGCAGAGCGGATAAAAGTACAGGTATTGATCAGATGGAAGTCAGACTCTTCCGGTTTTGTAGCCGGAAGAAAACCTTCTTCCAAAAGGGAGTGGTGCATGCTCATGGAGTCCACGGTATTTTTGGGACATCCAAGAGTGGTAATGTAGAACTTTTTATCCAAACGAAGCCTTACTCGCCCAACTCCTTAATGATAAACTGAGTGCTATCGTAAGGGTTTGGTGTTTTTATATAAACTTTCTTAACTAATTTTCCGGGGCGTCCTAAAACCACTTTAGGTTTTCCGTTTTGGATCATCTCCACTGCGGAACCATCACCTACTTTGATCTCCAGACGATCTTTCGCTTCTAGAGTTTTATTTTCTCCACCTTGTACAAGACCTCTAAATCCCATTTGACCATCGATCATGAACTCAGCGTAACTTGGCTTAGAGAAAAATAATGTAACTTGGATCGGAACGTCACCTAAAGTTTTGGTGGAATCCTCTCCTTGAGGATTAGACTGTACAGTAGTACCTTGTTTTTCTTCTTCACTTAAAGAAACTAAAACTTTTGCAGAACTTCCAGTCACACTTTGAGCGGCGATTCGGATACTTCTACGCAAGGAAGAAATTTCAGGAATAGAATAGCTAAGAACCTTTTCTTGTCCTTCGGACAATCTGAATTTATAAACAGTCAATTCAGGATACACATTAAAAGCAAGAACTGCAGTGTTCGTATCAGATCCTTGTTCTACGGAAGAAATGAAAAGTTTACACTGTTGGTTAGAAGCACTGAAGCTCACACCTTGGTTCGCTGTTAAGATAAAACTTTCAGGTCTTGTTTCCGGAACAGAACGATTGATAAAATCTATGTTTTCAGGGATCTCTAACCTTCTTCCACTTTCTTCCGCGACATCGTCACCAGAAGAAGAGCTATCGATAAAGGTATAAAGTAGAACTGCAGCAATTGCCACCATCAGAACAGAGATAGCAGTGATTAGTTTGTTCTTATCGAAATTTAGATCATAATAAAAATTAGAAGTAGGTTTGGTGAGTTCTTCCAGAGGAGCTTGAGATTCTTCTATCTTCTCACCTCTGTATAAATTGATCAGCATCCCCGTATCTAACTTTAAATAACTACCGTAGTTTTTTAGGAAACCTATGGTAAAAGTTTCTCCGGGGAACTGAGCATAGTCCTCAGTCTCCAATGCGAGAATATACTTAACGGAAATATTCGTATCCTTAGATACGTCCTTTACAGTGAGCTTTTTTTCTTCCCTAGCCTCTCTAAGGATTTGCCCTACTCGTTTCTGATTCAATTTCGCTCTCCTTTCCTAGGAAGATTTATTCTTCCGACACCAAGGGGTTATTTACGATTTTAGAATTACCGTCAGGGCGGAAATTAAATACTCCGTCCTCGATATCAGCATTCGGATCTAATCCGAAAAATTCTACAGTAGTAGTCTTGCCTCTTCCGTCACTTGCAACTGCCTTTTTAATAAAGGAAGTTTGAGCATCTACATAGAGGGTCATAGTTTCATAACCGCCGATCTTCTCTCTTTGTTCCAAAGCCAATACGAAATATTGACGATTGTCTTTAGGAGAGATCTGAGGTTGTTCTATGGACTCGAATTTATAATGATACTTTCTGAAAATCCTGGAAAGACCCTCTTCCGTCATTGGAGAAAAAATAGGTCCAGATTTATTAGATTTATTTAATGTAAGATCTTGCTTTCCTGCAGCATTCAATCTTTTGATAAAGATCCAAAGAGTTTTGCCATCAGAAACGATCTCATCACCGGAAGGATCTGAAAATTCATATTTGATCTTTCCACCCTTCTTATAATAGCAGACACCTTTTTTAGTGACCACTTTTTTGTTCGATTCCGTTTGGATCACGAAATCAGCCTTGTAAGATTTTAGGTCCGAAAAAGTTTTTCTGACTTTTTTAACCACTTCGGAAGGTGAATTCCAATGGTGTTTTGCGGATGACTGAGCGCCTAGAGAGAAGCTGCCGAATAATACGGTCAGGCATAAGGCGATAAATATAGAACGATTGCTTAAGGTATCTTTCATTCTCAGGTAATGCAGGGATTTTTTTCCAGGATGGCGAGTATCCGCCTCACTGTCACTTGGTTTCTTTTCCCGGCCTGGAAATTCCTAGACCGGGTCGAATTTTCAAGCGGACCTTAAAATTTCCCGTCCCTTAGATCCCAGAATCGGAGAAACGTATCCCCTTTCTTCCATTAATTCCATGATCCGGGCGGCCCTGTTATAGCCGATTTTCAAACGTCTTTGTAAGTAGCTTGCGCTTGCCTTTCTATCCGTTCTTACGATTTCCCAAGCCTTATCAAATAGTTCCTCATCCATCTCTTCTGCGGATTCAGATTCGGTTTCTTCTTCCAAATCGAATTCTACATAGGTAGGAGCTCCGTATTTTTTGGCCTCTTCTACGATCTTCTCGATCTCTTCTTCGGAGATAAATGGAGCCTGGATCCTTGCCAGGTCCGCAGAAGTAGGAGACTTGTACAACATATCTCCTTTTCCAAGAAGTGACTCTGCGCCATTCATATCCAGGATGATCTTAGAGTCAGTTTTTTGGGCCACATGGAATGCAATCCTTGCAGGACAGTTCGCTTTGATAAGACCAGTGATCACATCCACAGAAGGTCTTTGGGTCGCCATCACCAAATGGATCCCAACCGCTCTGGACTTCTGGCTGATACGAGTGATCGCATCTTCCAAATCTTTTCCGGAAACCATCATTAAGTCAGCAAGCTCGTCAATGAACACCACAAGATAAGGCATTTTATTATAACCTTCTTTGTGATAATGTTCCTCTACCTTCTCATTATAAGAACGGAAGTCCCTACATTTCAATTGGGATACTGCCTCATAACGTGCCTCCATCTCTTGGATCACCCAAGAAAGAGATTTGGTTGCCTTACGAGCATCTTTGATCACAGGCATAAGAAGATGAGGAATATCTTCGAACAGAGTAAGTTCCACCATCTTAGGGTCTATCATGATAAAACGAACTTCTTCTGGAGAAAGATTTAAGACCAGAGAAGCTATCATCGCATTCAAACAAACAGATTTACCTGAACCTGTAGTTCCTGCCACAAGCAAGTGAGGAAGTTTGTTCAGATCTATGGATACAAGTTTACCCGAGATATCCTTCCCGATTACAATATTTAGATCTTTTTTAGGTTTAGGCGCTAAAGAAGAACGTAATATATCTCCTAAGAAAACATCTTCTCTATGTTTGTTAGGAACCTCGATACCAATCGTGGATTTACCTGGAATAGGAGCAACGATACGAATATTCTTAACTGCAAGATACATTCTAAGCTCGTCAGTCAAAGAAGTGATCCTTCCCAGTTTCACGCCAGGAGGAGGAGTAAGTTCATAACGAGTGATGATTGGACCTCTTTCCCAACCTACTACCTTAGCCTCATATCCGTACACTTTTAGAGCGTTCTCAATCTCGAAAGCAACCTTTTCAGATTCAACTTTGAAAAGTGCATCTTGCACTTTTGTAGGATTACTCTTTAAACGATTCAGAGGAATATGATACACAGAACGTTTAGAACGGAATACTGGCACCATAGAAACTGGAGTAAATGGAAGTTCAGACTGTTTCGGTTTCTTTTCTGCAACCGGAGTAGGAGCTACAACAGGAGAAGGTAACGTACTTGGAATTACCACCTCCGGTTCGATAACCGCCTTAGGTTCCTCTACTTCTGCAATTTCTTCCAACTCGTCAGAGTCTTCTGTTTCTTCCTCGTATTCTTCTTCCGAATCTTCTAACTCCTCGTCTTCCTCTTCGGTCCATTCTTCAAGCTCTTCGCCTTCTTCTTGGAAGTATTCTTCTTCGCCGGAGATTTCTTCTATAATTTCTGTATTAGAAACAAATGGTTGGGTTTCTTCTTCCAATTCTTGTGTTTCAGGAGCAGTATGCAAAACTTCTTCTTTAACATAAGTAGCTTGAGTAGAAGTTTCACTTCTAAGATCCAAGATCTCCCAGGCTTTTTTAGATGTGGCTGTAATATCTTCTTTTCTTTCCTGAACTCCATATACTTTTTCTACAAGGCGAGAAGAAGCAGTTTGGAATTGGAAAATCTTTCGATCATCTTCAAAAAATCCCTGGAGAAGACCAGAGTTTCTATATTGCACATTAGATTCTTTTAACTCTGCAGGTTTAGAATTACCTTTTGCTTTTTGAATATATGATTCTAAATTTGTAGGAGTTTTCACTGGATTTTGTTTCTCCGAAGGAGGACCCGAAACTTCCCTGCGAAACCAAGGAGGTACGTTTTCTTCTGAAACTTCAGTGTTTGTTTCTTTCCATGAACTAACTGAATTCATCATACCTGCAAGACCTTTGGACCAATCAGCCGATTTGGTTTTTGAAAATGTTGGTTCGTAATTTTCGAACTCTTCTTCTTTTTTGGTTCTTCCACTCATATAACCGGAAAGCCATTGCTCCTTCCAGTCCCGGCCACTTTGCGCAAGAAGCCTTCCTAAAAAATGGACCGGAGATTCGTTCAAATAAACAAGTATGCCGTAAAAATAGACCACGAAATGGATCAGAAGTCTTCCTGTAGAACCAAGAAGATATTCCAAGGCCACAGCTAATGCTTGGCCAAGAACTCCACCGTTAGATGCAAATGGAACTGTAGAAACATTTCCGAAAACGTTCAGGCTCACTGCAACCGCGAGTAAGAACAAAGGAATAGTAAGAAGTTTGTTAGTCACATCCTGACTAGGTTTTGCGAGAAGGATCCCACCAGTCAGAATAAGCATGATCCCGGGAACAAAGGATGCATTCCCGAATAAATATAAAAATCCCCAGGAAAGATAATGGCCGAGCCTACCAAAAAGGTTAGCTTCCACTCCATTTTCGGCGATGGTAAAAGAACCCAGAGATAGGGTGAGAAAAATCCCTGTGAAAAGTAGAAGATACGGCAATGCCGCCCGCCCCTTTTCCCAAATCGCTATATTTTGTCCGATAATTTGGTCCCTTCTATCCATACCTCCTAAGAATCGGCAGAAATCAGGAATCTGAAAAGAGACAAAATACTGAAAAAAGGTTAGAAACCGGTGCTACCGAAACCGCCCTCTCCTCTTTCTGATTCAGGAAGTTCATTCACAAGTTCCCAATCAGTATGCCAGGTGCGGCGGATCAAAAGTTGAGCAATCCTAGTTTTATCTTCCAGAAGATAAGGCTCTTTTCCCAGATTCAGCAGAGGAACCATCAATTCTCCTCTATAATCGGAGTCGATTGTGCCAGGAGTATTCGGGATAAGAATTTTGAATTTAGTAGAAAATCCGGAGCGAGGTCTGATCTCAAAATGAAATCCTTCCGGGATCGCAAAAGAAAGTCCTGTAGGAACTAAAACTACTTCTCCAACAGGTAATGTCAGAGTCGATTCCAAACAAGCAGCAATATCATAACCTGCGGAACCTGAAGTTTTGATCTCCGGAAGAAGAGCCTTCTCTTTTAATTTTCTAATTGGGATTTTCATATTAGTACGAATAGGATCCGAAAATAGATTTTATTTTTTGCTCTTCTTTCGGCTTTAATTTTGCCAAAACGGAAAGATGTAACTCAGGAAGTGCAAATATTTTTCGAACAGTTTGATTGATCTCTTCTTTAGTTACTGAATGGATCTCTTTGATCCTATTTTCTAAAGAATTGTATTTTCCATAATAGAGCTCTTGGAAAGCGATATTATTCATTCTACTTTCTGTATGCTCGTAACCTATGGAAAGACTACCTTCATGATTGGTCTTGGCATCTTTCAATTCTTGGGAAGTAACTCCCTTATCTACAAAAAGTTTAACTTCTTCTAAGATTAATTCCAGACTTTCTGCAAATCTTTCTTTGGAAGTGGAACATACGATCGAATTGATCCCTACATCACGATAAGAAGAAGGATAACTTGTAATATGATAACAGAGCCCTTTTTCTTCTCTGACTTTTTGGAATAAACGAGAAGACATTCCCCCACCTAAAACATGCGTAAGAAGAGAGAGCCTAGTAGCATCATGAAAATTACGAGGAAAACCTTCTCCGCCTAAAATAAAATAAGCCTGTTCTGTTTCCTTATTACCTTTGCGGAAATATCCGAATTCTTTTTTAGGAGTTTCGAATGTTCCTTCTTTTCCCTTTTTAACGGAACGGGCGAAATATTTGGAAATCAGATCAAATACAAATTCCGGTTCATAATTTCCAGAAAGAGAAAGTATCATATTCTCCGGATGATAATAGGTTTCGTAAAAGTTCCTAAGACTAGAAGAAGTTACTCCTCTGATCGAGGCTTCAGTCCCTATAATATCTCTTCCTAGAGAATTTTCTCTGAATAAATTATTATAATAAAAATCGTGGATTGCGTCTTCTGGAGAATCTTCATAACCTTTCATTTCTTCCAAGACAACTTCCGCTTCTGTGCGAATATCTTGGTCTCTAAACAAAGGTTGGAACATCATCTCTGAAAGTAATTCCAATCCGAGTTCCAGATCTCTGGAAGCTAAGGTTGCATGAAAGTAAGTGTATTCTCTAGAAGTGGCCGCGTTGGAGTAAGCTCCTACTCTTTCCCAATCTTCCGCTTGTTGTTTTGCAGTTCGCTTTTCAGTGTCTTTGAAAAGCATATGCTCTAGGAAATGACAGTAACCAGCGTTTTCCAAAGTTTCAGACCTGGAACCCACTTTTACATACACTCCCATAGACACGCTTACTGAATAAGGAGCTCTTTGGAACAAGACTACAAGTCCGTTCCCTAATGTTATTTTATGATTTTTTTCTTCTAGAAAAACCAATGTACTACCCGGCGAAAAAATTTCGCCGGTCTTATTCACTTTAAACTTCGAGAGCGTCTCTTCTGGAAAGATCGATCTTACCTGTTTTATCCACGTTCAATACGCGGACACGGATGATCTCACCTTCTTTCACTACGTCTTTCACTGAATTCACACGTTTGGAATCCAATTTGGAAATATGGCAAAGCCCTTCTTTACCTGGTAGGATCTCCACAAAGGCACCGAAATCGGTGATACGTTTTACTTTGCCTTCGTAAATTTTACCTACTTCCACTTCTGCGAAGAAACCTTCTACCATGCCTGCAGCTTTTTCTGCCTGCTCTTGGTTAGCCCCAGCAATAGTCACTTTTCCATCGTCGTCAATATTGATATCCGCACCAGATGCTTCGATGATCGCGCGGATATTTTTACCACCTGGACCGATCAGTTCCCCGATACGATCTTTAGGTATATATTTTACGATAATTTTAGGAGCTGTGCGAGAAACTGAATCCGCTGCTTTGGAGATGGATTTTTCCATTACGTCCAAAATATGGAAACGAGCTTTTTCTGCCTGAGCAAATACTGCCTCAAGAACGTTAAACGCAACACCAGTTACTTTTAAGTCCATTTGGAAAGCGGTAATTCCTTTTCTGGTTCCTGCAATCTTACAGTCCATATCACCGAAATGATCTTCTAATCCTGCGATATCAGATAATACTGCAAATCTTCCGCTCTCATCTGAGAATAATCCCATTGCAATTCCAGAAACTGCGGACTTGATCGGAACACCCGCTGCCATTAGAGCCAATGATCCGGAACATACAGAAGCCATGGAAGAAGATCCATTGGATTCTAAAATTTCGGACACAACTCTGATCACATAAGGGAAATCATCCGGCTTAGGAAGAACTAGTTTAAGAGCTCTTTCTGCCAAGTTTCCGTGACCGATCTCTCTACGACCTGGTCCAGAAGATCTTCTTACTTCTCCTACTGAGAATGCAGGGAAGTTATAATGAAGCATGAAGTTCTTTTCTTTCTGACCTTCCAATGTTTCATAACGTTGGTTGTCAGATGCAGTTCCAAGAGTAACTGTTCCCAAAGACTGGGTTTGGCCTCTTGTAAATACTGCAGAACCGTGAACTCCTGGAAGAGGGCTCATCTCTACGCTGATATTTCGGATCTCGTCCAACTTTCTTCCGTCGAAACGAACTCCTTCTTTTAATACCTGCTCTCTTACGATCTCATACTCGAGTTCATGTAAGAAGTTTTTGATGTCCTTGATCTTTTCAGACTCGGTTACGGTTTCTTTGAAGTGTTCTACAACTTCTTTGTTTGCATTAGAAATTTCTTTATTACGAGAAGCTTTATCTGCAGTTTTATTTGCAGCAGAAACCTTATCGAATGCATATTTGCGAACTTCGCCTAAAAGAGTTTCATCTTTTACTCTGAGTTTAACTTCTTTTTTAACTACAGCGAGTTCTTTCGCCCAAGATTCTTGAAGTTCTACAAATTTAGCGATATGTTGGTGAGCAAACTTTAATGCTTCCAACATTTCAGAGTTAGATAATTCTTTTGCCTCTCCCTCTATCATTACGATATGGGTTTTAGTTCCTGCAACTACCAGATCCAGATCAGAATTCAGGATCTCTTTGTTACTAGGGTTGATCACGAGTTCTCCGTTAATTCTTCCTACTCTTGCTCCAGCGATTGGACCATTAAAAGGAATATTAGAGATCGTTAATGCAGCAGAAGCAGCATTAAGCGCGTGACCAGCTGTAGAAATTTCGTTATCCGCAGAAAGAACAGTTACCTGCAATTGAACTTCGCAGAAATATCCTTCCGGGAAAAGAGGACGGATCGGTCTGTCGATGATCCTTGAATTTAAAACCTCATGCTCATAAGGTTTTGCTTCTCTTTTGAAATATCCGCCTGGGAATCTACCTACTGAATAAACTTTTTCAGAATATTCGCAAGTAAGTGGGAAGAAGTCTTGGCCTTCTTTAGGTTCGTCTGCGGCACAAACAGTTGCTAATAAAACTAGATTTCCGGTTTTATATACTACGGACCCGTGGGCTTGCTTCGCCCAATCTCCCGTTTCGAGAGTGATTGAATCACGGCCAAATTGGCCATTAATAGTTTTAGCCATAAGTGGACCCGGTTACTTGCGGAGTCCGAGAGCTTCGATTAGTTTTTTATAACGTTCTAGATCAGTACGTTTTAAGTATTCTTGTAATCTTTTACGCTTGCTGATAAGTTTAAGAAGACCGGTTTTAGAATGAAAATCTTTCTTATGAGTTTTAAAATGCTCGTTAAGATCTTTGATTTGAGCGTCTAGAAGAGCGATTTGGACTTCTGTTGAACCAGTGTCCGCTTGCCCTTTTGCAAATGTGGAAATAATTTGCTTCTTTTGTTCCGTAGTTACCATAGTTTGATTGTACCTGTTGCCAATTTTCGGGTGCCTAGCCCCCTGTCCAAGCTAAATTTTAGAAAAGACCTTCAAATATTTATACGAAAGGCTGCCAGGAAGTCCCTCCCTCCTACAATATGCCAAAATCTCTCCTTCCGGAGAGGTAAGTAGGAACTCCTGAGCTGGGATCCAGTCCAATTTGATCTTTTTCCCGTGAAAAACGTCTTTTACCTCGGTACTTGGGATCTCAACAGAGGGAATATCCAGGATCTCTTCCGGAGGATGAATGATTGCTTTGCCGAGTAGCAGTGCCTCGTAGGTATCAGCTTGTTCCAGCTTGAGTTTGCCCACCTTTGTCCTATTCAAGGACTTAAGACACATTGGGATCCCCGCTTCTTCAGCTATATCCATGACTAGCTTACGGATATAAGTCCCGCCAGAAACTCTGGTCTTTAATTTGAAACCTTCTGGGCAGAAGTCTCCCGCCGCGAATTCAAATATTTTGATTTTACGAATGCTTGGTGGAACAGAGATTCCTTCTCTAAATAATTTGGCTCTTCTCTGTCCTTGCACTTTTAGTGCAGAAACTTCTGGTGCGATCTGTTCTTCCCAACTAGAAACCTTGGAAAGAATTTCTTCCAATTTGGGTAAGGATTCCTCATACCATTTTTGGATTTTAGAAGTTTCCCAATCTTCTACAACTAAACCTTCTCTGTCTCCAGAGTCAGTGGAGAAGCCGAACTGTACGTCAGCCTCATACTCTTTGTCTTTTCCTAAAAATACTTGGGAGAAACTTGTAGAAGTGCCTACAGGTAGGACCATCAAACCGGAAGCAGCCTTGTCCAAGGTGCCAGTGTGACCTACTTTCCTTAGTCCAAGAGTTTTTTTGGCTTTTAAAACCAGATCGGAAGAAGTCATTCCAATCGGTTTATCCAAGAGCAAAAATCCGAATTCAGTCCGGATTTGTTGGTTTTCTCGTAAGTCGGAGGGATTCATCTAAACCTTGGATATATTCTTCGTCCCAAACAAAACTCATTTTGGGAGTGGCCCTAAGATTGAGTTTTGTGGAAAGAGTCGCGGCAAATTTACCCGCGGCACTATTTAATCCAGCGAGTAATTTTTCCTTTTTTTTGTCCGTTACGATAGCCGTTACGTACACCTTTAGATTTTTGGAATCGTCCGAGAGTTCCGATCTGTGAACGGAAACCATATGAACCCGAGGGTCCTTGACTTTTCCGGCCAGGATCATCATGGCGACGGTTCGAACCGTCTCCGCTTCGATTTTCCTTTTACGGATCGGATTCACTCTAACACTACTCCAGCTTCCGTTTTACTACAGTGACTGTATAAGCTTCGATCGTATCGCCTACTTTGAAGTCGTTATAGTTTTCTAACTGGATACCACATTCGAAATTGTTCACTACTTCGTTGACTTCGTCTTTGAATCTTCGAAGAGATTTGAGTTTTCCGTCGAACACTTGGACTCCATCGCTGATCACACGGATACCGGAAGCTTTTGTGACCTTTCCGGAAGTAACCATACAACCTGCGATATTTCCGATCTTGGAAACTTTGAAAACTTCTCTGATCTCTGCAGTTCCGATAACTTCTTCGATTCTTTCTGGTTCGAGAAGTCCTTCCATCGCCATCTTGATCTCATCCACAACCTGATAAATGATGTTGTAGTATTTGATCTGAACGCCTTCTTTCTCGGCGAGTGCAATGGTTTTAGGATTCGCACGAACATGGAAACCGATCACGATCGCGTTAGAAGCGGATGCAAGCATCACGTCCATATCCACGATAGCTCCCGCTCCGGACTGAATCACGTTCAGTTTTACATCCGAAGTGGAAAGTTTTTCCAGGGCTTCCTTGATCGCTTCTGCAGAACCACGAACGTCTGCTTTGATAATTACTTTTAGTTCTTTTAGTGCACCCTGTTTGATGAACTCGTTCATATTTTCCAGAGTGACTTTGGAACCTGCAGCTCCTGCGTTTCCAATTCTTTCGAATTCGATACGGTGTTGAGAGATGTTTCTTGCTTCCTTCTCGTCTTCCAGAGCGTCGAAAGGTGCTCCTGCATCAGGAACTCCGTCGAGTCCAGTTACCTGAACAGGGAACGCAGGTCCTGCTTCCTTGATCAGATGACCGTAATCATCATACATCGCACGAACTCTACCGGAGAATACACCGGCAACAAACGGATCTCCAACTCTAAGGGTTCCGTTTTGGATAAGAACTGTCGCTACTGCTCCGCGGCCCGGATCCAGTTTCGCTTCTACGATTGTACCTTTTGCTCTACGTTTAGGGTTCGCTTTCAGATCCAGAACTTCTGCTTGTAGAAGTACTGATTCTAAAAGTTTATCGATCCCGATATTTTCTTTCGCAGAGATCTTGCAATACATAGTGTCTCCGCCCCATTCTTCAGATTGAAGCCCATGGTTAGCGAGTTCCTGCATGATCTTATCAGGATTTGCAGCAGGTAGATCCACTTTGTTGATCGCAACTATGATAGGAACTTTTGCATCTTTCGCATGAGATAATGCTTCTAAAGTTTGAGGCATTACTCCGTCGTCAGCAGCAACCACTAAGATCACGATATCCGTAACCTTGGCTCCCCTTGCTCTCATAGAGGTAAATGCTTCGTGACCAGGAGTATCCAGGAAGGTGATTTCCCCTCTGGAAGTTTTTACCTGGTAAGCACCAATATGTTGTGTAATTCCACCTGACTCTGTATCGATGACGGAAGATTTACGGATAGTATCCAATAGTCTTGTCTTACCATGGTCAACGTGACCCATGATGGTAACGACTGGAGGCCTATGGAAATAATCTTCAGGACTATCTTTTTCTTCGTCGATTAGAGTTTCTTCATATAGAGAAACTACTTTTACCTTACAGCCATATTCATCAGCGAGAATGGATGCAGTTTCTGCATCGATGATATTATTGATGGTCACCATCATTCCCATTTTCATGAGTTTTCCGATGACATCTCCCGGCTTAAGATTCATTTTCTTAGCCAGTTCTCCTACTTGGACATTTTCCAAAAGAGTGATCTCTTTCGGTACGGAAACTCCAGTAGGCCCGCTTACTTTCTGTTTTCTATAATTCTGTCTGAAGAATCTAGAGTTTTCAGAACCTTCTGATCCCTCTGGTCTTCCGCCTCTATCTTTATCATTACGTTTTTTGCCGGAAGGAACTCCTCTTCCGCCTTCAACAGGTCCTAAACCTGGAGGTGGAGCTCCTGTTCCAGGGCCGCCTCTAAATCCGCCACCCTGACCGCCTGGACCACCACGGAAACCACCGCCTTGGCCGCCACCTGGGCCACGGAATCCTCCGCCCTGTCCACCTTGACCTCCGCGATATCCGCCACCGCCTTGGCCACCCTGGCCTCCACGATAACCGCCGCCGCCTTGACCGCCTTGGTATCCACCGCCCTGACCACCTTGGCCTCCGCGATATCCGCCGCCGCCTTGACCACCTTGGCCTCCGCGATATCCGCCGCCGCCTTGACCACCTTGGTAACCACCACCTTCACGATTTTGGTAACCTTGGTTTCCGTCTGAACGATTTCCACGGTAATTGCCGCCGCCGGATTCACCAGACTCTCTGTTCTGGTTGGAATAAGTCGGCCTTTGATTTGGACGAGATACTATAATATTATTGTCTTCTCTCTGGAATGGAGGTCTACCTTCTCCCAATATATGTTCAGGAGGAGCAGATCTTGGAACCGGAGGCTCTTGGCGAGTGCTTGGTTCCGGAAAGAGAGGTTCTTTTTTAGGAGGAGCAGAACTTTTAGGAGTGCTTGGAGAGGAGGAAGCTGCAGCAGCTGGTTTGTTTGGAGCTGGATCTGTAGAGGCCTCTTTCTTTGCAGAAGTAGAAGGCGTTTTGTCGTCCGGCTTCTTTTTGATAACCAGCTTCTTCTTCTTGCTTGCGTCAGCAGAAGCAGAGCCCTGGAGCTTTTCCTTGATTGATTTATTCTTTTCTTCCATATAATGTCCTGGTCAAGTACGCGATGTACTGAAAACGGGTCCTAAGCCCAACCCCTCAAAATTGAGAGATTAGCTCTCCTCCACCCACTCTACTGATTCTGCCAATATTCTAAGAATTTGTGCAGCAGTAGTCTGCCCGATACCGGAGAGTTTTGCCAAGTCATCTTGGCTGATCTCGATCAACGTCTCGACGTTATTGATCCCTGCGCTCCTTAATAGGCCAATCAAGCGTGTAGAAAGTCCAGGTAAATCTTCTAGAGCGGTTGCTCCATCATCATCTTCCTCTTCAGCAACTTCAGCTGGAGGACTGAATAATTTATCCAATCTCTCTCTCGCTTCTGGAGAAGAAAACTCTTCGTTATACTGGGCTATTGTTTTGATATCGATCCTAAATCCGGTTAACTGTGAAGCCAATTTTACATTGGAACCATTAATCCCGATTGCAAGAGATAATTGTTCCTCTGGAACGATTACCATTGCTTCTCTACCTGTCGAATCCGCCTTTACATCATAAGGTTTTGCCGGAGAAATCGCGTTTGCGATAAACTCTGTCGGGTCCGAAGAGTATTGAACGATATCTATTCTTTCGTTTCCTAATTCCCTAACGATGGACTGGATGCGAACCCCTTTCATACCAACGCAAGCTCCCACAGGATCAATATCTCCTCTGGTAGCATAAACTACTACTTTGGTACGAATGGAAGGTTGACGAGCCACGTTTACGATCTCTACGAGTCCATCGTAGATTTCTGGGATTTCCATTTCGAAAAGTTTACGAACAAAGTCCGCAGAAGCTCGAGAAAGAGTGATCACTGGGATCGGTTCTCTTGGACGAAGTTCAACTTTTTGTATGATTGCTTTTAGACGATCCCCGCTATGATATTTTTCTCCGGGGTTTTGCTCACGCTTAGGCATTACACCCTCGACCTTACCAAGATCGATGGACATAGCATCTTTTTTCCAACGTTGGAAATATCCGTGAGTCAGTTCGCCTTCTTTTGCTTTGTATTCCTGATACAGAAGTTCTTTTTCCATATCTCTCAAACGTTGGAATACCATTTGTTTTGCTTGAGATGAAATGATCCTGGAAAGCTCCATCGGCTTTTCTCTAAAATCCAGGACTTCTCCCACAGCTGCGTTAGGATAAACAGCCTTAGCGTCTTCTAAGGAAATTTCCAAACCGTTAGCAGGTGAAGACTCCACAACTTTGCGAGATACAATTATAACTACATTTTCTCCGTCTCCGGAGGAAGCAAATTCTACCTTGATCGGACTTTCCTCTTCTTCAAGAGTTTCGATGCCCGACTTCTTTTTGTACGCGGTAATCAAAGAGTCACGAATGACTCCCATCACGGCTTCCCTGTCTAGGGACTTGTCGGCACAAAATTGCTGGATTGCTTCCAACAGATTGACTTCGACTTCTTTTTTCTTAACTGCCATAATCAAATACTTACGTACAAATTTCCTTTCAGTATATCCTTCAATTCCAGAATGACTTCCTTTTTTTTAGAACCTTTTGTTTTCCTTTTGGAAAACAGTTCTAAAAAGATCTTGTCTTCTTTCCTATCCAGAATCTTAAAGATTCCTTCTTTATCGCCCGAACCTTCTAACTTATAGACGAGTCGGACCGGTATTCCACGGAATCTATCCAGATCCTCGGGAATCACCAGTTTTCTTTCCGCACCAGCGGAAGAAACCTTGAGAGTGTAGTTCAGATCCGGTGAGATCTGCTCCAACTCTTCATTCAGTTTTCTGGAAACTTGCTCACATTCCAGAAGGCTGACGGAACCGTACGGGTGTTCGAGGTGATCCAACTCTACCTCGATCAGCGTATGGTTTGGCCTTTGGCTAACCATGAGTGCATACAGCTTGACGGGAGTGAGAAGGATTCGATCTAAGATCGTTTCGATAACTTCTTTACTGACTGTCAATGCCGGCCTTACAGAGAGTCTCTGAACCGCTTCGTTTTGCCTCAAAAAAGAGGAAAAAACAACCTACAAAAACGGATTATCTCCGAAATTTTTAGGATTTCCCATACATTCAATGGGTGGTTCCCGATATTCATTCAAAATATTTTTGGCTGACCCTAGTGTAAAGTAAAAAATACGCCCAGTTCCGAGCCATCCCCTTGATACGAGCGAAATTGCTTGTTTTCATATAGTAAAAAGAAGGATGGTAACGAAATGTCCCGGGCAAACCAAAAATACCTTCCTTTTTTCTTATGTTTTATATTGGCGATAGGAGCTTGTTCCAAGTTCCGAGTGGATGATTATAATCCCTATTTATACGGAAGAGTTAAATTAGGAAAAGATTTAAAAGAATTACAAGTGAGCATAGTCAATCGGGTTCCGACAAATGTTCCGAACCAAGTTGCAGTTGCTTCCGGAGTGATTTACGTTCCTGACTTCGAACAATCATTGATTAAAGCATTCAATTCCGATGGAGATCTGAAGTTTGTGATCGGAAACTCCAAAGAAAAACAAGATAAGATCAAAGCTTATAATATCAAATTAGGAAGAATAGGACTCGTCACTGTTTCAGACGGAGATGATATTTACGTTCAATCCAGAGTTTCTAGAGAAGATGCTAAAGCAGATAAAGTAGCAGAAAATATTTACACAAAAAAATCCGGAGAATTCCGCACAGAAGTGGAAGAAGCAGTTCCTTCCGTAATTTTAAAAATAAATGATTCTGGAAAACTTTCCCAAACAATCTATGCTGATGGCGTAGGTGGCTCTGCTCCATTCGGCTATATAGAAAGAATGGAAGCAGGTAATAACGATCTATTATTCGTTTTTCATAGGCATAACGGCGCGATGAGACTCAGCATTTTTGACGAGTCTGGAAAATTAAAACAAAAGGTAGAAGGTTCCGATTTCAAAGATTCCTTGAACCAAGGAGAGGCCTACACTTGGTATGTTGATACTTTCATCTCTCATCCTGATGGAGATTATATACTCGGATCTTTTAGTTTTTACGAAACCAAATCCGGAAGATTCAAAAACAGAAAAATCTTAAAATACGAACTCAAAGACAAAAGGATCACTCCGATCAAAGAGATCCAAGACCCTTCAGAAACATTATATTGGGTCCTTAATAATGATAATTTTTTCATCTGGGAAACAGAAGTAGAAGAAGGTAATTCTATCAGACTCCAGGTTCACGATGAAGACGGAAATCATGTGAATAATATCCGTCTCAACTACCCTCCTCCTCGCGGACTTTGGAGAGAAACGTGGATGGATACAAATGACGAAATTTATTCCATGAAGATCAGATCTGGTTATTTAGAGATCCATAAATGGAAATAAAATGAACGGGTCTCCTCTTCATTTCCAGGTTTTATTTAGCGAAGAAGAAGCAAAATCTTTAGACGAGCAAACTATCCGAGACAGAAAAATTTCGGGGAATATGCTCATGGGATTTGCTGCACTCTCTATCTTCAAAACCTGGGAAGATATTTTCAAATCTGCAAAAAAAGTCATCATACTCTGCGGGTCTGGAAATAACGGAGGAGATGGATATGCCTTAGCTCAATTTTTAAGCGCAGAAGGTAATCTGGTAGAAATCTATTCCAAAGAAGGAAATCTCTCCGAAGAAACAAAATATTATAAAAACCTAACAGAAGAATTGAAGATCCCGAATTTTCCTTTGGAAAAATTTAAGGAGGATCTTGTAAATCCTGGAGAAGTATTAGTAGATTCTCTTTTAGGAACTGGATTTAAAAATCCATTATCAGTAGAAATTTCAAAAGTAGTTTCGGAGATCCGTGCGGCCAAAGAAAGATTAAAAAATTCTTTGTTGGCTTTGAGTATTGATGCGGTTTCAGGATATTCTCCCGACGATAAGATACCATTTGCCGCGGATATTTTGGCAGAAATTGGATCTCCCAAAGTCAAAAATGTATTCTACCCTTTATCTAAAGACAGAAAATCATTTCATCCTATCGGATTTTTGCGCCAAGAATTCAAAACTTCTAAATATCTATTATCGAAAGCAAATAAAGAAGTATTAGTTTCTAAACTCACCAGAGAAAAAGATTCTCACAAATATAAAAATGGTTCCGCAGTATTCATAGGTGGATCAGAAGGAATGTCCGGCGCAATACTATCTTCTGCACTTGCATTCCAAGAATTAGGAGGAGGAATTTCACAAATACTCACACCTTCTGCAAACACACTCATAAAGGTCCTCAAAAAAGATCCTTCTTTCATGGTTTCCCAATTGGAAACTTCTAAAAAACCTTCCGATTATCCATTTGCCCAAAAGGCAAGTGTGATATGTGTGGGGCCTGGACTTGCTTCTTCTGATCTTCCCTCTCTATCATTTTCCAAAGAAACAACTCTGATCTTTGACGCGGGCGCACTCAAATATTTAGATGAAAAACATCTAGGCCCCCGCACAATACTCACTCCTCATTTAGGAGAATGGTCTTCTATCATAGGTAAAAAGGTCCAAAGCCAATATTCCGCATTAGAAGATGCGAATATTTGGGCAAAAGAAAAACAAACATACTTACTTTTAAAAGGACCTGTTTCCATTCTATTTGCTCCAGATGGAAATTCTTATTTCTGGGAATTCCAAGAACCTAAACTTGCTGTAATGGGAACAGGTGATCTACTTGTAGGAATTCTAACATTCTTCTTATCCAGAGGAGAAGAAATAATCGAATCAGTCAGGCTTTCTCAAAGTGTTCTTCTTTATTGTGCGGAACTATGTAAAGGATATCCTACAGCAGGTAGAATTCGTAAAAAAATCAGAACACTGATCGAGTCTTGAGAATTTCTAAGATTCGCTTAATAAGTCATTCAGATTTAAATTTGATCTTGCGATGAGTTCCATCACAATACGGTTTATTTGAAGAACCACCACAACGACATAGATAAGTTTCGGTGGTTCTATTTGTTACCTTCCCAGTCCCGGAACAAATTTCTAAATTCCCACTCACCTTCAAAGGACCGTTTTTAGTAGGATCTATTTTTAGAATTCCATTTCGAACAGGTAAAGGTAGCGATTCTTGGACAGGTGGTTCTCCAGTTGCAGTAAACGTAATACTCGTATGAGTTGCATCACAAAAAGGTTTATGAGTAGAAGCTCCACATCTACAAAGTGTAAGTCGATATTGTTTCTCCACACCTTCTAACTCAATATCCGCATGGATTGCAAGAGGCCCATTCTCTCTCACTCTCAAAACATTGACCGGTGGAGCAGTTTCTTTAAAAGAAGGATCATTCGATTCGAAACGGATCGCGCCAGAAGGACAATTCAAAGCTAAAGATTTAATCTCTTCTACACTTGCTTTGTCAGGATAGATCCATTCTCCTTCCACATTCGGAACGAATACATCGGGTCTACTTAACACACAATTCCTAGAATGAATACACTTCTTTCCATCGAAAAGAATGGTGGCATCTTTTCCTTTTACGATTTCCATGATTTGGCCTCGTATAGACTTTCTATTAAAAATGGCTGAACAGCAAGCTTTTTAAAGAATCCTTCTGTTCCTTTTGCTTAGAAGCTGAGAGTGAACTTGGGCGACTCCTGACTTTGTCAGGACCGCGCTCTACGCTCAATCAGCGAAGCACCATAATGTTTTTATAAAAATAAATACTCTAAGCGACATTCTTTATCCGAATGTCTAAACAAATTTTTCAGCAAAATTATGGACGAGCAGTACTAACCTGGGCTTTTCCGTTAATTTTCTTCTTTTCAATCATTTGGATCAGCGGTTGATTTAGAACGAAAATACTACATCTCTTAGGAATGCTTGCAATCTTTTCTAGGAGAAAGTAATATATGGAAAAAGGACCTAGGAATATCAAAAATGAGTAAAGGTTACCATTCCCGCTCTCCCGATGAATTCCAGGATTTCCTGCGCAAAAGTAAGGATGCAGGCAAATCAAATAACCGTTCCAAGTTGATCCTGTTCTTTGATGTTATATTATTACTTTTTATATTTTCTGTGGTTGCCAAACTGTTAAATCCTCTGGCTTTTTCAGGGCAGACTGAATCGAAAGAAATTTCCTCTGGTTTTGTTAGCTATCGTCTTTCTTCCAGCAAAGAGAATTCCAAGGATTTTCCGACCTTCTTTCTTTTTTTAAAAAATAGAGGAACTGAAAGTCTGTCTTTTCCGAATACAGAAGATAAGATCCGAGTTTTTATAAAAAGTGGAGATCTGAATTGTCTGGAAGATTCTTGGACCTTGGCTTCTAAAAATTTAGAACCAGGAAGTACGAATTTTTTCAGATATGAAATTCCTTCTCAACTTCTTTTAAATCTTCCCCCAGAATGTAAAACTCAGGAAAAATCAATTTTGAATAATATTACGAATGTTTTCCAAGGCGGAAAAAAAAGATCCTTTCATGCAGAAATTCTCCATAAAGCTGAAAACATTTCTTTAGAAATTCCTAATTTTTGAGATGTTATGAACGAAGAGATCCAAGCATTAAACAAGATAGTCGCAATCGTAGATGAAAAAGCCTCCTTATTCAAAAAGGATTGGAGCCATATGCCTAAGATCAGAGCCATCACTGAGAAAAAACTGATCTTAGATCTGATTGAAAACGCTCTTCAATTGGCGAAAAATATTCGCCCGGCACCGAACGATCTTCTGGGTGATTTGCAAAAATTGAAGGCAGAGTTTTCTAGGCTCCCGCTGTAGGAATTCCAACAAATATAAGATGTAAAATTCTGTTGTAGAGATTTGAATTTTATGATATAGCGACAGGGCTCTCCCACGGGCCACTCCCCCCACCCGAACCTGGGCGGGGGCGATCTCAACCCCCATGTAGGAACTCCTACAAAATCCTTCTTTCACCTATAATTCTTCGTTACCTTCTTCCATTTCTTTTCTGTATCTTCCAGATAATCTCGGATCTCTGAGTAGGATCTTTTTCCATCCAGATAATCCAATAGAAACTGATCTCCCACCAAAAGTTGGATCGCCGGAAGATCTGATCTGAATTCATAAGGTCCTTGTAAGAATTCAAACTTGTCCGGATAAAATTCTCTCAGTGTGCGAATAAGTAATAATCCGAATAATAAGCTATGGAATTTTTTAGGGTTATCTAATAAAATTTGATAACCTCCACACACTTTTCCTGCATGTTTATGAAAGGTTGGAATAAACTTTAATGGTCTGAGTCTAAAAATCCCTTTTTGTTTCTCTTGTAGTTTCTCTAGAAGAGATCTATCCAGATCATTGATATATGGCGCACCAAATGTTTCGAATGGTCGAGTAGTTCCTCTTCCTTCGGAAAGATTTGTCCCTTCTAAAAGACAAAGCCCAGTGTATACATAACAAGTTGTTTGCGCAGGAATATTTGGAGAAGGTGGAACCCATAAAAACTCGGAACTTTTTTTGGGATATAGATCCAACTGATAAAGCTCCAAATCTAAATTGAATTTGTCTTTATAATATTCAAGAAGGCCCGCTGCAGAGAGACCATGCCGATGTAGTGTACCTTCTACCCCGACAAATGATGAAAATTTTTTATCTAACGGGGATCCTTCAATCTTTGTGCCTGCCGGATTTTTTGCATTCGATACTAAAATTTTAGGTCTCGGTTTTCCTTTTTTAGCAAGTCGATCCGCAGCCTGCATCGCATATAAAGCTGTGGTCAAAAATGTGTAATAACGAGCGCCTACATCTCTGATATCTACAATCAGAGTATCCAGGTCGGATAGAATATCTTCTGCGGGAGCGAGACTTTCCTCATTATCCCCATACAAATTTAAAACTTCTGTTTCTCCCAGATCATAGATGAGTCCACTTCCTGAGACCTGATCTTGCAGTTCTGCAAAAAGTCCATGCTCAGGCAAAAATAGTTTTTTAAGTCCGTACTCTCTTTGAATGGTCCGGAAATGATAGTCGCCTTTCCAACCATATGCGCTCTGGTTGGTAAGCATTCCGATGGATTTTGCATCGGAGAGAATTCTGCTTTTTTTCATTTTCTAAAGAGGTTATTTCCGGGAAACTACAGGAGTCAAGCAGGACTATGAGCGCCTTAGTCTTGGAAATCTTTTGCCTTATCCCCAAGGTCCTTTTTAGAGAATCCTTTAAAAAAGAGTTTCCATTCTTAGGGAAGGATAGTTTTCTTCTTAATTTGCCCCAACAGCGATCGTATGGCATTAGATACAAGCGTACCAAATCAAAAAGTAACAATAAAAGCCGGGACGGTTTTATTTCCGGAAGGAAGTGCCGCAAATTCTCTCAACGTATTGCATAGTGGAGCTTTACGTTATTTGGTAGAAGCTCCCGGTGGCAGAAAACTGGAGTTATTCAAAATTTCAGGAGCTAATTTAACTCCTGGTGCATCCGCTCTTTTCGGCAGCGGGCGTTATCCTTTTACTATTGTTGCAGAACAAGATTGCGTGCTATCCACATATGTTATGTCCCCGTCTACTGTGGGACGTTCTCTTGCTGCCAGAAGTTCTCTAGGGATCATGGTAGGTCGTTCTCTTTTAAGAGAGATCACTGAATCTTTCAAAAAAGTAAACCAACTCAGAAAGATCGCTTCTGATATGGGAAAGACAAACGATAATCTTTCCCTTCTGTATTATCAATTCAATCCAAGTGTTTTTCCAGATATCAAACCAGGACAACCGATTGCAGATCCAAGTTCTGAAATTGTGGATCCAGTCTTAAGACTTGCTCGTGAAAATTTGAAACATTATTTCGATAATGGTGGGATTCTTCCGGAAAGACCAACTGCAAATTATGTAGAAGAAGATCATTCGCAACTTCTGGTTAAATATTATCCGGAAGAAATTGAATTCCAAGATGGAGAATTCAATTTTGTTCGTAAGGTAATTTTAGCAGATCCAAATCTTCTCGCACAATTATTCGCTCCTGATCCAAGCATGGTTTCCTATGTCTGCGACAAACTCGGAAGAGTGCAGAACAATATTACGGAAAATGCAAAAGGTATATTAGAAGAATTAGATGAAAACTTCTCTCTTCTTTTAGGCGGAGTAGAAAGCCTTACAGAAAAATACTTCCTAATCCTGGACATGGCGGCAAATGGTTATGCGACTGCACCTCCAGAGTTCGTGGTTCCTATCTTACAAGTGGTCTCTCAAAAGATAGAAAGAGCGCTTGCAGGCCATCAGGCAATTTTTGGATCAGCGATCCCAAGCCCTTCTCCTAATATTAAATCCTTTTTGGAAAAGACTGCGGGTCTTGCTAAAAAATTCGAAGCTTCTAATCCAACTGCAAAAGTCGCATCAAATGGAAGTGGGATTTCTGTGGATGGTTCTGCAGACGCGACTGCAATCCGAAAAGAATTGGCAAATTCTGCATCTAGTATCATTCAATTCTCCGGTTTAGGTGGGGACGCAATCAAAGAGTTTTCCGCGATGATGGTAAAGCTCAAGTCCTTAAAGAACCCATTAGATTCGGACAATGACACTCGTAAATTAAGAAGGTCTATTACAAAAACCTACTTTGATATTTACGCAGCATGTTTCCAAAAATACGTCAACTCAGGTAAGAATGTTCCTAAACCTGTAGACCTGATGTTAAAATACGGTTTCTTCGATGAAACGATGCTGGATGATTCTCAGTTAGTGTTCATGTCCACATTCAAGGACGCGATCACTTCTGTTTCCGATATTCCGATCCATTATGGAACAGAATGGTTGGAAAAAATTTACAAAAGGGAATGCCCTACTTCCTTAGATGAACTCGGCC
This sequence comes from Leptospira saintgironsiae, assembly GCF_002811765.1. Taxonomy (NCBI): domain Bacteria; kingdom Pseudomonadati; phylum Spirochaetota; class Leptospiria; order Leptospirales; family Leptospiraceae; genus Leptospira; species Leptospira saintgironsiae. The sequence continues at coordinate 157,474 of NZ_NPDR01000002.1, read as the reverse complement.
AGAACTTCTTCGACAAAGTCAAGATGGACAACCGAAATGCTGTTTTCAAAAAAGAATCGGATCTTCCTCCAGATATAGATAATCCGGAAGCAAGATTAAAATTCGAATTTGGTGCAATGTATGAGGCGAACGTTCGACTCACTACAGGTTCCTTGGCGACTTATCTCCCAATCTTAACCAAATATCATTCTCAGATCCCTCTTGGTAAAGCATACGTTACCAAAAAAATGCTTACAGATACGATCCATGATATCATGGCAGTCGACTTCTCTGTGTTCAACAGAGAGGTGATCTATAATAACCCTGAGATGGGGATCAATAAGGAATTCATTCAAAGAGCTATCATTCCTGATTTCGTAATTGTTCCTTCTATAGGTAGCAAGATCATGATGTGGCAGGAACTCTCCATCCACAGGGGTTCTGGTTCTAAAGAAAGTAGAGGTAGGATCGTTCTTCCTATTTTTGTGCAAGGAGATCTTAAATCTCTTTTGATAGATGCATTTGCAGCGTTCCGTTGGGAACTTTGTAAAACGATCTTAGGGCCTGAATGGAATAACGTAGGAAATCCATCGATCACTGCTGATTATATGGACTATGTTCAGTTCTATAAAAAGAACAAAGACCTTTCCATAGAGATCAAAGAAAAGTTAGCAGCAGAATTCAAACGTTTCCGGAACGAAAGAGATATTTTTGCAAATGATTACCAGCTTTGGATCAAATACGAAGCGGAGGGTGTGCAAAGACTGAACCGCGTGGTCCGTGGAATTTTCTATCGCCATATTCCTTTCGCAAGAACGATCCGAGAGAAGGTCGCCAAAATGCCTGCTTTCGGTGAGATCAATAACAGATTTGTAAACATTCGCACTCGTAAATTTACAGAGTTAGAAAACAGATACAAAAAATATATAAACGCGTTAGGAAGCCTTCCGGATCAACTTCGGGAGAATATGGAATTCTACCGAGTATAATTGCTGGTCGATTCCTCGCTTCGCGAAGACCGGGCAACTACAGCCCGGGCATTCGCCATCGTGACTACGAAATCAAAGCAGATTTATTATCTTTCAGTAATGCCGTTACGTCTTGAAGTGTTTCCCCAATAAGATCTTTTGCAGACGAGTTCACTTCTTTCAAATAACCTTCTCGTATAGACACATCAAAAGAAGCCAAAGCATCTGCCATTGGTTTTGGAACGCCAGCTCCTACCAAAGCTTTAGAATATTCTTCTGCAGGAAGGTCCACATACGAGATCCTTATGTTCACCAGTTCGGAAGTGAATTTTGCAAGTTCTGCATAAGTCCAAGCCTTTGGCCCACTAATCTCTAAAATTTTATTTCCTGATTCTGTAGAAAGTAAAGCTGCAGCTGCCGCCTTAGCACAATCGATTCTGGAGACGTAAGCACAAGCCCCATCTCCACCGGAACCGTAAATGGAACCGCTTGCAATTGCATGTTGCAATTTAGGTATTAAATAATCTGAATACATATTATTGCGAAGGATTGTGTATGCAAGGCCACTTTGTTTGATCTTTTCCTCTGTTTCTTCGTGCTCGAAAGCGAATGTAACTGGAATTTCGTCTGCTTTTGTAAGAGAAGTATAAAGAATTCGTTTTGCTCCTACTTTAACTGCTGCGTCAATTGCGGCGCTATGTCCAGGGATCCTGCTTCCTATATTATCAGTACTAATGATCAAGATCCTATCTGCGCCTTGGAATGCTGTGACAAGACTTGCGGGTTCGTCAAAACTTGCCTTTCTTACTGTAACTCCTCTTTTCGCAAAGTCCTCTAAACTTTCCGGCTTACGAGTTGTAGCGATGATCTTATTATGACCTTTTTTTAATAATTCTTCTAGGACAATTTTTCCTAGATGGCCGGAAGCTCCGGTCACGAGTACTGTTTCGGAAAGTGCGCTCATTTGGATCCTTAAACCTATATCGGTGTTACATTAGATTTATATTTTTAGACTACTTGAAACAATAAAAGTTACAAGTTAAATATAAAATTAAACTTCTTCTAATAGATAAGGGCGAGTATATTCTCTTACGATCTCTACGACAAAACGTCCCCAAGATTTTGGATCTTCTTGGGAAATTTCGATTTGGCGGATCTTGGGAAAATAAGCCTGAGGTTTGAATGCAGTGTGAGTAAGCTCCATGGCTCTTAGATAATTATCTACTCGTTTCACTCGAACGAAGTTCAATAACTCGCCTTGGATCTTATCTTGAGGCATATAGCCGATGATGATGAGACGCGGAAATAATGACTTTTTGAGAAGATTGATAAAGTCCCCAAAACTATCAACTCGGTCTATAAATCCTTCGTAAGCACCGCCACCCAAGTTCATGATCTGAGTAACAATGTCCATTGTGAAAGAAACACCTTCGGCGGAAGTCATATCGGAGATGATAACTATACCTTCGTCAGGTTGGAAAGTTTTGAATTCGCTGGTTGGCTTAAAATGACGTCTAAGTAATTTTGCAGTGGAGATATCTATCTCTGCTGCTTTCGGAACTAAAATTTTTCCGGAGGAATCGGAGATAGGTTCTCTAGTAATAAGGTATCTTTTCTTGGCGGCGTTCTGGTTCATCACTCGGAAGGCTTTCACCTTCTCTTCCAGCTCGTCCAGAGTACAATACCCTATTTTTAAAACGTTTTCTCTCGCGCGTTTTTTGAGATCTATATCTTCCATACGAGGTTTCGGTGGCCCGGAGGAACCAGCTTAAACGAGGTTCCGAATTTCGCGAGAATTTACCGGGTATCCGGGAAGAGTATATAAAAAAAATCCAAGTCTGAAAAGCCCCTTTTGGCTATGCAAAAAAACCGCTTGTCCCCGGAATGTGCGCTCCTTGAATGGGGTGGAATGGCTATTCTACCCATTTTAACCAGCTTTAGGACCGGAATAAATGTTCAGTTTCGGAAGGGAATCCTAACGCTGTCTTGCCTGACCTTGGCTTCCTGCTTTTCTGTGGAATTTATCCAGGAAGGAGTCCAAAAGGAAACTGTGCTCGCTTCTCATAAACCTGGTTGGGAGCAAATAGAGATCTTGAAACAGCCCCCTAAGCGCAGAAATTACAAAACATACGGAAGAGTGATCGTTAGGAACTTCGGAGATGGAAGGATAGAAAAATTCTATTACGAAAAGATTAAGAAAGAACTTTTTGACAGAGGTATGGACGGAATGTACCTCGCAAATGTTGGAATGGTCCCTGTTCCTCCTACCATTTTTCAAACAGGCACTACTGAAGGTTATACTACAAGTATGGCCGAGATTGTAAAGGACGCAAAAGTTATAGAAGGAGTCGCATTCCGTTACAGAGAAAGGGAAGAAGAATAATGGCAAGACGTCTAGATAGTGAAATCAAGGTTTTGCCTAACGGAGATTGGATCTTTAGAGAGGCCAAGATCGAACAAAAAGATATTCTAGAATATTTCCGCAAAAATCTAAAAGAAGCAGAAGACGGGATCTATATAGATAATCAGTACGGAGAATTTTCAGAAAACGGTTATTTGGAATTATTCGGTTATCCTTTAAACCTTATAAGGTTTTGGGAGAAGGATGGAGAATTTTATTTTTTAAGCGATTCAGGAGAAGAATTGCCACTCTTCTCTTTACAGATCGCAGCAGACTCCGAAGGCGAATTATTCGCTCGGAAAAAGGATCATCTTTTTCTAAAGTATAAGATAGCCAGAAATGTTTCTTCTATATTAAGTGAATATTTTTCTGAATCTAAAGATGGACTAAAATTGGTAATTCAAAATAAAGAGATCCCAATCTTAGAAACTGGAGAAAATCCAAATGTTTCTCTTCCTAAAGAATTTCAGAAATAGATCAGGCTGATTTTCCGGACAATACCAACCTTCCCAATACTTTCCCAGAAGATAGATCATTCAAAGCAGAATCCGCTTCTCTTAAATTCCTGATCTGAACCGGAACAGGACGTATTTTTTTCTCGGAGACAAGTCTCAGAAGTTCCTTTAACTCTCCTGGAGAACCAGTATAACTTCCTCGAATTGTTAAACTTCTGAGAGAAAGAATAGGAGTAGGGATTTTTAATTCTCCACCAAAAAGTCCAACACCGATCAGAGTCCCATTCTTTTTCAAAAGAGAAAATCCCAAGGAAGAAGTGGCACTATTATTCACAAAATCGATTACGGCGGACACTCCAAGTGGGCCCGAGATCTTTTTTACTTCAGACGCTGGATCAGGATGAGAAGAAGGAACAGTATAAAACCCAATCTCTTTAAGTTTTTCCAAACGAGACTCATCCAGATCTAAAAAAATCACTTTTGCCTCCGTAAGAAGTGGGACCAATTGAGATGCAAACATCCCAAGTCCCCCTGCTCCTATGATCACCAAAGAATCTGATTTTTTTAGCGGAAGTGCTTTTTTCAAAGCTCCATAGGCAGTAAGTCCTGCACATGCATAAGAACAAGCATACTCAGGAGAAAGATCATAAATATCTAAAAGCCATTTTTCATCCGGAACTAAGATCCTATCCGAATAACCTCCATCTTGGTAAATACCTAAAGATTTAGGAGCAGAGCAAAGTTGAGGATTTCCGGATTCACATTCTTCGCAGGTTCCACAACCGATCCAGGGATATACTAATTTTGTTTCTCCAACAGAAACAGAACTAACCTTAGATCCGATTTTTAAGATCCTTCCTACAACTTCATGACCGGGAGTCAGAGGAAGTTTAACACCTCTGTCTTTTACGAATAGTTTTTCTTCTCCGCCAATTTTATAATAACCATCTCTTAAATGAAGATCCGAATGACAGACCCCACAAGAGATCACTTCTAATAATACTTCAGAATCTTTTGGTTCTGGATCTTGTTTTTCTTCCCATTGTAAAGAGGATCCGAATTCTACTAATCTAACACTTTTCATTTTTTAAAGATAAACCTCTTTTCTTTTAAAAACACGATCCATTTCTTCTGAGATCATTTTTAGTCCTTCTTCAGGAGCTTTGAGAAGATTTACTTTTGTAAAAAATCCATGTGTATAACCCTTGAACTCTTTGAACAAAACGGAAACTCCTGCTTCCTTTAATTTTTCTGCATATAGTTTTCCATCATCTCTAAGAGGATCGATGTCAGCTATAAATACAATCGCAGGAGGAAGATCCTTCCAATCAGTTTGATATAAAGGAGAAGCTTTCGGATCAGATCTTGTGTGGCGATCAGGAAGATATTGAGAAATAAACCATTCCATATCTTTTTTAGTAAGACCAGGACCTAATTCGAATTCTTTATAAGAATTCGTATCACAGATCGCTTCCGTAACTGGATAGATCAGAATTTGCAGATCAATCTTCGGGCCGAATGTTTCTTTAGCTCTTAGAATGGTAGAAGCGGCTAAATTTCCTCCGGCACTATCACCTGCCACAACCAAAGGAAGATTTTTCCAGATATTCTCATTTTGAGAAGAGATCCATTCTAAGGAAGAATATGCATCTTCCAAAGGTGCAGGAAATGGGAACTCTGGAGCTAATTTATAATCTACTAAAGATACAATGCTTGAGGTGATCTCTGCAAGTTTACGTGCGAACGGATCGAAATCTTTTAATCTTCCTACGACCCATCCCCCACCATGAAAGTAGAGAATTTTGGATTTAGGTTCCGTTTTTGGAATATAATTTTTTATGAATACATTTCCACTTTTGGAAGGGATAGAAATGTCCAGGATTTCCCGCACGAGCGGACCTTCTCCCAAAAGTTCCCCGATTGCTGAATAACCATCTCTTCTTTCCTGGATACTTCCCTGGGTAAAACCTGTGAGTCCCTTAGAGGAAATCAGATTTGCGTATTCCAACATCTCCGGAGCAAATTCCATTCTTTTCTCCCTACAGAATAAGTTAGGAAGAAAAGTATATTATGAAAGCGACAATTTGTCGTTCCAGTTTATAGATCGGGAAAGGATAAAAAGTTTTAGAAAGAGGAGCGATTTGCTTCCATATAATAGTGGTTAGGAACTAAACCTTTAGGTCCGGAAAAATTCCTGGATTCAATGATCTCAAATCCCAATTTTTTATATAAACCTTGTGCATTTGGATTCTCTTGTGAAACATCCAAAGAAATTTTGTCGTAACCCGGATAAGTCGAAATAGCAAATCGGATCAGCTTCTCCGCTATTCCTTGCCTTCTTTCTTTCCCCGGAACAGCGATATGGCCCAAGTATAATCTGCCTGATTTAGGAGGTTGGATCATCCCTTCCATACTTAATCCGCGGACCGCAACCTTAGGTGCTTTGATTCCATAAATTCTGAAAATATTCCCAGCAGTAGCGGCATTTTGAAAGAAGAAGTTCTCAGAACGGAATATAACTATACTTCCGACTACTTCGCCCTTCTTCTCAGCCAAATAATGATTCTTATAACTGAATGTATTCTTGGTTCCTTGGAAAGATTTGATCAAAAAATCCTGAGAGGAAATTTTCCCTTCATTGAACACATAGTCCCAAGCAGCAGGCCCGGAACTATAGATCAAAGGAACAGCAGCGGCCGCATCTTCCGGCCTGGCAGGGCGAATAGTAATTGATTCGTTAGACATCTTAGATAGCCGAGTTCAATTCTTCTCTCAGGCGTTTTGCTTCTTCAAAATCGGGCTTCATTACGATTGCCTTATGCAAATATTGCAAAGATCTTTCTGGGCGATTCCAGATCTTGTAAAGTGTGGCCAGATTGAAAAGAGAAATATGAGGTGCGTCGTTTAAAGTGCAACGAAGTGATTTTTTCAGCCAGAAAACGGATTCTCTTTCTCTTCCCATACGAAGAAGAAGAATCCCGATCTCGTTGCAAGGATTCCCATATTCGGAATTCACTTCTACGGAGCGGTAGAAATAGTACAGGCCTTTTTGCCAATTGCTTCTTTGGTTTTCGATTAGACCCAGAAAAAAGTAGGTCTCATGGCTTTCGGTATCTTCTAAAGATGATTTTAGTAGGAATTCCGCACGATCCAAATCGCCGGTTCTGTAAAAAAATTTAGATGCTTCTAGCTTGTCTTCAGGCGTCAGGTTTTCCAATTATCTACCCGTTTTTATTTTTATTTTCGGACGCCTCTTGAAATAGCTTAATTCCGTTTTCCGTGTAGGACTTCCTTCTTTACATTTTCCCGAAGAAACTTGGAGATACTCTGAGCATCCAAACCGTACTCGGTGAAAATTTCCTTTCTTTCCCCGTGATGGATTACCTCAGATGGGAAAGCGAATGTTTTGATAAAACGTCCCAAATACTCTGGAGAAATCCGGTTCAGAAGATAACCTGAAGCTCCTCCGTCTAGATAACTCTCATCCAGGATCGCAAAATGACGTACATGAGAAAGTTCTTCGTCCAAAGCCTCTTTCCCTAAAGGTCGAAGCCATACCAGGTCAATCAATGTAACTGAATATCCCTCTTGTTCCAGCAAGGTAGTCGCTTTTTTAGCTTCTTCTAACATGGATCCAATGGAAAGAAGAGCGATATCCGTTCCTCTTTGCAGCACTCTAAAACTTCCAGGTTTTAGATCCTTCTCCGCTCCAAAATTTAGACCAGAAAGTTCTACACTCGCCTTAGGGAATCGGATCGCAATCGGAGACTTATCGTAATTCTCCATGTATTTAAGTGAATCCACCAGATCCTGTCCGGAAGAAGGCACAAACACATCCATATTTGGTAAGGATAGAAGGTAACTTAGATCGAATAATCCTTGGTGAGTCTCTCCATCCGGCCCAACACAACCTGCCCTATCTATCACGAATCGAACAGGTAGATTCATTAGAGAAACATCTTCTACTAATTGGTCCATCCCTCTGGTCAAAAAGGTAGAATATATACACATATAAGGGATTACATCCCCATTCGTCATAGCTCCCGCAAAAGCAACAGAATGTTGTTCTGCGATACCCACGTCGTACACATGGTCCGGGAATTTAGAAACATATTCTCCGAGCCCGGAACCTTCTATCATTGCCGGTGTGATTGCCGCGATTCTTGGATTTTTTTCGGTTAGATCGGAAAGCACCTTACCTACGATCTTAGAATAAGAAATTTTAGAAGAATCGCCTGAATCCATGGCCCCATCTTCCTTGCGGAATGGTGTTACTCCATGGTATTTGATCGGGTCTTTCTCTGCGGGAACGTAACCTTTTCCTTTTTGGGTGATTGTATGGAAAAGTACAGGTCCTTTCATTGTTTTGATCTTTTTGAGCATCTTAACTAGACGGACCACATCGTGACCGTCTTCAGGTCCTATATAAATAAAACCTAAATCCTCGAATAGACCGCCAGGAGTGAAAACGTCTTTGAATCCTTTTTCTACTCTTTTGAAAAAGCTCTCCATAGCAGGTCCAACAATCGGAAGCCATTTTAGAAAAGTATAAAATACCCTTTTCCAATTCAGATAAAAATGAGAGCTGATAATATTATTCAGATAATTGGAGATAGATCCAACGTTCTTAGAGATAGACATATAATTGTCGTTCAGAACAACTAACAGATCTTTTTTAAGATGACCAGCATGGTTCATAGCTTCCAAGGCCATTCCGGTAGCGATGGATGCATCTCCGATAATTGCTGCGACTGAGTAATCTTTTCCTGTCAGATCTCTTGCTACAGCTTCTCCCAGGGCTTGGGAGATAGAAGTGCCCGCGTGACCTGTATTATATAGATCGTAAACTGATTCTTCTCTTTTAGGAAATCCTGAAAGTCCTTTGAATTTACGAACTGTAGAAAGTTTTTCTTTTCTGCCTGTCAGGATCTTATGAGGATATGTTTGATGTCCTACATCCCAGATCAGTCTATCTTTTGGAGTATCAAAAACGTAATGTAAAGCGACTGTGAGTTCAACAACTCCCAGGTTACTTGCGAAATGCCCTCCGATCCCGGAGAGAGTATCAATGATATAATTTCGGATCTCGGAACAGAGTTTAGGCAGTTCCTCGAGAGGCAATTTTCTGAGATCCGCCGGAAGGCGGATCCCGTTCAATAACGAATCTTCCTGTTGCATGTATTCCGTCTTTGACGGTCATCGGGACTGCTCTACTGAATGCAAAGGTCTCCTCAGAAGTTTTAGGTCTTCTTCGTTCACTAAGTCGATCAGTTCATAGATCCGGACAGGTTTGGTTTTACCCTTTACCTTGACTAGGTCCAGTTCTCTGGCGATTATACGGTCCTTGACCTTTTCGTATGTATATTCCGAAATAATAATATTTGTGGCATATTCCTTGTTGGATCCTTCCAGACGAGATCCCAAGTTAATGGTATCTCCCATACAAGTATAGTCCATCCGGTGAGAACTTCCCATATTCCCCACGACAGCAGGTCCGGAATTTAATCCGATACCAATGTCCATCACAGGAAGATCTCTTGCTTTCCATTCTTCCTTCAGGACTGCGAGTCTTCTCATCTGAGCGAGAGAAGCCGCGCAAGCGTAGTAAGCATGGTCTTCTAGAGGAACCGGAGCCCCCCAGAAAGCCATGATCGCATCCCCCATGTATTTATCAATCGTTCCCTTGAACTCGATAATGATCTCGGTCATTTCCGAAAGGTACTGATTTAGGAATTGGACCAGTTCTTCCGGACCCATTTTTTCAGACATGGTGGTAAATCCGCGGATATCCGAGAAGAAAATGGTAATGTCCTTCTTGGATCCTCCCAAGTTTAGGTTTTCCGGATTCTTAAGAAGTTCGTCCACAACGTCTTTTGAAACGAATTTGGAGAATGTGGTGCGGATATATTTTACGTTCTCTTCTTCCGTTAAGATCTTATAAACTATGATCCCCACGAATATGAAAAATTGCTCCATAATCACAGCAGGGAATACGTGAACTATATTGAATTCAGAGAAATCGTATAATGTGACAATGCTATATAATAGCGCGATGCCTATGATGAATAAAAATCCCCAAGAGGTTTTCATTCTAGGTAAGATCAATCCTACGATAAACGCCATGGAGAAGAAGATCAGGAAGTTTCCTGCCAATGGCATGTCCCAGAGAAAGTCCTGGTTCAAGATCGTATTGATAGCGTGTGCGTGGTGTTCGATCCCAGACATATCTCCGAATGGAGACAAGTGAGTATCTTTTGCAGCTCCTCTTCCTGTAGCATAGAACATCGCTACTAAGAAGATATTATTATTTACCTGGGTAGCAGTTTCGTTATCCCAACCTTCCGAAACTTCAAAAAATTCTGTAGTATTATAAGAATATAATCCACCTGGGAAGTTGATCTCCATTTGGCCGTACTCGTCGATCGGAATGGTGACCTCACGAGTATTATTCGGCTTGGCCATGATATCTTCAGTGACCATTTTCAAAGTTTTGCGGTCGAAGTAGCTAATATTCTTTTGAGGAATATTTTTGATCTTCACATATTCGCCCATGACCACTTCTACATCTTTTTTGACATCCACTCCGTAATAATTACAAGCGATTACAAGATCGATAGAAGGATAATATTCGTCCGCTCTACCTGCACCTGATCCTAAGATCTTTGCAACGATAGGCATTTTACGGTTCAGACCGGATTCATCTTTTTTAATATTCGCGAATCCTAAACCAGAAGATTTTTCGGCAATTGGCTCGATAGGAGCTTGTGGGAATTTCAACCAGGAAAGTCCTGTTTGTTCGTCCTTTACATTCTCTAATTTAAATTTGCGAAGAATTTCAGTTCTTTTCTCGAGATTGATGATTGTGCTCTTGGATTCCAAACTGGTTTCCATCGGATAGTCAAACATTACCCTTGGGTTTCCAGCAACAGCTTTAGCCATTTCATCAGTTTGTCCTGGCTTATAGTCCAGGAAGAACACGTCGAACATAAGATGGTTGGTAGAAGAAGAAAACTTATCTATTATCTTTGCGTAATATTTCCAAGGAAGAGGCCATACACCACCCAACTGATCTAAAGTTTTAGTAGTGATCCCGATAATATTGATGTCCCTTCTTGCTTTTTCAGGGGGTTTCAATTGGATCTGTTCCAGATCTCCCTTATCTGATTCCTTCTCCACTCTTGCGTCAGTTTGGTTACGAAGAACGTTAAATCTCCAAGAGATCGAATTTTCTTCTAATTCGGAAACTGGAGTGAATGCAACGTATAGATCAAACCAAACTAAGGATACTACGATCGCTAACCAAAGACTTCCTACTAGCTGAGGATTTTTGGCTACCTTGGTGATGGCTTTATAAAAAAAGTAAGAGGAAGAAAATACAAAAAGTGCGCCTAATAGTAGAAGTTGAAGTGAATATTCCGCTTCGGAAAAAAACGCGTAATAAAAATGTGCCAGGATCCCGAGGGATGTAGTGACCCCGAAAATAATATCCACTAAGGTAAATTTCTGGGCTGATTTGGACTCGCTCATTCTTTCCTCCGATCCGGAAGATTCTCTCTACCGGGACGGTTTCGTCAATTTTCTTCCCAATTCAGGAAAGAAAATATCGACTATGAAAAAGAGTTTTAGAGGTTTTTTCCTCTCAAAGAACCAGAAATCGATTGTGCGTATTCTTCCAGTTTTTTTCTACAAAGGCTAGGATTAGAACCATTCTCTTCTATAATCCTTTGTACGGCGGAACCAATGATGATCCCGTCAGCGTACCCAGAAATTTCCTTTGCCTGATCTGGAGCCGAAATCCCAAATCCAGCACTCACAGGGAGGGAAAAAACTTCCTTAGTAGTTTTGATCCTATCTTCTAGATCTGCAGAGATGGATTTTCTTTCTCCAGTTACTCCGTAAGAAGTTACGTAATAAATAAATCCAGAAGCAAAATCTCTAATTCCTTTCATACGATTTAAAGGAGTCGCTGGAGTTACCAGATGGATCAGATCCACTCCTCTTCTTTTCAAGGACTTAAATAACTCATCAGTCTCAGGGGTATCATATGGAAGATCGGGGATGATCATACCTTGGATACCTGCGATTTTTGCCTTCTCCGCAAACCTTTCAAAACCGTAATGAAAGATAGGATTAAAATACGTTAGATACACTAGAGGAATATGAGGATGTAAAGAATGTATCTTCTCAGTAGTTTCCAAAATTGTATCCATGGAGAATGGATTTGCAAGAGCACGTTTGAATGCTTTTTGTATTACTGGTCCATCAGCAACTGGATCTGAAAATGGGATCCCAAGTTCTAAAATATCAGCGCCACCTCTGATAAGAGCATCCGCCCAATCTACACATAGTTCGTAGTTTGGATCTCCTAAAGAAATATAAGGAATGAATGCGCTTTTTGAATCTGAAAAAACGCTCTTAATTGCGCTCAAATCAAATCTCCTTGAGAAAGACCAACAAGTCTTGCTACTTCTGCCACGTCCTTGTCTCCTCTTCCAGAAAGACAGATCAGAATGTCTTTTTTCTTTCCGAGTTCTTTTGCAAGATCTTTGGCAAATCGGAAAGCATGAGCAGTTTCTAATGCAGGAATGATACCTTCTATCCTACATACTTCCATGAATGCGTCCAAGGCTCCCTGGTCGGAAACAGTTTCGTATTTTACTCTTCCGGAAGAATGTAGATAAGCATGTTCTGGCCCAACACCAGGATAATCCAATCCAGCTGAAACAGAGTGTGCAGGAACTACTTGGCCACCATCATCTTGGATCACCAAAGTTTTGGTTCCATGTAAAAATCCAGTCTTACCAAAAAGCATTGTAGCAGAATGTTCTCCAGGAGAAGATCCCCTCCCACCAGCTTCCACTCCGTATAGTTTTACTTTTTTATCATTTAGAAATGCATAATACATTCCCATTGCATTGGAGCCGCCACCTACACAAGCAACGACAGCATCAGGAAGTTTATCGTTTTCTTTTTTGAACTGCTTTTTAGATTCATCGCCCACAACTTTTTGAAAATCACGAACGATAGTTGGAAATGGGTGAGGCCCAATCACAGAACCTACTATATAATGAGTATTAGAAACATTTAATGCCCAATCTCTCATCGCTTCAGAGGTCGCGTCTTTTAAAGTTGCGGTTCCAGAAGAAACTCCAATCACTTTTGCGCCAAGCATCTGCATACGGATCGCATTCAATTTTTGGCGACGGAGATCTTCTTCTCCCATAAAGATAGCAGTTTCAAATTCGAATAATGCACCTACTGTTGCAGTTGCCACACCATGTTGGCCCGCCCCTGTTTCTGCAATGATCCTACGTTTGCCCATTGCTTTTGCAATAAGCGCCTGGCCGATCGTATTATTGATCTTATGAGCGCCTGTATGATTCAGATCTTCGCGCTTTAGCCAAATCTTAGCGCCACCCCAGGCCTTGGTAAGTTTCTCTGCATAAGTCAGAGGAGAAGGTCTTCCGATATAATTCCTTCTATAAAACTCCAGATCCTTTTGGAATTTTTTATCCTTACGGAGTTTATTGTAAGTATTTTCCAACTCGATCAATGCTTCGGTCAGAATTTCAGGGGAATATCTTCCTCCAAAATCTCCGAAGTAACCTTCTTTTTCAGTGAAGCTGCGTTCTTTAGCCATGACAGTTTTTGAAGGGATTAATCTCCCAACAACTCCTGGTATAATTCCTGACGTAAATTTTCTACTCTTGTATTCAGATCATCAAAGTCCGTAAATTTGAAAGTTTCATCCTTATCGAGCTTGCGATTATAGATGGAAATTTCTCCAGATTCGAAAAACTTTTTACCAACAGTGATCCTGATCGGGAAACCGATCAGTTCAGAATCCTTGAATTTAAATCCAGGTCCGAGATCTCTTTCGTCCCAGAAAACCTCAAAACCTTCATTCTTTAGATTTTCGTAAAATTCTAATGCTTTTGCGTCTTGCTCTTCTCCCTTCGTGAGGGTCACAAGGCCGATCTCGAAAGGTGCAATACTGATTGGCCAGTAAATACCCTTATCATCATTACATTGTTCTATAACTGTTGCCATGGTGCGATTTACACCAATACCATAACATCCCATGGTAAGAGTTTTTGCCTTACCTTGTTGATCCAATACTTGGATCTGGAAAGACTTGGTATATTTATCTCCAAGTTTGAAGATATGACCTACTTCTATTCCCTTCTCTGCTTTTAAGGTTTTTGCACAGGTAGGACAAGGGTCCCCTTCTCTTGCTAAAGCCACATCTGCAGTTTCGTATGGAATTTTGATCTCGGAAGAAGGAACATATCCTTGGATATGGAAATCTTCTTTTCCTCCACCGACCACATAAGCTCCGTCTTTCTGGATAGAAGAATCTAAAATCACTTTAAACCCAGCACCCACATCGGAAGGACCGATAAACCCAGGAACTAAATTAGAACTTTTTAATTCTGGTTCCGGGATCATGTCCAGGTCAGACCATTTTAAATAAGACTTAAGTTTGTGTTCATTTAATTCTAAATCTCCACGTAGGAATACCAACAGTTTCTCTTTTCCGTTATGAAAAGCAACCGCCTTGATAGTATCTTGAGGGCGAACATTTAAGAAAGAAGCAACATCTTCGATAGACTTTTTGCCTGGAGTCGCCACTTCCTTTTTGTCCTTAGGACCCTTTGGAGAATCTTCAACCTTTGCAATAAAAGGAGTTTTTTCGCTATTAGAATTATAACCGCAGTCTCCGCAAAGAAGAAGTGTCTCTTCTCCAATAGGAGAAACTACCATAAATTCTTCGGAAGCGGAACCACCCATAGTTCCAGAATCTGCCTGGACAGGAATAGTTTTCAAACCGCAACGTTGGAAAATTTTGCGATAAGCAGTTCTCATATCCTGATAAGTTGCATCCAAAGAAGCCTCATCCAAATGATATGAATATGCATCTTTCATAATGAACTCTCTAGAACGGATTACTCCGAATCTAGGGCGGATCTCATCTCTGAACTTGGTGTGGATCTGATATACATTAATTGGCAGATCCTTATATGATTTCAGTAAAGGTTTTACTAAATAAGAAAAAGATTCTTCATGAGTGGGGCCAAGTGCATACCATTGGTCATGACGATCTTTTACTCTCATCATCTCCGGACCCATAACACTCCATCTTCCTGATTGTTCCCAAAACTCGGAAGGTGTCATGATCGGAAGTTCGAATTCCAATGCGCCGGTTGAGTCCATTTCTTCACGGACTATATTCTCAATTTTTTTAAGAATGCGAAGTCCTAATGGTAGGAAAAAATAAAACCCTGAACCTGATTTTCTGACCAGGCCAGCTCGTATCATCAGCCTATGGGAAGCGACTACCGCGTCCGAAGGATTTTCTTTTTCCGTAGGTACTAAATATTTAGATGCTCTCATGACTCTCGATTATCTTAAGAAATCGTGATAAGTCACATAGAGGCCTAAGGATAAAAGGAAGAAGAATCCTAATCTCAAAACCTGTTCTTGAACAGCCATCGGCAAAGGTCTACCGGCAATCGCCTCGTATGTGAAAAAAACGATATGTCCACCGTCGGCTACAGGAATCGGAAGTAAATTCATTATCATTAAGGCGATCGAAATAAATGCCACGAACTGAAAGTAAGAATAAAAACCGTCTTCTAAGAATTGAACAGAAACTTTAGCAAGTCCCACTGGGCCGGAAACACTGTCTTTTACCTTCAATCTTCCGGAAAAGATCATCCCGAGTCCTCTCAGGTTATCGCTGATCATCTTTCCTACGTCTTTGCCGGATTGTAAAAATGCTTCGCCGAAGGAAAGTTTTCGGTCCATACTTTCCTCTTTTACATGCATCTTAGCAGTAAAACCTAAAAGACCGATTTGATAGAATCCGAGTGTTGTGTCCCAGACCTGACCTTGGACTTCTAACTGAACTCTTTTACCGATTTGAGATTGGACTGTTTTTTTGAAATCTTCTATATCTGCAAAAGACTTACCATCTATCTTCAAGCTTAGAAGTTTGAGTTTAATTTCAGGATCATGACTTCTGAGACTGATTGTGCTGATTGGTATATCAGGATATTTTCTGTCTCGAACATCTTTTAATTCTACAACGAATGCTCCAAGAGGTATCATTTCCACTTCTGCTTTTTCGCGAGTCCATGGATTGAGTAGTGGATACGTTTTACGGTCCACTTCCAATTTTACTTTTTCGTTTTGGAATTTTCCAAGAGTTTTCTGTAATTCCGGAACAGTATGAACTTCTATCCCGTTTACGGATAAGATCCTATCTCCATCGTTCAGATAATCCAAGGCTCTGGATTCAATTGCTTCTTTGTTCAGTCTTGCTTCTTGTAAAGCTAGTTCACGCGGAGAAAGTTTTGGATCTAATGCAGCCTTTCTTTCTCTTTGTTTTCTATATTCCGCTGCTTCTCCATTTGGGTCCAAGAAAGAAAGTTTTTTCAAGAACCAATGACTGAGTGTGGATCCGTATCCGAAATCCACTTGTACGAGTCTTTCTCCTGCAAAGTCGACTCCGATCTGAGGATCAGAAAAATGAAATTCTAATTCTTTTCCTTCTCTTTCAACTTTGAGTTGGATATTTTTTCCACGAGCAAGTCCAAGCTCGGACAATAATTCATATTTGGATTCTGTTTTGGTCCCATTTACGGAAACAATCTTGTCCCCACTTCTTAAACCTGCTTGGTATCCTGAAGAATATTCATTTATCGCAGGTTCTATGTAAATTTTAGTTCCTGCAGGAGAATAACCGATCGCATATAAACCGAAGATGATAAAAAATCCGAGGATTAAATTGAATAACGGCCCACCAAAAACTGGGATCATTCTTTTAAGAGGAGGAGTGGATAAAAATTCTCCCTTCTCTCCTTTTAAGGCTCCACCTTCGTCTCCCTTGAATAGAACATAACCGCCTAACGGGATTCCAGTGACTTGAAAAGTGGTCTCACCAATTTTCTTTTTCCAAATCCCTTTTCCATAACCAATAGAGAAGATCCTGGCCTTTACACCAACAACCCAACCCATGATCAAATGACCTAACTCATGTATAAATATACAAAGAGCCAGCATGAATACGATGCCTAAAATATCTGCTAACATAAATGCTCTACCTTATCTTTAGAGAAATGGAAGGCCAATTCTCTGGCCTTTCTATCCGCTTCTTCATATCCTTCTAAATCGTTTGGAAATGAATTTGGGATTTTTTCCAAAACATTTCGAATGAGAGAAGGTATATCGGTAAAAAGAATTTTACCTTGTAAGAATAATTCAACGGCTACTTCGTTTGAAGCATTAAAGATAGAAGGAGCGGTGCCTCCCGCTCTTCCAGCCTCATATGCCAACGCCAAACCTGGATATCTTTCCATATCAGGTTCTAAAAATTCCAGAGTTCCCCAAGAAGTAGCAGGATGAGATTTTAAAACTGTAGGAACTATTTTAGGATAATATAATGAATGTGCCACAGGAAAGATCATATCTGGATAAGAAGCATATACAAAACTTGCTCCGTCCTTGGTCTCGACCAAACCATGGGCAACACTTTGAGGATGAATAACAACGCCAATCTTATCATAAGAAAACCCAAAAAGAAAATGAGCCTCTATGACTTCTAATCCTTTATTGATCATTCCTGCGGAATCGATCGTGATCTTAGGCCCCATATTCCATGTAGGATGTTTTAGTGCCTGTTCAATCGTTACTTTTGGAAGATCTTCGACAGGAAGTTTACGAAAAGGTCCGCCAGAAGCAGTCAGGACTATCCTTTCGAGTGAGTCCTTCTTCATATTTTCTAAAAGTTGGAAGAGTGCATTATGTTCTGAGTCAACAGGGACCAGAGACGATTTAGAATTTTCTAATAAACTTTTGATATAGGGTCCGCAGCTTACCAAGGTTTCCTTGTTTGCGATCCCAATTTTTTTGCCTGCGCGAATTGCAGCAATAGTAGGACGAATCCCACTTGCACCAACAACTGCTGTGACAACGGTTTCTATTTCCGGATCTGAAACGATCTCTTCTAAACTTTTAGATCCGTATAATACTTTAGTATTTCCGATCTTGCTTCCGAGTATTGTTCTATCCGCAGTGTCGGAACTAATACATAGAACATCCGGTTGGAATTCTTTCGCGATAGATTCCGCTTTTTGCAAATTGGAATGTACGCTGAAGGATATTAGCCGAAACTCTTCCGGAAATTGGCGGAGTATTTTGAGAGTAGACTCCCCTACCGATCCGGAGGCACCCAGTATAGAGACGCCTCTTTTCATATTGTTAGTTAGACCGGAAATCCCAGAGCAACCTTGATCTGAAGATAAAAATATAGAATAGGAACTGTTAAAAGTAACGCATCAGCTCTATCCAAAATTCCACCATGACCAGGAATCAAATTCCCAGAATCTTTTACCTTAGCGTCCCTTTTCATTGCAGATTCCAAAAGGTCCCCGATGATTCCTACGAAAGATAAAATTAAAGAAGTTAAAAATACTTCTGCACCTGAAACTAATGGTGCAACTCCTGTGCTTCTTTCCCAAAGGATATTAAGAAGGAATACAGAACCGATCGCTACTACGATCCCGGAAGCATAACCTTCCCAGGTTTTTTTAGGAGAAATTGCAAGTCCTGCTGGATTTCTTCCGAACCAACGTCCTCCGAAATATCCCCCCACATCAGTCATGAATGTGGCGACGGAAACTAAGAACACATAATAGATACCTTGGTTCATTCCCAAAAGAAGAAGTAAATGTCCAAGCGGAAGTGCCGCGTAAACTACTCCCAAAATTGTGGAACTTACAGAGAAAATTGCTCCATCCAGTGGCCTTCTCAAAATTTGAAGTAGGAAGCTGAATAAGAAAAGTAATACAAAGGAGAAGGTTACCGCATCAAAACTAGGTACAAACAGTTTAAAATGTGTTTGGAAGAATATTGGCGGCTCGAACTTATTCTGAGAAGCTACGAATCTAAAATAATAAATTAATAATATTATAATAAAGAAGAATATCCCGGTTCCCTTGAAGGGCCTTCCGTCCTGGCCTCTATCAGAAAGCCTATAAAATTCTGTCAGACCTATCACTCCTGCGACCAGAAGTATAACCAGGGTTTGTAAATAATAAAAATCCCTGTAAAAGATCATGAACAGGTATAAGGCTACGAGCACAGCCGCGGAAAGGATCCTTTTTGTAGTTTCACCCATTCTCTAAACCTCCGAATTTTCGGGTCCTTCCCCGGAACCAATCCAGCGCTTCTCTCAGATCCTTGTCTCCGAATTCAGGCCAAAGATTTTCAGTAAAAAAAAGCTCCGCATAGGCGGATTGCCATAGAAGGAAATTGGATAATCTCCTCTCCCCAGCAGTTCTAATCAATAAATCTACCGCCGGAAGGGGGTACGTATACAAATATTTTTCGAGTTCTTTTGTGCTGATCGGTTTTTGGATGGAGATGGACTTCTTCTTTCTTTCTTCCGCTAATCTGGAAAACGCGTTTAAAATCTCTTCCTGGGACCCGTAATTTAAACAAAAGTTCACAGTTAATTTGCGGTTTTTGCGGGTGATCTCCGCCGCATGATCGATTTTAGATAAAACCAAAGAGCTTAGCTTTTTTCTAGAACCTGAATGTAATATTCTGATCCCTTTGGAGTTGATCTTATCCAATCGGGAATCTATAAATTCTACTAATAGATTGAATATAGATCTGATCTCTGTAATAGGCCGTTTCCAGTTTTCTGTGGAGAATGCATAAAGAGAAACTACTTCGAGACCCAATTCTAAACTGGAGTCCATGAGACGATCAATTGCGTCTGCGCCTGCTCTATGTCCTGCGGATCTGGAAAGTCCTTTAGATGTTGCCCATCTTCCGTTCCCGTCCATGATGACCGCCACGTGACGGGGGATTTTTTTTTTGGAAGAAGCCAAACTTAGACCGTAGTGATTTCTTTCTCTTTTTCAGCCGTAATTGCGGAAACTTTATCTATATAAGAATCCGTAATTTTTTGCACCTGGTCTTGCAGAGTTTTTAATTCGTCTTGGGAAATTCCTTCGGAATGTTTTTTAAGATCTTCCATCGCATCACGGCGGATGTTTCTGACAGCGACCTTCTTCTCTTCCGATTTGGATTTTACCACTTTTGCCAATTCTTTACGTCTTTCGCCCGTAAGTTCTGGAATGATGATACGAATTACAACCCCGTCGTTCGTAGGTTGTAGCCCTAGTCCTGAAGCTTGGATTGCCTTTTCGATATCTTTCATAGTTCCCTTATCATAAGGGGAAACTACCAGAAGTCTAGGCTCAGGAGCAGAGATATTTCCCAACTGATTGATGGGAGTAGGAGTTCCATAATATTCTACCCTAAGATCTTCGATCAATGCAGGGTTTGCCCTGCCCGTCCGGACTCCCGCAAAATCCTTTTTCAGGAGTTCTACGGTTTTATCCATCTTGGACTTCATTGCGTTGATTACTTCTTCATTCGCCATCGATCCGAATATCCTCCGAGTTAGAAATCAGGGTACCTATTTTTTTGTCCCCGAGAACCAAATCTTTTAAATTGCCCCGCTTGAAAATGTCAAATACGATTATTGACATATTGTTTTCCATGCAGAGGCTGAGGGCAGTAGAATCCATCACTTTCAATCTACGTTTGATGGATTCCATAAAGGAGATATGAGTATATCTTTTAGCGCTTGGATCTTTTTTAGGATCCGCTTCGTAAACCCCGTCCACCTTAGTGGCTTTTAGGATTACTTCGCATCCCACTTCTACCGCTCTTAAACTTGCTGCAGTATCAGTAGTAAAATAAGGGTTACCTATCCCACCTGCAAAGATCACGATCCTTTTCTTTTCCAAGTGTCGGACCGCTCTGCGGCGAATGTAACTTTCTGCGATTGAATGAATATCGATTGCTGATTGAACTCTAGTGTAGAGTCCTTTTTTCTCGCAGGCATCTTGAAGTGCCAATGCGTTTTGGATGGTAGCAAGCATCCCCATATAATCTGCGGTTGCTTGGTCCATTCCGACCTTAGCGAGATTTGCTCCTCGGATCAAGTTTCCCCCTCCGACTACCAGAGCAATCTCTACTCCTAAAGAATGAACTTCTTTGATCTCTTCTGCAAGTGAATGGGCTTTATTACTATCAATCCCAAACTCTCCCTCTCCGGCAAGTGCCTCACCGGAGAGTTTTATTAAGATCCGCTTATACTTAGAAGTTTCTTCCGCCAAGGTTTAAGCGCCGCCTACCTGGAAACGAGCAAAACGAGCTACGATGATATTTTCACCGAATTTCGCGATGGATTCCTTAACCAGATCGTCAACGGTCTTAGTATTATCCTTGATGAAGGCTTGGTTCAAAAGGCATACTTCAGAGTAATACTTTTTGATTTTTCCCGGAATGATCTTTTCGATCTGTTCTGGTTTTTTACCTTCTTCTTTTAACTGAGCTTCCAAAACCTTAGTTTCACGCTCGATATCTTCTGCAGGAACTTGCTCTTCGCTTACGTATAGTGGAGCCATAGCTGCGATTTGCAGACATATCTCTTTTCCGAGAGCTTCGAAAGCCTCGTTACGTGCAACGAAGTCAGTCTCAGAGTTAAGCTCGAGTAGAACTCCGATCTTTCCGTCTCCGTGGATATAGGAAATATTTCTTCCTTCTTTGGTCACGCGTCCTGCTTTTTTAGAAGCCTTAGCGATCCCTTTTTCACGCAACCAATCTGCAGATTTGTCTAGATCGTTATTATTCTCTAGAAGAGCTTTTTTACAATCCATCAATCCCGCACCGGTGCGGTCTCTTAGTTCCTTAATAAGGTCGGTAGTAGATGCTGACATGATCTTCCCTCTTACTCGGCTTTATCAATTTCAATAGCTGCAGGAGCTTCAGCCGCTGGAGCAGGAGCCGCCGCCGCTGGATCTTCTTTCTTAGCTCCGACCGGATCCTCGTCCATAATGAACTTACCACTTTCGTCGTATTCACCTTGGTATTCAAGAGCAAGTGCTTCTGAATCAAGATCTTCGCTGAAGCGAGGTTGTTCAACAACTCCACCTGTTCCTTCGATTACCGCGTTAGACATGGTTTCGAGGAATAAGGAGATCGCGCGAATCGCGTCATCATTACCTGGGATTGGATAGTCGATCAATTCAGGATCACAGTTAGTATCAACCACTGCGAAAATTTTCAAACCAAGTTTACGAGCTTCTTTTACTGCGATCTCTTCTTTCTTAGGATCGATCACGAAAAGAATTTCAGGAATGCTAGTCATGTCCTTGATCCCGCCCAGAGTTTTGCGGAGTTTGTCCAACTCTCTGCGAAGAGATAAAACTTCTTTTTTAGTTTTTACTTCTTTTTCGAAGGTATTGTCTGTTTCCATTCCCTCTAGTTTTTTCAAACGAGCGATGGATTTTTTAACTGTATTCCAGTTAGTTAAAAGTCCGCCCGGCCAGCGGTTATTGATGAAGAACATGCTACAACGGAGTGCTTCTCTTTCGATAGCTCCTCTCGCTTGTTTTTTAGTTCCTACAAATAGGACTTTTTTTCCTTCGGAAGTAATCTTCTTCAACGCGTCATAAGCTTCTTTAGCTTTTTGAACGGTCTTTTGAAGGTCGATGATATGGATTCCGTTTCTTGCTGTGAAGACATACGGAGCCATTTTCGGATTCCATTTTCTTGTCTGGTGACCGAAGTGAACTCCGGTTTCCAGAAGGTTTTTCATGGAAATTACTGACATGAGCTGTTTACCCCTTTTTTAGTACGAAGAACAATGTCGCCACAAGTCCCAAGAGACTTGCAGGGGTAACTTGTGCTTCGACTTTAATTACGTAAAGTTCCAGCCGAACCGGTTCTTGTAAGAGGTAGACGGAGAGGATATGGACCCCAAAAACGTTGTCGATGATTACTCCGACTACGGCTCCGGCCAAGGTTCCTAATAAGATGGCTAATGCGATTTTGGCCGCTTTTCCGCCGTCCATAGGTCGTTTCGGGCTAGCAGATACCAATTTTTCAGGTTGGACCGAAGGGTCAATCCTTATTAGGTAGGATCATTTCGCAGTTGCCTTCGAAGATCACTCCATCCGCGATTTGCAACTTTGCAGTCTTGATGTTTCCGTTTACTTTTCCGCTAGGAAGCATTTCTAATCTTTGGGTAGCGATCACATTGCCAGTGATCTCTCCACCGACGATTACAGTCCCGGCCTTGATATTGGCTCTGACCTTTGCTCCTTCGCTGACTAATAGAAATCCTTCGGATTCTATTTCTCCTTGGAATTCACCTGAGATTTCCAAGGGTTTTTTGAAGTTCAGAATTCCTGAAAAATGGGTTTCTCTTCCTAAAACAGTAGAGATAGTCCCGAATTCGGTTACAGTGCGGCTTGGTTTGGATGCGGTTGCGGCTTTTTTTGACATGATACCAGATTATTTCGTTTTCATCTCGAAAACCCCATCCCAATCTTCAGGAGGAGGATTCGCGATAAATGCTTCGCAGCGTCCTATATATTTTTTAGAAGGCCCGTCGTTCGGAGTGATCTCAACTGCTTTTTTGAATAGTTCCCAAGCTTCCTTGAACTTTCTATTCTTGTACAGTGCGAGACCTTCGTCGTACAATTTAAGAGTTTGTTTAAAAGACTCGGTGACCATTTAGCTCACTCCTTATAGAGAACGACAACTGCAGTGGAATAATTTTCCGCATGGCTGATGGATACGGAAACACCGCTATAGCCTTTCTCGAGGAACAATTCTTTCGATTTTCCGTGAAGTACCAATTCTTTTTTTCCAAAATCTTTCCCGAAAAGTTCGATTTCTCTCATATCGAGAATCACCTTGTCTCCGGGTTCTATGGCCTTGATGAATGCTTCCTTCACGCAGAATCTTCCGCTAAGATGAGGAACTGGATCTTTTCTGCCGGAGCAATAAGCGATCTCAGTTTCGGAAAATACTCTTTTCAGAAATCTTTCTCCATGTTTATCGAGCAAGTCTCTGATCCTGGAATTTTCTACTATATCATTCCCGATGGTGATTTTCATTCTTCCTCAGGCTCCGGCAAAGGTTCTTCCGAACCCGGATCCGAGTTTCCATCTCCCCCATCTTCACTTCCAGTTCCACCTGATCCAATATCGGGACGGACACGATACAGGATAGAAATTCGATCTGGGAAAACTCCCTGGATCTCTACGGATTTTAAACTAGGCGCTTTTTCCAAACGGACTTTTGCGACTACAGGTTTACCATCCGGAAGTATCTTTTTGATTTTGGGATCGTATTTATGAGAACATACCACACTTGCATTCAGACCTTTGATGATCTGGATACTTCGCAACGGAGTTTTGGATTGTAGTTTTACAGAAACTTCCTGTTCTGAAAATTCTGCTTCCAGATTTTTATCCAGATTCTGGCATTTTACAGGAACACCTAAAACTATACTTTCTCCAGGAGTAGAAGAATCAGCTACGATATTTACTGTTACTGAAACTTCTTTAATATTATCCCTGTATCTTAAACCTGCAGGAAGATCTGGGACCTTAAATTTCTGAGTGAATGTTTTCGTTTTATCTTTCAGGGAGATAGAAGGTAGACTGACTATTCGCCCAACCTTATCAAACTCTGAAGGATTTCCTACAACAACGAGGCTCGTAGGAGAAACAAAATGAGAAGATTTAATATAATCCTTAGGAGGATCTCCTGCAAGTTTAGGCTCTACTATAAGAGTCCTACTTACATTTGATTCCACTATGATCTTAACTTTTTCTTTCCCAGGAATTTTAGAAATTCTTAAACCTGGAGTTGTGCCCCCAAAACGGACCACATTTACAATATTCTCCCCAGGATGAAGATCAGCAGGAGAAATATATGCCTTTAAAGAAGGAGTATAGAAATTCACATAGTCGCGAACGCCTTCTACCTTAACAGGAAAAGTAGTATCAGATCCTTTAGCGATGATAAGTCCACCGCTTAGTTTAGGATATTCTATCTTTATATTTACTTCTCTTACTAGAATTTTAGAATTTTGTAAATTGATATAGAATAACGTGGCTAAAATGATAGAGCCAAGTTTTGCCTGCCAGTTGTTCAGAAGGGCCTTAATCATGTGATTCCCCTGCTTCTTCCGATTCAAACTTTTTGTCTGTGGCCGGATTTCCTGGTCCTGCTTTTTTCTCCTGGAGGATTGTATTCAAAAGATTTTTTAATTCGATCGGTTTTACCGGATGGATCATTTCTCCGTCATGACAAACCGAAATTTCTCCAGTCTCTTCAGAAGTTACTACGATGACTGCATCAGATTCTTCTGCAATTCCAAGTGCAGCCCTATGCCTTGCGCCCATACGAGCATCGTCCAAATTTGTAGCCATTGGTAAGAATGCGCCTGCACACGCAATTCGGTTCTGCTCTATAATAACAGCCCCATCATGAAGTGCAGTATTCTTCTTGAATATTGTAAGAAGAAGGCTTGTGGAAAGAATTGCATCCAACTGAACCGCTTGCTCTGCGATATCTTTGAGACTATGCTCTCGGACGATCGCTATTAAAGATCCGGTTTTGTTTTTAGCCATAATCTTAGATGCTTCTACAATCTCATCCAGGTCAGTGGCAGTTTTTAAAAGGAAAGGACGGAATAATCGAAGCCTTGCCATATCACCAGTAATTTTACGAAGTTCCGGTTGGAGTAAAACTATGATCGCAAATACAAGTGCTGGACGAATATTATCAATGATCCAATCCAAAAGTTCAAAATTCAAAGTTTGTGCAAAAATTCCAAGCACCCAAATAAGTCCAATCCCCAAAAGAAGCTGAACCCCTCTCGTCCTACGGATCGTAGAATAAAATTGATAGATTAGAAAACTAACAATCAGAATATCCAGGATCATTACGATCCCGAACTTATCACTTTGGAATAAACTGATGTTTTTTAAAAAATCCATTCTAGGAACCTTATAACCCTAATACGGAAAACATATCGTAGAGGCCTTTTTCTCTTCCGATCAAAAATTCGGCGGCTTTTACGGAACCAACTGCAAATGTTTTTCTGTCCTGTGCCTTATGGGAAATTTCGACTCTTTCCTCTGGAGTGAAAAAATAGACAGTATGATCTCCGATCACTTCTCCCGCTCTAAGAGTATGGATCGCTATTTCTTTAGGATCTCTTTCAGGAAGAATTCCGTGGCGACCATGTACAATATTTGACTCTGTCCTAGAAAGAGTTTCCAAAAGGATTGCTTTCAATTTTTCAGCAGTGCCGGAAGGGGCATCTTTTTTATGACGATGATGAATATCCTGGATCTCGATATCCGCCAGATCTCCCATCACTTTTGCGGCGATCTCAGTCAGTTTAAAAAGAAGATTCACCCCGATAGACATATTAGGAGAATACACGATCGGAATATATTTAGAAGTTTCTTTTAATAAATCTTTATGAGTTTCCACAAGACCGGTTGTTCCAACCACAACAGGTTTTTTGAATTCCTTGCAGATAGACAGAACATCCGACAAAACTTCTCTGATAGAAAAATCGATTACGGTATCAGATTCGGAAATTGATTTAGAAAGATCATCCGAAAATAAAATTTCATTTTGTTTGAGTCCGGAATGTAAACCGGAATCCAAACCTAAATAAACGGAACCCTTACCTACTACCGCAGCCGAAAGTTCAGAAATTTTAGATTGGGAAAGGACTTGTATAATAGCCTTCCCCATTCTTCCAGAAGCACCAATGACTGCGACACGATTCTTGCGGGCCAAATCGAATTCCTTATTTATAACCTTTTGCTAAAAGATCGGAAACCGTTTTTTTCAAACGATCCGCTCCAGGACCTGCACTTAGAGAAGTCATAGGAAGACGTATCTCACCGGAACAGAATCCATGCCAGCTCATCACTGCTTTGATCGGAATAGGATTCGTTTCTATAAATGCTAATGCGAATAATTCTATAAAATCATAATGGATCTTTTGAGCCGCAACCACGTCCCCTTTTTGAAAAGACTCCACTAAATTTACCAGACTTTCTGGGAATAAATTCGAGATCACAGACACTACACCTTTTCCACCTAAGGAAAGAAGAGGAAGAGTCAAGTTATCATCTCCAGAAAGAACAGTCATCTTGTCTCCGACAAGAGAGATCAATTTTGACATTTGTCCAAGATCCCCAGTAGCCTCTTTCATGGATCTGATCTTAGGATGTTCTGAAAGTCTAAGAACAGTTTCTGGTAATAAATTTACGGAAGTTCTACCAGGAATATTATACAACATCACAGGAACGGAAGAAT
The DNA here is from genome assembly GCF_002811765.1 of Leptospira saintgironsiae. NCBI lineage: Bacteria > Pseudomonadati > Spirochaetota > Leptospiria > Leptospirales > Leptospiraceae > Leptospira > Leptospira saintgironsiae. The sequence goes on along the minus strand of NZ_NPDR01000002.1, from coordinate 130,448 downwards.
GATCCGCTATCTCTTTGAAGTGAAGATATAATCCTTCTTGGGTTGGCTTATTATAATACGGATTAACTTGAAGTATCCCGTCCACTCCGTCCTTACAAGCGGCTTCAGTCAGTTCCACAGCTTCTCTAGTAGAGTTGGAACCAGTACCTGCCACTACCAAAATCCGCTTTTTGACATGTTTCACAGTTTCGCGGATCAGTTCCGCGTGTTCTTCATGAGAAAGAGTAGGAGATTCGCCAGTGGTACCGCAAGGCACCACTCCGCTTACCCTTGCCTGGATCTGTTTGTCCAAAATAGAAAAATAGGAATCATAGTCTATTTTCCCGTTCCGGAATGGAGTAATAATGGCAGTAAATACGCCTTGAAACATAATATATAAATTCCTGATCCCTGGGCGATTTGGCAACCGTTTAATAATGATTACGGACCTGGTCCATTCTCCAACTGAGATAGATCAATGCTCCCATTTCCAAAAACCCGGACCAAACGAATGTGGAAGGAATTCCAATCCGATCCGAAAAAAATCCGGATAAAATCCCGGAGAATGCAGGCACCAAAAGAAAGACCAGGCTATAAAGAGAAAGTATCCTTCCCCTGATATGATTTTCAGTATTTTGTTGGATACCCGCTGGGATAAGAGTAATGATCACGCCAGTCATAAACCCAAATACAAAAAAACAAACCGATGTGAGCACCAAACTTTCCGCAAGAAAAGGGATAAGTGAAAATAGAAAACAACTGAAGAGTGCAGATCCAAAAAGAATATGGCCCTTCTTCTTTAAACCGTGAAGAAGAAAGGTAGCTCCACCTCCGATCACAAGCCCCACTCCTAATGCCGAAAGTAAGGCGCCTCTTTCACCTTCTCCTAATCCCAAAATTTCCTTGGCGTATTTTGGAAGAAGGACCTGGACTGGCCCGACTAACAGAACTACAGCGCCCATAAGCAATAGGAACTGAGAAACCAGAGGGGAATTTTTCAAATACGCAACTAACTCTGAGATACCAGGTCCAGAGGAAGCCTGGCTTCTCTCCCTCATCTGTACTGGGATCAAGATCAAAAAGAATACGCTCAGAACATAAGCGGAACCAATACTTATAAAAACATATTTAAAGGAGAAATATTCCTTAAAATACCCGGCCACTAAAGGAGCAAGACCATATCCAAAAAGTACAAGAGTATTTAACCAAACACTATGTTTTCCTATTTTAGAATGTTCTAATAGATCTCCAAGTATTGCAAATCTTCCAGGCATTACAAAAGAAAGTCCGATCCCGGAAAGAACGGAAGACACAAGAAGAAGATAAGGTTTTCCGGGAGAGATCCATTCCAAATGTAATGCAAGAGCGGCAAATCCAGAACCACATGCCATTGAAATTTGTGCAGCAGCAAGAAGCCATTTCCTAGAATATTTATCCAGCAATCTTCCCGCAGTGAAACTTAAAAACAAAAGAGGAAAACATACAAAGAAGAATACCCAACCCGAAAATGTATCCGAATTAGAAATACTTTGGGAAAGAATAATGGCGGTATAATTGAACATATTTCCCGCAAGTAAACCCAGGATAGAAGATAGATAATAAAAAAGGATCACATAGAAAGAATGGAAAAATCTTCCACTCAGGCAAGCTGAATTCGGAAGAAGAATTTGTAGTTTTAATAATTGCAGTTTGTTTCGAAGCCAAACGAAATGATCGATAATATGAATCCGTTAGACCCGCTCTCTCAAGGAAAACTCATTTTAGGAACTCGTTTTGTTCGTCCTTTGACAATTTAGAAAAAATTACAATGCGGAGAATCTCATGAAATAATTTCGGAGATTCTCCGCGTTTCATTTTTAAGGTGCAGGTATCAGTTTATCTCCGGAATATACAAACTGGCTTGTAAATGTATATCGATCATATTGATTCACATAATCTTCCACAAACGCAGGATATCCCCCGAAATTATTATGACAAATTGCTCTACCATCCTCCATGGTCACATCCGTAATGATACATGGATTCCATTCGTCGATAATCGCATAAGGCCACCAGAAAAGAATATTCTTACGAACATAAGTCCCGAGTCTTTGGGGAGAAGATTTACTCAAAGGTTCCCATTTTTTAAATTCTGCAGCATCATATCCTGAAGGCGAAGGAGCTGTATTATAAGTCGCAGGAACATTCGCCGGATTCAAACTGAAGTCATGGTAATAGCTAGTTGTAGATACTACGAACTTTTTCCGAACAGGAAGCGTTGCAGTATCTCTTGCAATCAAACTTGTACGACAAGGACTTGTGGCTTGGGTAAAACTTGATTCCAAAACAAGATTTGCCGCGGAACTAGGAGCTTTTATTCTTTTGGTATTCTGAACAGGAACAGCGGCAGGCTGGACTGCAATTGCCAAAGGTGGAACTCCATAATTTCCGGTCGCAGTTGCAATAATATCCTCTGTTCCGGCAGGAGTAGGAGAAGATCCACATTCGTTCGCTTTCCAGTCATATGCATGATGTCGAACTATGATATCCGAATCAGCAGGAACGAATCCGTATCTCTGATAATCGGAATAACCGGAACTAGGAAGAATTCGAATTTTAGAATACCCTCCTATATTCCCCACCTGATTTGTTGCAGTAGGAACAAATGAAAATTGAGTTTTACCTCCTGGAGAAGCAAAGTCAGTAGTTGAAAGTAATACAGGACCTTCTTCCTTATTTAAGTATGTATGATACTTCCAATTTCCTAAATTTCCGATGATGTATCTGCCCGAATTATCTATATAAATTTCCCTGTAATTATTCAGAACAGTTTGATTTTCCAAGACCGCAGTAGGAATTCCGGAAACACTCGAAACTTTATATCTCAATAACAAAGACTCAGTCGCATAAGGATTAGAACTTACGATCCTTATTCCATATACAAACAATTGATATACTGGATTTCCTACAAAATCGTAGAATGAAATAAATTTTACCTGCACCCCATTAAAATTACTTGGTAGCCCAGTAAGATTTACTGATGAAAAATTCAAATATCCCGATTTTCTATAGAGTAATTTTATATCTGCCTGAGAGGATATATTCCTCATTGTGACAAATACTTCCGGCTCATTTTGAGGATTATATGAATTCAAACGATCGCTCGAAATGACTCCTGAAAGATTCGTATCCGTAGTCCCGGTTCCGAAAGGTTGGTAAATCGGAGATGAAAACGAATCCAAGGTATAATCCAAAAATTTTGATCCTATAATTACTCCAAGCCCTGCCCCTCTATCATATGATAAAACGGAAGAAGGTAAAGGATAACTTCCCCCAGGGATTTCAGGCATTAGATAAGAATTGGCGGAAAGTAAACCATTCTCAATTTTGAATATACTCGCTTGAACATTCGATGCATTAGAGTACAAAGCCCCCACAGCCGAATCAGCTCCGAGCTGGATCTGAAAATGTGAAGCAAGGGGACGAGAAGCCGAATATTCGTAATTGATCGGCACTTCATTCTTTTTTAAAATATTATTTCCGGAAGGTTCGTAGTAGGCAGCCTTATTTTGTGAGAAAGCGATAAAGCTTGGAAAACGAAATGAGGATTGTGTCAAATTTTCAGGATCCTTTACGGGGATAATATGAGAAATTCCTGAAATATCTATATTCGGATTCACATAAAAGCCCGCCACATTTACCCCACTCGGATAATCCCAAAATGGATCAGGTAAGAGAGATGCAAACGCAATTCTTCTATTAGCATTTGGGACTTGTGCAGGGTCAAATTGATTGATAACGAAAGAATGTTCTCCTTTCGATTCTCTCATTTGAAACTCTATGATTGTTGGTTCGGAAATATTTCCATAACGGTCTTTTCCCCAAATTGCAAAACGATCCGGAAGATTCGGTCCGGATTTTCCCAACCTATGACTAGAAATTCGGCTATTATATTTGTATGCTTGTGACCAATAATCCAACGATTCGGAAAGCGCTAATGTTTGGTCACCAAACGTCGAGCTACCGAAAGGTTTTCTTAAAAACTCCTCTTCCGTCATGCTTGGATCGTATCTACGAACATAACAAAGAAACATGTCGAGTTCATAGTATGAATCATCACTGACATCTATCTTTAGATCAACAATCCCGGAACTTGCATTTTGGGTATAAGGAGAGGCCTGTACTATCGGGGGATTTTTTTCAACCGAATACGGAGCCTGTCCATTCGCCAACTCCATTAAATCGTTTATGCCATTCCCATTCGAATCAGCATGAGTTAGCATATAATATCGCATTGCATTTGTATCGTTGGCGTTAAAACCGAAATAACTGCCTATGTCCATGATCGCCTCGGTATAATCCGAGAGCCCATCCCCATCCGTATCCATACCTGTGTTTGCAGTCCCAATAGTGATCCCGTTATAAAGACCGTCTTCGTTTAATGCAAAGATAGAATAATAGTATGTATGCCCTTCCACTAGGCCACTATCTATATAAGAGTAAGGAGTAATTTCCAAACCTGTAGGTTCTTCTCCCATAGCAGGAGTCATTGGAGGAGAGATCTCACTTCTTCGAACAATTATTTTTTTAGGAGAATTTAAACTAGGATAGAATAACCAAAGTAAAACCTTATCCGAGCCTGGAAAAATATATCCTTTTACAGGGTTCGGAACATTCGGGTCAGGACCGGAAGCGCATAACATCGCAGAGGATTGCACACTTCCCTGTGTCCCTGCAGGTTTTACTACAACCCAATAGTTGGAGGAAATTCCGGAAGCGCTTGTTCCTTTTATATTTCCGCCTAAACTTACTCGGGAGCCTTGAGTATAAGTTTTTTTATATACTTTATATCCGGAAGCTCCAGGCGTCTGTGCGGGATCTAACCCAGGCTCGGTTGTATATATAAACTTACCGGATAGCAAAGTAAAATCCGCTTGAAGCCAATCAGCGTCTTGAGAAGTATCTGAAGGAGAAGAACCTCCTCTAGTATCATACATTACATAAACATCAATATCTTGTACCGCATTAAAAGCGATGTATTCCGGAGAAGTAGAAGCAGAATGTAGAAGAGAATTTCCGCAAATGCCCGTGCCTCCTTGGCAAGTAGGAAATAATAAAGAAAGTTCAAGACCTAACTCTCTGAATGCACCTTCGTTTTCCTTTACAAAGTAAGGTCTATCTTGATAATATTGATATCCTTCACCGATTATCCCGAATTTCGCCTGGGATGCAGAAGAATCATCCAATACACCCTGTAAATTCCAAGATGCGGATTCGTTCGTAAAACAGGAAGCTGCAGGTGCAACTCCTGTTCCGGGAAGATTAGGAAGAGCGGTTAAAATAAATGGCGTAAAATGATTTGTCTCCACTTTGACAGAAGAATTTTCTATATCCAATTTACCCTTTTGTAATACTCTCCATTCTTTTGAAGAAAAATCTTTGTACCATACGTAAAACTCTTGGGTGAATCCTTTGGACTTCAATTCCCCTAAGTCTACGGGAAATTCCAACTGAACCGGTTTTTGGAAAAAAAGACTTTTATACGGTATCTTACCTTTTCCATTTTTATCATTTAGATCCAATGTCAGATTATAAACATTTCCAATGGGAACCTGGGATCTCCCCAATAACCTTGGTACATTTTGGTCTTCTTCCATTCGAAGAGATTGAGAAGGGATCGATTCAGGTAAAGTAACCTTAGGGGCACCACTCAGAATCGCAGGAAGAGGAAAACTGGTTTTATTTCGGTTAAAAAGATCATGAAAGAAACCGTTTGAGCAATTCCAAGTGAAAGAAATAGCAAAGAGGAATAATATTTTTCGCACGCAAATCATCCTTTTATGGTTAGGTGGGATCTCCCACACGTTATACACCTTATCCGGATTGGATAAAAAACGGACAATTAGGACAAATTTTTGGATCGTTTCACAATAAATTCGGTCTTTTTTTGAAAAAATTTTATCTCCCAAATTGGATATATAAAAAGAGCACAAACATCTAATTCTTGGTTTGTTATTTCCTAAAATGAAATTTTTAAAAACTCTACTTATAGTCCCCGTTTTAGTTCTCTTTACATGTAGTGAGGAAAAGAAGGATATTCCGAGTTCATTCCTTTTTCCTTTATTACAAAATATTGACATAACGCCTGGAACAAATTTGGCTCAAGTGAGCTTCGACACATTTACAGCAGATAATCAATTTATAACTTCATGCGATGTGGACAATTCGTCGGGGCAAGGGATCGTAGTGGATCTTCCGGATATGTTTCCTTCGAACTACGTAGTTAAGATTGAAACAGTTCCTTCTACTTCTCCTTTTACATTTCCTGTAGGCGGGGACTTGGATCTTTACTTGGGTTCTTCTCATAAACCGGATGATCCGACAAATTGTGTTTTAACCAGAACTTCAAATTCCATCTTTCGATATTCAGCAACTTTATCGACTAACTGCACTGTGATGAATCATACATTCAGTCGTTTAGAAATAGACTGCATCCCGAACTAAAGCGTCGAGCGTTCACATAAACTTACTTTAAGTCCTTAAGTGGCATAGCCCCAAAACGAACAGTGTTTAAGATCAGATAGACTGCCATCCGGTCACTCATTCGAGGGATCAAATAGTATATTATAAAAATTTAATTATATATCAAACATTAAATTCTAACAGTGTTCAGTGAGAGGCCACGCATTGTAATATTACGAATGTTCAATATAGATAAAATTATTTTATAAGTAAAATATAATTGGAAGTGACTTCGAACTTCCGCCTCTCATGCTTTGTCTCGAAGAGAATATAGAAATCTCCTTCAATAGAGAGTGGAGTTAATTTAAAAATGAGCATTCGAAACTTTTGGAAAATCCTAAGTGGGACTTTCCTAATCGTGGGAGCTTCGACGCTATCGGCTCAAAGCCAAGCGCAAATGTTTTCCAGACCCGGAGTAATTGGTGATTCCTTAAGCCAGGGTTTTTATGGCGCAACTGTAGAAGAGAAAACTCAGAACTGGGCTTATCCAGTTTTAGTTTCTAAACAAGCAGGTTCTAACGTTTCGTATAACGTGCTAAAGGGACCTTACTTAAATTTTGAAGACGTTCTTAAAGGTGATTGCGGAGTATTCTGCATCGCAGCTTCCATCATCGGTGGAAACGGATCTACTGTTGGACTTCCAACACATGCAGGGATCACCGGAGCAGATTACACTACCGTTCTTCAAACTTCAGGTCAGTGTGAGAACATTAATGCAACTACTTGGGCCAAACAATGGTATTGGGAAACTTGGTACTGGTATACGTATCGTTGGATACAAGTTCCAGATTGCCAATCTCCGGATAAATTCCATCAATTCGGTTTAAGAAGTTCAGGAACTCAAATTCAAGTAATGCAGGCAGTGAAGCCTAGCTTTCTGTTCGGAACTGCTGCTGCGAACCATGTTCTTTGTACTGCATTGAGCACTTCTACAGATTGTTTAGACCAAGCAAGATTTTTGAGAGATATCCGTTCCACAATGTCTAAAATGGCTGCGATCGGATCCATCAAAGGTGGAGTTCTATTTACTGTTCCAAACGTAACTTCTATCGCGTTTTTGGAAAACTATAACGATCCTCAAGGAAGAGTAAACTACTCTGGTTTGAAAGCGTTCTTCCGTTCTTCTGTTTCAGATCCTTCTCAAGTTTTGGATAAGAACGAAGTAGCTACCATCACAAACTTCTTAACTTCCATAAACAATGAAGTGAAAGCTCAGGCTGTGGCTATGGGATTTGCATTAGCAGATCTTAAAGTTCTTTTTGACGATTTAAAAGAGAACGGCCGCTTAATCAAAAGTCCTTCCGGATATAGCCCAGGTTATGCAAAAGCGAACTGGCCTCTTCCTGGCCAACCTGGTATTTTTGGCTTGGACGGAGTGCATCCGAATATGTATGGACATTCTGTTTTTGCAAACGAGCTAATCAAAGCGATTAATTCCAAATACGGTTATTCTATTCCGCAAGTGAGCGAATACACCGCTTGGTACTACGATTCCTTAAATCGTAACCCGGTTGACTTGAAAAAATTCCTGACAGACACTTTGTTCGGTCAGTTTATTTCTTGGGTCATCGGAATTTTCGTTTAAAATTTCGAAAACATTTCCCGCTCGTATAGGGCGGGAAATAGTTTAAATTCAATCCTAACTCAAATTTCCTTTATCATTATGCAATTTTTTCGTTCCTATTGGCCATGGATCTCAGGCGCAGCTATTCTTATTATTTGTATTTTATTTATATTTTGGCCGGAAAGAAAATCCAATTCTCCCAGCTTAGGTGAAGAAGCTTCCGAAATTGCAAATCGCAAATACGGCAGCGGCGGCACCTTAGAATTTCCGGATGCCCCTCATCCTTTCGAAGAAGATCCTGATTTAGAAGGTCCGGCTAAAAGACTTTGGCCTGCAGCTTTTAGAGAAAAGAAGTCAGAGGAAGAAAGAGAGAAGATCAGGGAAGAATGGATCGATTTTGCTGCAAGATATCCTAAAAATATTTATATTCCAAGCGAATTCCGTCCAGGACTCACATCTGAAGATGAGAAAAAAGCAAGAGAACAATTGGATAAGGTCACTTCTGCAGAATCCAAGTTTGCTTTATCAAGAAATGAAGGTAGATATGCGCAAACTGGATCTGTTCCGACTCGCCCAAGTGATCTGAATGTAACTCCAGAAGAACAAAAGGCTTATTTCTCTTATAAAATATCCGAATTAGAATCCAGAATACAATTGGTACAATACGCAATCCAACAAGGCAGAATGGATTCTTCTCAAATTCCTCAGGCAAATTCTGATATCGCTTCTTGGCAGAAGGAATTATTACAGTTAAGGCAAGCTTCTGAATCGGTGCCTAGATAATGTTTATGAAATTCAAAGTATATTCTATTTTTATAATGTTAAAATTCATTTCAATATTTATGATACTCGGCACTATGCTCATTTGTTTTACTTTAGGATGTTTTGGTCCTCCTCGCCCTGACCTTCTACCCGAAGTCCAAGAAGAAGAAATTCCTAGCCTAGAACAAGTTGCCTCTGATCTAAAAAGCCAGAATCCAAGAACAAGGGCCCAAGCAATTTTAGAATTGGCCTCCAGAAACGAAAGAAAATTCATCCCTATCGCTCGTGAATGGATGAGATCTTCGGAAGAAATTACAAAAGGCCCGGCAATCTTAGCTTTAGGGATTTGGAAAGATAGATCTTCTCTTCCTGAAATTCTAAACTTTTTAGATCCTAAATCGGGAATTGATGTGGCTACGGTTTTGGAATCCATAGCAAGAATGGAAGATCCTCAGGCAGGAAACCGTATAGCAAATCTGCTAAACCAAGAAGATTCGAATATTCGATTATTAGCTGTAGATACTTTGGTCCGAATCAATGCGAGACAATCAGGAAATATCATTTTAGCTTCCGCTAGATCAAACAAAAATCCCGATAAGGCCAAAACATTCGCAATGGCATTAGGAAAATTGAATATTCCAGAAGCCGAGGATTATCTTATAGATCTATCTTTACATTCTGAACCAGGACCCACTTTGGCTGCCGTTTACTTGGCCCTTGGAAAGATCAGAAGTAAAAAATCTATTCCACTTTTAGTAAAAGCAATACAGGCAGATTTTGATAAAGGAAGAGAAAATTCCACCATTGCACTTATAGATATCAAAGATCCTAAAATTTTACCTTTGGTTCTCCCTGTTATAGAGAACCAAGATAAAGAGATCCGATACAGAGCAGCGGATGTTCTAATTGGAGTTCCTGATCCTGGGTTCACTACTCGAATTTTAGAAGTTTTGGTTAAGGGAAAAGCTTTAGCAAAGGCTCCGGCAGCCCATGTTTTAGGTCGTATCAAATTTTCAAAAGCGAGAGAAGAGATAGAAAAAGCATTATTAGATCCTAATATTCCAGATAGAGAGATCATTGCTCAGTCCTTAGGATACTTAGGCGATAAAAGAAGTATCCCAGTACTTGTTAAAGTATTAAAAGAAGACCAAACAGAGGCAAGATACGGAGCAGTTTGGGCATTAGGAGCAATCGGCTCAGAAGATGGCCTTCCGTATGTAGAAGAAGCTTGCAAATCTAAAGATCAGAAATTGGCAAAGATTGCTTCCGAAAGTTTGGGGATGATCGCTTCTCCTAAATCTCTTTCTCTTTTAGATAAAAAAACAGAAGATTTTCCTGATTTGGCCCCTATCACTCTCGCTGCAATCACTTCAATTCCGGGAGAAGAGTCCCGTAAAATTTTGGAAAAATATGCGGAGAGTGAGAATATCAATCTTCACCAGGTTGCAGTTTCTCAATTAGGAGCTAAAAAAGATCCTGCAAGTGTGCCGATCTTAATTCGATTGCTACAAGAAGATTCAAGATCTCGAAATAGAAAGTTGCTGATTGCAGCATTAAAATCGGTTACCGGATTGAAATTCGCTTCAAAGAACGAATGGATCAATTGGTACATCCTAAATTTTTCTAAAAAACATCCGTAAGTTTTAAAAGAAAGATTACAACTCTGTGTTTTAGTAATAGTTTCGCCCGAAAAACCCCAAGAGCTAGTTGGGGTCTTTGAGACGAATATATTCTAATTTTGTCCGTTACAGGAAATGAAATATAGAATAACTGCAATCAAAGGAGGAAGTCCTTGGATGATTGCGGCTCTTGCCATCGCTGGTCTAGAAACTAATAATACAAGCCCTGCTCCAAAAACGGAAAGACAAGAGAATGCTAAGATTGCCGGAGCAAAACCTGGATGTATCTCGAAAAAGATCGCACCATATAATGCACCGATCGCGAGGAATAAATTATAGAAACCTTGGTTCAAAAAGACACCCTTCATCGCTTCTGCTAATTTTGTATCCGTGACTCCGAATCTTCTGTGAATACGAGGGCGCATCCATAATACACTTTCCATGATGAAGATCCAAACATGCAATAAGCCGACGATAGTCGCTAAAATTCTTGCTGCTAATATCATTCCATTCTCTCCCCGGATATAAATCCCCGGGAGTTTTAATTCAGTATTCTTTTTTGTAAAGAGGAATAAAACAGGCGGATAACGCATTCATTGGTATATTGTCAATTATTCATTTGTGGTTTATGAAAAAATGCTTTACATTTTCATCTTTACAAATTTATACAAATTCAATGAAATTGGTTCCGCATAACGAAAATTTAAAGTTCTTATTTTAAAACCTTTCTATATGCAAAATATTTAAAACACGCTCTGTTTTAATAATGATACATAGATTAAACCTACATAATCCAATTTTAATTGTAGAAGACCAGAGAGAAACCAGAGATCTTATCGCAAGATTAGCCAAAAGTTTCGGCGTAGACGCGGATACCGCCTCGGACGGAAAAATCGCCTGCGAAATGGCAGAGTTAAAAGAATATTCCCTATTTTTGGTGGATCTAGAAATGCCCGTCATGAACGGGTTCGATTTTATCAAAACGATAAAAGAAAAAAAGCCTGAGTCACTTTTTATTGTAATTTCTGGTAATGACGTGCCGGAGATCATCATCAAGGTAATGAAATTAGGTATATTCGATTATATTATCAAACCGATAGACAGAGATAGATTATACCAAATCCTGGAAAGGATTTCTGAATTTATACGTTTAAAAGAAAGTGAAAGAATTCTGACGCAGGAAAATGAAGAACGTCTTAAGGCTCAACTTAATTGGATCTTATACAAACAATCCTGGCTTACTGATCTAGAAAAGAATATAGATCTTTCCAAGAGTACACTCAATAATCTAAAACAAAGTTTTTTTAGCGGAGGAGGTTTTGGAGCAATTGTAAGTATTGTAGAAATACTTCAAGCAACCGCTAAAAAGGAAGAAACATCTTATAATTTCTCTTCTGATGTAGTCGAATTACTTTTTGAAAATATTCATTACACCAAAAAAGGACTTCGTTCTCTCGAAAAAAGTTTAGAGATACTCAACAAAAATTTCCTAAATTCTTTCCAAAAAACAAATAGCGGACAGATTCATGATCTATTAGAAAAATCCAGACTAAAATTAGAAAGTTCTAATAAACAATATAGCAAAAAGAAGAATGTACTAATCCCCCAGATTTCCCTTCCTACTAACGGATACGATATAGATGCTGATCCAAATTCGCTCAGCAGAATATTTACAGAACTATTGATCAATGCTTTGAAATATTCTTCTAATAATTCAGTCATAAACATATACATCTCCGCTTCAGGAGGGTATTTGAATATCAACCTGAAAAATGAATTTGATCCGCAATCAATCCCGGGCATTCCTAAAAATAAGGAGTTATTGGTTAAACAACCATTCTATAGACTCGCAGGTTTTGTGGATGAAAATTTAGAAGAAGAGGAATATTTTACCGGTTTAGGATTGACGATTGTGGACTTCGTAATAAAAAAACACGGCGGGATTTTCTCAATACATAATGTTATCGATCATTCTCTTGGGGAAAAACCTGTAGAAGTGGTACTCGCCACAGTTTCTTTGCCTATCGTAGATTGATGTTCGAAACCACAAATCTGATCCATTATTTAAAAGCTGCTACGATCGCTCAGTTGGGCTTTCTAATCTTAAACTTTCTAATCCGAGTAAAACTAAGCACTCAGAGCTTACTTGGAAGTTTATTCATATCTTCTTTGATCGCTTATTTTATTTGTCCATGGTTGGACCATTCTACAAATATATTCTTACTAATACTGGTCCATTCCGGCTGTTTTTCTGTTTCTATCTTTTTTTATTTATTTGTATCCAGCCTTTTCGAAGACGGATTCAAACTGAAAGTCTGGCATGGTGTATTATTTCTTTCTCTAAATACATTCTGTTTTTATGTTTTTCTTGCTTCAGATATCAGAAGCCAAGGTTCTGTTTTAGCTAAAGTATTATTCAGCATGCCCCAGGTATTCTATCTAGGACTTATTTTACTTACTTTGGGAAGAGTTTTAAAAGATAAGAATATAGATTTATTAGAATCCAGAAGAGAATTCAGGGTTATCTTCTCTTGGGTAACAGGGCTTTATAGCATGTCAGTCGTATTGATGGAAGTAATCACCAAAGACGCTGGATATTCTGCACAATTAGATCTGATCAATTCTTCTTTCATATTTGTATTGGTATTTTTCATTTCATTTAAAATTTTCCAATTTAGAGAGAATGTATTTCCAAATGGAGAAGTTCAAAAAGAAGAAGCAACCGATGAACCTTTAGACGAAGCCCTGCTCAAAAAACTGGATTCCCTATTAAAAGACCAAAAGGTATTCTTACAAGAAAACCTGACGATCTTAGCTTTGGCAAAACAGTTAAACGTTCCGGAGAAGAAGGTCCGTAGGCTTATTAATAAAGGACTGGGATACAGGAACTTCAACGAATTCCTAAACCATTACAGAATACAAGAAGCAAAGTTTATATTCTCAGATCCGAGCAAAAATGATTTTCAGGTGCTTCGGATCGCGATGGATTTGGGTTACGGTTCCCTTGCCCCATTCAATAGAGCCTTTAAAGAAATAGTGGGAATGACCCCCAGCGATTTCAGAAAACAAAACAGTTCTGCAAAATAGCCGATCAAATCCGGAATCGATCAGCGATTATCCGAAATCAATCGGATTCAAATCTGAAAAAATGCTCTAATGATCCATCAAGCCCTTCAGGCAAAAGGATCGAACATGAATTTTCACAAACAATTATTTCAATATATGATGGATTTGGTTCCCAAAATCCCAATTATATTCCTAATAGATTTCTTAAGATACTTTATATTCGCAGGTATCGTATTTTTGATCTTCTATATTTGGAAACATCCATTTCAATACAGAAAGATCCAAGAAAAGAATGCTAAACCCTCTCAGTTCAGAAAAGAATTTTTATATTCTGTTTCTTCCGTAATCGTTTATACATCAGTAACTCTGATCGTATTTCTATTTAGAAAATATGGGTACTTCAAATTTTACGAACGTATAGATGAGTATGGCTGGGGATATCTGATCTTAAGCACGGTAATGATCTTGGGTATCCAGGACTTTTACTTTTATTGGACGCATAGGCTAATGCATACTCGTTTGTTCTATAAAAGATTTCATAAGGTGCATCATGATTCGATCACACCTTCTCCTTGGACTGCATACTCTTTTAGTCCTTGGGAGGCATTGGTCCATTCTCTTATAATGCCAATCGTGGCTTTATTATTCCCTGTCCATCCTTTGGCTTTAATGATCTTTATGACTTTCCAAATTATACGAAATGTTTTAGGTCATAGCGGTTATGAAATTTTTCCAAGTTGGATGGGAACAAATAAGATCTTAAAATTAGTGAATTCAAACACCAACCATGATATGCACCACCAAAGTTTCCGTTATAATTACGGACTTTATACAACTGTTTGGGATTATCTATTTGGGACAGTTCATCCAGAATACGAAAAAACTTTCGCAGAAATAACTTCTAAAAAACCGGAACAAAAAAGAAGAGAACTGCAAAAAAGTATCTGACAAAAACAAACTTAAGGTATAAATCGATTCGCACCGAAACCGGGTGCGAATCCGATCTTAATCTACACTATTTCAGGTAATGTATACAAAGGAGAAAATCCTCCTCCTGGAGTCCTGAAATTCGTGGTCTGCCCTTGGTACAAACGGCTGGCTAAAAGTAAGACCTCATCATTATAGATATAAGCCCTTATATCCATCTTTAATTCTCTTTCTTCGCCAGAGATAGATGTGACCCGAACAGAAGGAGGAACGAATTCCTGACTTATGTATTCCCCATTTAGGATCTCAGAAAACTTATTCTTAGTAAGTTTTCCTCCGTAATAGGCCGCCTTACTACCGAAACCTTCTTTAGGTTTAAAGAATATATTCTTTCTTCTCTCCCAGAGTTCTTTTGCATTTCCCAAGGTTACAATTTTGGTATCCGGAATAGCTGATATTAGGATTTCTGAATCCTTCTTATCCAGCCCTGATTTTATTAGAAAATCAATGTCCGAAAGAACTTGCAAATTCGTTTTTCGAGCGTATAGGTCGTAATCTAATGGGCTTGGTGTAATGATTACTTTTTTCTTCAACCAAGTTTCTCGAATTTTAGAATTCTGATCTTCAGATAAATGAAAATCGGTCAATCTATTATAGATCAAATCGATTTTCTTTCCCTCGAAATAGAGTTCATCTGCTTTTAGTTCGATCTGATCCGGATCTAAGATTTCAGAGTGAATCCCTTTGGATCTAAATAGATCTCTAAATAACAGGAATTCAGGATATAAGAACTGGTCTGCAGGATTTTTGTCCACGATCGCGATAAAGCCAGGCTTTCCGGTCCGCCCGTTAGAGATCCATTCATCAATGAATATGGAATAAAATCTTTCTTCTAAATTTCGAAGAGTTTCCGCATTCTGAATAGCGATTTCAACAATCTTGCAACATTTGATCTGCGCTTCTAAAAGTTTTAACTGTAAGTAAGCGCCACCTGCATTCGTATTGATTTCAATAAGCTTAGGACCTTCTTTTGTCTGATGGAAATCTAAACTGAGAAAGACTCCTCCGGTAATATCTTTTATTTTTTCTTTCGGATCATGGTATTGCAAAAGCCTTTCTCTTACCTCAGGCAAACGCAAGGCGTTCCGAATAGAAAGAAGAATTTGCCGGATCTTATTCTTATCCGAAATATTAATGAAAGAAGGTGTTTCAGAATAAAAATGCGCTTCTTCGCTCAGGAGCTCTTTGTTCAAACTAGAACAAGAACATTTTTCATTCAGTATTTCTGCTAAGCTGGTTTCCATCTAACGACCTGGGTATTTATCCTTAGACGTGACCCAATACAAAAAGAAGTTCTCTTGCGATCATTATTTAGCTTTCACTTTCCAGTCGGAACAATTGTAATCCACTCAATAAACTTAGTCTTAAAGAACTCGTCTATCTGCCCTGTGAATTGGTGATAAATTAAAAAGAAAATCCAATAAGCTAAAGTGGCAGCAACTAAGGTCCTCGCAGTCATATTTGCTAAAACTGGAGAAGCACTGTAATACATACGAACCACTGCGATCGGCCATAGGAATAATAAGAAAAAGTAAATCGCTCTTGGGATCCCATAAAGCCAGCTTAAAATTTCAGAAGGATAAGATTTAGATAATCTTTCATAAGCTTCTTTTAACTCGGGAAAGAATTGGAAGAAGTAGAATACGAAAATGAAGAATGTAGCGATTTTCCATATGATCTCTATATCGTTTCGGATCAGCACAAAGGTCAAACCCACGAACCAAATCAAAAAGATTGGAAATACGATCTGCTGTAATAAGGAACCTGACTGGGCGAGAAACATCAATGAGATCTCCTAAGATCATTTTCGGCAGAAACCCGCCCCGACACCCACTCTAAACATTGCAGAAAACTCTCCGGATCCGCTTTTCCGAGACCCGCAATATCAAAAGCAGTCCCATGGTCTGGAGAAACCCTGATAAAATCCAGCCCCAAAGTTACATTCACTCCGAATTTTCCCTCCCACATCTTGAATGGGATAAGTCCTTGGTCATGATAACATGCCAAAAACAAAGAATACTTTGCCCTGGAAGTTTCGCTGAACGCACCGTCTGCGGAGAGCGGATCTGTAACATCTAACCCTGCTTTTCTCATTTTTGATATGATCGGCATCAGTATCTTCTTCTCTTCGTCCCCAACCTTTCCACCTTCTCCTGCGTGAGGGTTTAAACCTAAGAACGCGATTTTACCTTTAGAAATAGGAGCGGAACGAACGGCAGAAATAAAACTGGATAGGTGGATTTTTTTAAGGTAAGAAGGTACTTTCTTTAATGGAACATGAGTTGTTAAAGGTAAAACATTCAGTTCTTTTCCAGCCATAAGCATATATGTTTTTTTCTTATATACCTCTGCCAGATACTCAGTATGTCCCGTGAATTTTTTCACTCCGGCCTTGATCACCCATTCTTTACTTAAAGGAAGAGTGATCAGGTTGCCGCCAATTTTTTTTTGGATGCGGACCACTTCTTCTAAACTTGCAAATGCAGCTTTGCCGGATGTTGGACCAGGCTTACCAATCACTAAGGATTTTTGTTCAGAAGAAGAAAGTGCAGATGTTCTCCAAAGATAAAGTCCGGGAGAAGATATTGAAAATGGATCTTTGATTTCCTGCCAACCAGGATACGAAAGAGAAAAATTTGAACTGATAAGTAAGATTTGTCTTTGCTGGGAGAAGGTGTTTAACTTCTCCCTAGACATTTGAAGAATTTCAGGCCCGATCCCACAAGGGTCTCCCTCTGTGATAAGGATTGGAATCAAGGCCTATACCAGAGATTTAAGCTTCCTTAGCTGCTGTTTGTTTACCGAAAAGTCTTTCTAAGGTTAAAGAGTCCTTAGCGTATTCTAATTCGATATGATCTTTATTGGAATGTTTCAGGTCGCTGGAAATGATACAACGTCCTTCAAGAACCACTCCGTTTTGGATGATCAATTCCGGTGTGCGGATATCTCCCAAAATTCTGGATGTAGGAAGAAGCATCACTCTGTTACGAGCGGTGATATTTCCGATCACGATACCTTCTATAATAACACTGGCAGCAGTGATGTTTGTGCGAACTTTACCGGAAGCTCCGATATACAATTGTTCCGCTTGAAGAGATTTTCCTTCGAACTTTCCATCAATTTTTAAAGATCCATTGATGAAGAATTTTCCATTAAAGTAGGAATTTTCGCCGATTGTGGAGTTTGTAACTTCGGAGGAGTTCTTAACAAGTGCCATGAATATAAAATCCTATTTGCGAAAGACCGCAGGTTTTCGGTTTATACACTAATAAACCGGACCCACCCCTTCCGAAAAGGAATTTTTTAAACTAGAAGCTATTTTTACAGATCCAGACTCAGTCGGATCATGTCCCGGCAGTGGATCCCGTTCTCGTAGATTGGTTCCGGATAATTTTTGGTAAAAAAATCGAAATCGATCCCAGTAATTCTAAATCCACATTTTTGGTATAAACCCAATTGGCCAATTCCCGCATTGCCTGTCCCAATTTCGAGGGTATGAAAACCGTCTTCTCTTACCTGGGAAATCGCATGGAGCACCAATTTTTTTCCAAGGCCCTTGCCTTGCTCACCTTCTTTCACTGCTACATTAATGATCTCAGAAGTTCCAGGACGAGTCGTCAAACATACATAAACTCCTAAAATTTCTGAATTTCCAGACTCCAGTACATAACAATTTGCTCTGTCCCAGTATGACTGTATAATTTTTTCATTCGGATCCGCAAGAAGCAGCAGATCCATAGGCGGAGTTTCGTTTGAAGAAAGTTTTCTGATCTTAGTATTTATCAATGTTTAATATTTGGTACGTTGATCCGATCCAAAACTTCTCCGGTAAATTCCCTGAATTCATCCAAAGCATCTGGAATAGATTTGCCTTCCAACTCGGTCGCCTTTTCGAAACGAGAATTGAAAGTGATCCGATCTTCTATATTCATGATCACTCCCCCACCTGCTTTGAACTCTCCTAAAATTTTGGAAAGGAAATCATTAAACTTTTGGAACATTTCAAAAGCTTCTGCGATAAAAATACGGGTTTGTTTATTTTTCATCCGGCTTAGCTGTTCTCTGAAGTCCTGTTTTTCAGCGGCCTGGTATTCTTCGATGGTCTCCGTTAAAACCTTTATGTTTCGTCGGATATTCTCCATATGTTTGACCACTCCGTCTTTCTCGTTCCCATGGGAGAAGTCGAAACGAATATGAGTTTCATTTAATATAGGAAGATACTCCCGATCCAACACATTGATCCAGGTTCCGATCTGATTCACCTCAGTATCGTTAGAGTTTGGAGAAATTTTCATGATAGGATACTTGGCCAAGATCCTTCCTGCAGCGTCCGGATTCTCACGGAACATACGGATCTGCTCTGCAGCAGTTTCGAGATTGTCCGGAATTCCCTCCGGAGAAATTTCTCTCATCCGATTTCGATATTTTTCCAGATCCCTGGAAACCCTGTATTTCTGTTCGTCGTTCTTGGACAATCTTTGGATCTTCTCCAATTGCTGGATCATCTTCTGGTGACGTTGGAGTTCTAGGATCTGTTCTTGGGTGATGGCCATGGGTCTTAGGCAAATTTTAGAAGAAGTACAGTTCTAAAGCAAGGAAATTCTCCAGCCAATTTGTAGGAGTTCCAACGTGAATTTGAAAAAGAGGATCTTATTGACTGGAGAAACATTTTATGATAGGGAAAATACGCGCTCCCACAAGCCACTCCCCCCAATCCCAATGCAGGGCGGGGGCGGCCTTTAAATTCATGTAGGAGTTCCTACATCACAATCCTAACTTTTCCTTTTATACCTGTCCAAAACTAATCTTAAAAAATCGGATTGTGGGAATTTATGAACTAAGGATTCCATGAGTTGGACTCCTTCCTCCACTGGTCCGGTTTCTAAAAGAGAGATTGCTTTTAGATAAACCATTTCAGGAGAATATTGGAATCTTCCAGTAAGCACTAATCTTTCCCTGAAAGTTTCAAACTTTTTATCCTTAAATTCTTGGACCGCGATTGCTCTTTGGGTTAAATAAGAACCAGGGGTTTGGGACCGAACAGAGATCATCTCTGAATCTAATTCTCCGGCAACAGTAGAATTCCAAAGAACTAAAAGTTCAAATGGCCTGAGTGTATAGGACATTCCTTGTTCTTTTAGGATTTTATAACGTTCGAATAAAGAATCGTCGCTTCCTTCTTGGATAGAATCTCTTAGAGTTTCTTTTAGCTCTTCTCTTCCATTTTTCTTTTTTTCTTCAGAGATCCATTCGAATACAAAGTCTCTTGGTTTGCATTTTTTAATTAAGAAAAATCTGTCCAAGATTGGATGTCTGAGTGAATATTGATCCAGGAAGAAATCTGCTTCCGTTCTGGAAAATTCTTCTATCCTTCTTGCGATACTTGCATCTAAAACTTTTATGTTTCGGATACCTTCTTTTTTATCTTTAAAATAGAAATAAGCAAGTCCAGCAAGATCAGGCTCTTGGGAAGAAATTACCAAATCGAATAATTCATTTTGTTCTTCTTGGTTTAGCCCTTGTTGTTTGTGACGATAAGCGATCGTTTCTTTTCTTTCCAGACCTTCTTTCAAAAAATTCTCAGATTCAGAGATCGCATCTATAAAGTATAATAATCTTCTTCCTTCTTTAGCTTCTTTCAGATCTTCTCCAAAAGAATATACCAATTCTTGGTAATCTCGAATTCTATCTTCACATAATAAGAATGCAGAACATAAGAAGAATAATTCGGGATCCCAAACCAGATTTCCTTTTAGTTCATCCAGCAATTCTTGGAAAAATAAGCGTAAAAGTTTTTCTTCTCTTTCGGTGATCCCATCTTCTCTGATCCAATCTAGACGAGGAGAATGGAATACAAATCTTCCGAATAAGTCCGCCCTGAAACAATGAGAAGGTCTCAAATGTGTGAGAATACTTCCGCTATAATGATCTAAAATTTTAGTTTTGAGTCGAATAACTTCAGAATCAGGTTTTCGATCCTGTTTTTTAGCAGTGAAGTCCGGATGGCTTAAAGTTATTTCAGGCCATTCTGTATTTGATACCGATATATGCATAAAGACTCCTTTTTGGAGTTGAACCCTTTTTAAGGCAGATTAAGAGAGAAGAATCGCATGAAAAAAACGATTCTGGGGTTACTCCCGTTTCTAGTTGTCGGCAGTCTTTTTGCGGACGACGACCTAAAATACCTAGTCAAATCCTATAGTTTAGAAAAAATACGCAGGATTTTCAGGGAAAGATCCCCTTCCAAAGAATCCGAGGTTTATGCTCTTGTTCGCTTCCATGAAACTCATCCGGACGGGGACGAAGGCAATAAATTCAGATACCTAGTCTCTCTTTTAAAAGGAAGACTTGTAGTTGGTGTTACTAAGGAAGAACTTCATAGTCTGATCAAAAACCCATTACCTCCAATGAACGCAGTCTCCAAAATGAGTTTTTGGAAATTGTATGAGGAAATGGTAAAAAGAAAAAGTTTATCATCTTCTGAACTTATCTCTTATCTCAAAAAACTTCCTCCTGAGTATGATCCTATTTATAAAAATGTAATTGGGGAAATTCTTCGTATTCATTACGAAAATGGAGAATTCAAAGAAGCAAAAGATTACGCCGAAAGTTTTTCTGAAAAAGATAAAAAAGAATTTTTCGGAGCTATGGCTTATTATAGATACGCAAAGGCATTATATAAATTCGGAGAAACACAAAAAGGGGAAAATCTTTTATACGCTCTCGCAGAAGATGCAAATGTTCCCTCTTATGTTAAAAAGGATATTTATACCGACTTAAGGACCTGGAAAGGGGAATCTTTTTACAAACAGATCCCTTTGGAGAAAGGAGTTCTATTTCTTCCGTTCTTAGATGCGGGCGACAAAAAATCTTTTATATCTTCTCACCAATATTTCAGTTCTATCGTTTTTGAAAGACCGGAAAGTTGGAAGGCTGCCGCAAGAGGTTTAGTCGGGTATTATCCGGAAAGGCTTCCTTCTCTTTTCTCCAGACATAAGAGTTATGCGGAATATTTTCCTGAATTTACTGCTGCAATGTCTGTGGAACTCTCCAATCAAAACCTTGCAAAAGCAGGTTTAGATCTATTAGAAAAAACAAATCTTTCTTCTTCCGAGTCCGTAGAATATGCTTATGCAAGGGCTTATAAACGGTTGGGAGAAAGAGATAAGTATTTTAACGGACTTCTCTCTTCTCTCGAAAAAAATCCTTATAATCTAATTCGCCAAGATGAGCTAATCGATCTTTTGATCGGGGACCATTCTCATTTCTTAGAAGAATCTTATTGGAAAGAGGCTTTAAAACGGATCCCGAATCTTCCTGTCAAAGGTAGATTGGTGTATTGGTATTTGAGAAGTTTAAAATCGAAAGGTAAACAAGATGAACTTCTCTCTTGGCTAAAATCTTATTATAAATTCATTCCTGGTTCTTATTATACAAGAGTCATCCGAGAAGAATTCGCACGCGAGATTTCTTCTATCCAACAACCCGATAGTCCTCTCAGAAATAAGGATACATTATACGAATATCTTTCTTTAACTTCGGGAGATCCAAAATATTCGGATAAGATCATTGGAAGAGATCTGGAATTCGCTTATTTCCCGGATTCATTCTCCTTGGATGTTCGGATAGATTCTGCTCATAGTAAGGTGAGAGGAAATACTCTATTACAAAACGCTAAAGAATATTTAGAGATCGGAGAGATGGCTCATGCAAGTTCTCTGGTAGATAAATTTGTTTTACAAACAGGAACTTCTGAAGAAGAAAAAGACGAAATTTTTGCAGCGCTGGGAGAAGTTACGGGTAATCAATACCTGACTGTATTCCATACAAGAAATCTAATGAAAAGAAGAAGGATCCCTGATGATGTGATCCTTCTACCCTCCAAACTAGCTTCCAGGATTTATCCCAGACCTCATAGAGATATAGTTTCTCATTATTCCAAATCTTTCGGGATCGAAGAAGATATTGTTTATGCTGTGATGAGGCAGGAGTCCTTTTTTAAGGAGAATGCAGTATCTTCTTCCAATGCGAGCGGTCTCATGCAGATTATGGGACCTACTGGTAAAGGGTTAGCCCAAGGTTTGGGCCTTGGACCCTATTCTCTTTTTGATCCGGAAATTTCTATCCAAATGGGTGCAAAATTCCTAAAATACCTTCTTTCTTCCAATGAAAACGATTTGAAATGGGCTTCTATCGCTTATAACGGAGGGCCGGGAAATCTCAGAAAATGGAAACGAAATCATTATCATGGAGATTTTAATCACTTTTTGGAAGAACTTCCTTTGAAAGAACCCCGTGATTATTGCAGGATCGTAACGTCGAACTATTATAATTACCAAAGTTTAAGGCAGTACAAAAACCGCTGAGCAGACAAGACGGATTCTTTTTTTTGGATTGTCTAGAATTTCAGATCCATGAAATAGTACTAAGGACGGACCTGAGTTTTCAATTTCACCTCTCTGTCCTGAGGTCTACCTTATGCCGGTTCGTCCGATATCATTCATCTAACAGGAGTAAAAAATGGCAAACACCGCAATCTTAAAAATCGACGGTAAAGAATATGAACTACCCATCATTACGGGAACAGAAAACGAAAAGGCCATAGACATCTCCAAACTCAGACAACAAACAGGATACATTACATTAGATAACGGTTATTTAAATACCGGTGCCTGCACTAGCGCAGTTACGTTCCTGGATGGAGAGCTGGGAATCTTAAGATACCGCGGTATCCCGATCGAACAATTGGCTGAAAAATCAAGTTTCACCGAAGTTGCTTATCTTCTGATCTATGGTCATCTTCCTTCCGACAAGGAATTACAAGATTGGGATAAAGAACTTACCATGCACACTTTGATCCATGAAGATCTAAAACGTCTTTATAATGGATTCCCTAAAGATGGTCACCCAATGGCGATCATGTCCACAATGATCGGCTCACTTTCTACTTATTACCAAGATTCTTATGATCCAGAAAATCCGGATCATAGACATATCTCCATGGTTCGTCTTTTAGCGAAGTTCCCTACAATCGCTTCATTCGCTTATAAAAAATCATTGGGCCAACCTACTGTTCACCCAATGAACCACTTGGATTATTGCAGCAACTTCTTGAACATGATGTTCTCAGTTCCAAGTGAAGATTATTATATCGATCCTGAGATCGTAAAAGCCCTGAACCTTTTATTGATACTTCATGCTGACCACGAACAAAACTGTTCTACTTCAACAGTTCGTTTAGTTGGTTCTTCTCTTGCAAACTTGTATGGAGCAATCTCAGCAGGTATCTGTGCTCTTTGGGGACCTCGTCACGGAGGAGCAAACCAAGAAGTACTAGAAATGCTTTTAGAGATCAAAGCTTCCGGTCTTCCTGTGAAAAAGATCGTAGAAAAAGCAAAAGATAAGAATGATGCATTCCGTCTTTCCGGATTTGGACATAGAGTTTATAAAAACTTTGACCCTCGTGCTAAGATCATTAAAAAAGCATGTGATGCAGTTCTTTCCAGATTGGGAGTAAAAGATCCTCTATTAGATATCGCTAAAGAATTGGAAGAAGCAGCACTTAACGATTCTTACTTCGTAGAAAGAAAATTGTATCCGAACGTAGACTTTTACAGTGGCATTATCTACCGTGCGCTTGGCATTCCTGTGAACATGTTTACTGTAATGTTTGCTATGGGACGTCTTCCAGGTTGGATCGCTCAATGGAAAGAAATGATAGAATCTCCTGATATGAAAATCGGTAGACCTCGTCAGATCTATACTGGAGCAACTGACACTGCTTACGACAGCGCTAAGAAAAAGTAAAATTTTTCAAGGCTGATATTTTTAAAGGACAGGGTTTTCCCTCTGTCCTTTTTTATTTTTGGGCAATGGGCGGATAATTTTTCACATAAAGGGGCAAAGAAGTTTAGACAAATATTATTTACAAAAGTTGAATTCGTTTTACAGCTTGCTTATGAATAAAAAATTGCTATATATCGGATTGATTACGATATCAATTACTTACAACTGCGCATCTGCCTCATCTAAGGCAACTTTACCCGAAACAAAACTTTGCGTTTCTTCAGATAACGGATTAAAAATCAGAGAAAGCCCGAACCAATCGGCGAAACAATTGGGTCTTGCGAAATATTCCGAATCAGTTTCCATACTAAATTACTCTGAAAATTCTGAGACCATCGGTAACATAACAGCAAAATGGGCGAACGTTCGATACGGTAAATTAGAGGGTTGGGCGTTTGCCGGGTTTTTGAAAGAAAACTGTCCGAAACTCGAAAATGAACCTAAATATGACGGTCTGAAAAGTTACACAAATCCTAATTATCCTTTATTTACCCTAGAATCTACTGATCAAACTTTAGGGACGATATATAGAAAATCAATATGCGATAATAATAAAATTACGGAATGTTACCGTTGTTCTTATGAAGCAGGCGGTGCTGATTGTAAATTAATTTCAATGACTGTAACTGAAACAATAATTAGAATGATAGTAAAACATTCCAACGAATTCAAGGAACACAACGGGAATTACGTTTGCGAAACTTCTAACGGGCGCGAGTTAGAAGCGACAAGAATCGTTTGTTATAGAAAATAAAAGGAGAATTTTTACTAAGGTAAAACTCAAAGCTAAGTCGTGAAAAAAAGATTATATAAAAAGTAACTTTCTGCACTTTGCGACTTAGCATCAGGTTGCTAAATTAATTGAAATCCAATCTGTTTCGGATAGACTGACCTGAATTACTCTATATCGAAACCAAAGTGGCTTCTTCCAAAACTTCGAACCGATTCAGACGATACCAATTAAACAAAACAACCGAATCGGTTCTGAATTCAGGACATCCTTGGATCTTAAACGGAAAATTATCCACTGCAATCTCCGCATTCCAAGATGGAGATTGGATGAGGCTCGTTTCCGGATCGAATGAAACATTAGGATTCGGGATCTATTCTTCTTCTGGTCCTATCGGAATACGTATTATACAAAGAGGCAATGAATTCTCACTTCCTCAATTGCTAGAAACGATAGAGAAAGCATTAGAACTTAGAAAACCTCTTAGAACAAAAACAAACGCATACAGACTTTTACATGGAGAGAATGATCTCATCCCCGGAGTCACAGTGGACAGGTATGGAAACTCCTGGGTAGTCCAAACCTATTCAAACTCTTTAAGAACATTTTCCAGATTAGTAGTTAGATATCTATATTTAGCTGCTTCCAAAACTAAAGAACCGATTCCAAAACAAATCGTATGGATCTCTCCACAGCGTATAGGTTCCGAAAAATCTTTGCCAATCCGATTTTTACGAGGCAAAAAAGAAATTCCATATGAAGAAAAAATTTTTCTAAATCAAGTCCAATGGAAAACGAAGATACCTGGCCAGAAAGGCGGTTTTTTCCTAGATGTTCGAAATCTTCGTCAATATATATTAGAAAAACCGGAATTAGCAAAAGACAAAGATTGTCTTCATCTATTCTCTCATACCGGACTTACTTCAGTATGTTTAGAAGAAGCAGGTGCAAAGTCTGTCTTCTCCGCAGATGGAGCTAAAGAAGCTCTCGAAGAATTTGCATCTCATATTTTGCCCGAGCACGAAATCTTAAATTTCGAAAAGAAAAATACGGTCCTCACAAAAGGAAGACATCATTTAGTCCGAGCAGATCTATTCCAAGACTGGGGATTTTTAGAAGACAGAAAATTTTCACTCATCGTTTTAGATCCGCCCAATCTGACTCCAAACCAAGCTGCTATTCTCGCCGGTAAAAAAGCATATCGTAGTCTGATTACTAAGGCACTCTTTCATTTGGAACCGGGAGGAGACCTAATCTTACTTTCTTGTTCCGGAAGAATCCTGGAGTCCGAATTCGAAAAGATTGGCCGAGAAACCTTAGCAAACAAAGGATGGAAGTACAAGGATCTTTTCAAATTAAGACCGGAACCGGATCATCCTATACGTAAGGAATTTCCGGAGGGGAAATACTTCAAGGTGCATATCTATAAAAAATGTGAACCCTTGGATCAGAACATATGAGCACAAATAAAAATACATACCAACTCATCGATTCCGGAAATTTTAAAAAGTTAGAACAAGTGGGTCCGTATAAAGTGATACGCCCTTCTCCTGTTGCTGCTTGGCCCCCTACTCAACCTTCTCTCTGGAAGGACGCTGACGGAGAATATCATAGGAGCGACAAAGGTGGAGGAAATTGGAACTGGAAAGGATCCAGTGCCTCGAGACCAGACTCGGAAGATGAGTTTCTGATCCAAATACCACCACTAACTGTTAAGATACGTTTTACTCCTTTTGGACATCTTGGTATTTTTCCTGAACAATTAAGCAATTGGGATCGCATCCGAAATGTGTCTTCTCAACTTGCAGGACAAGGAGAAGTTTTAAATTTATTCGCTTATTCAGGACTTTCCACCTTATCAGTATTAGCTGGAGGATTGGACGCCTGCCATTTAGATTCTTCCAAAGGAATGGTAGAATGGGCCAGAGAGAATGCACAAGTGTCCGGACTTGCCGACAAAAAAGTACGTTGGATCATTGAAGATGTATTAAAATTCCTGAATAGAGAGATCAGAAGAGAAAAAAAATATATAGGTTTTATCTTAGATCCACCAACTTTCGGTCGAGGCGCAAGCGGAGAAGTTTTCAAAATAGAAAAAGATCTGCCAGAGATGATGGATCTACTCATGCAACTTTGCAATAATAAGCCAGAGTTTGTATTCTTGACCTGCCACTCTACTGGATTTAGCCCTCTTGCACTCAGAAGAATTTTGGAAGGTAGGATCAAAACTCCTGGTAATTATCTTACAGAAGAACTTTTTATCTCCGAATCCACAGGAAGATTACATCCTGCAGGTTCCAATTGTGTATTTAATTCTAATAGAGTAAAACTTTGAAGAAGAACATTTTGAAAATCAGCAGTTTTTCAAATGAAAAGCTGAAGTATATCTCCGGACTTAAAGATAAAAAAAACAGAGAAAAATCAGGCACATTCTTCATTGAAGGTTTTAGAGAGATCCAAAGAGCACAGGTTTCCGGCAAAGTTAATTTTGAATATTTACTCACCTGCCCTGCTTGTTACTTAGGAGAAAACGAAGAAGATCTAGTCTCTTCTATCGATGCAAAAACGATCATCGTTCCAAAACAAATTTTCGAAAAAATCTCCTATAGAGATAGACCTGATGGTCTGATTGCAACCGCTGAATTACCTGACTTCTCCTTATCATCTAAAACAAAACTTTCAGATGATCCTGTACTTGTAATCGAAGGTGTAGAAAAACCAGGAAACTTGGGTACCATCTTAAGAACTGCAGAAGGTGCAGGATTTCATAAAGTATTTGTTGCTGATCCAAGATTGGATCTATTTAATCCAAACGTTATTCGCTCTTCGACAGGCACATTATTCACCTTGGATGTTTTTCAATCTGATATTAAAGAACTTTATCCTATTCTCAAAAATGCAGGATATAAAACATTTGCGGTGACTCCTGAAGCTAAGTCTCTTCATTGGGACGCTAACTTGAAAGGAAAAGTTGCACTTGTTTTTGGAAGTGAGCAGTACGGACTAAGTGAATACGCAAGATCTCAAAGTGATCAGTATATTTCTCTCCCTATGAAGGGAGTGGCCGACAGTTTAAATCTGGCAATGTCCGCTGGAATTTTAATGTACGAAGTACTTCGACAAAATCGTTAATGAAAAAGATCCATATCTCCGCATTCGTAAGCGGCCACGGTTTCGGCCATATCAGTCGCAGCTTAGAGGCCATCCTACAAATTTTAAATAAAAATCCAGATTGGACAGCCACCATCAATTCTCCCAGAGGAGAAGAGTTTGCATCTTCCCTGGACCTTTCCAGTATTTGGGGACAAGTCAGGACCAGGATCAAATTCAGAAAAACAAAATCAGATGTAGGAATAGTTCAAAGAGACTCTCTTGGTATGGATTTAGATTCTACTGAGTCCGAAATTTTAGAATTTCAGAAGAATAAAAACTCTCTCTTAGAATCAGAAACTGAATATCTAAAAAAAGAAAAGCCGGATATTATATGGTCGGATTCTTCTTCCTTTCCTTTTCTGATCTCTTCTGACTTAAAGATCCCTTCTCTATTTTTGGGAAATTTTACTTGGGATTATATTTACTCATATTATGAATCTAAAATATTCCAAAAATATTCAGAAGAATTAAAAAAGGAATATGCACTCTGCGATTTAGGACTTATTCTTCCACTTTCCTGCCCAGTTACTTCTATTCGTAAAACCAAAAACATTGGATTATTAGGGCGTAAACCAAATCTAAACAAAGAAGAAGCCAGAAGATATTACGGCTTTGAAGAAGGTATAGAATATTATCTATTTTCCTTCGGTGCTTATGGGATCGACTCTTCTCATTTTGATTGGAAAGAATGGGACCCGTCCAAAAGAAGAATCGTGATAGGTGGGATAGAATGGAAGATCGAAGCCAAAAACAATCTAGGGATCGTTACTATTCGAAACTGTCATTATCCGGATCTACTTAGAGCATGCGATTTCGTACTAACCAAACCAGGTTATGGTATCTTAAGTGAATCCTATTTTGCAGGAACTCCTATACTTTATACGGATAGAGGTAACTTTCCCGAATATAAGTATTTGGTAGAAACGTTACAATCTCAGTATAAATCTTCTTATATCTCTCATAATGATCTGTTTTCTTTCAATTGGGAACAAGCTTCCAAGTCCGCAATATCTTCTAACGTTGTTCCAGATTTAAGATTTCAGAAAGATGCCTTCCAAGAGATCCAAGATTCGATCTTAGATCTTATCAAATAAGTTACATTATCCAGCTAACATTCGTTTGGTATAATAGAATATAGTCTAATATCTTCTTTCATCTTTTTTACTTTTCTTCCTTTCAAAAATCGAGTATTTTAATCGGCGACTGCGATTGCTTGGAGGGCGTCATGTGGAAGGAAAAAGTTCGCGGTAAGGTAGAAGAATTATTTGCAAAGGCAGGAGTCAGCTTCGGAGGAAACGCAGCTTGGGACATCCAAGTAAAGGACGATAGATTATTCGAAAAAATATTCAGTAACGGTTCTCTTGGTTTGGGAGAAGCCTATATGAATGGCTGGTTCGAATGTGGAAGATTCGACGAAACAGTCAGAAGATTATTAGACAAAGGAATAGAAAAGGCTTCTAAAACATGGGGAAACTTTTTTCTATATCTTGAATCTATAATATTAAACCGCCAATCCAGAAGAAGAGCATTTGTGATCGGAGAAAGGCATTATGATCTTGGTAACGATCTATTTGAGCTAATGTTAGACAAGGAAATGGTTTATTCCTGCGCATACTGGAAGAATGCAAATACGTTAGATGAGGCTCAAGAAAACAAAATGGATCTGATCTGTAGGAAATTGGATCTCCAACCAGGAATGAAGGTTTTGGATATCGGATGTGGTTGGGGAGGACTCGCCAGACATGCGGCCAGAGAATATGGAGCAGAAGTATTCGGGATCAGCGTTTCTAAAGAACAATTGGCACTTGCAGGAGAAAGATCCAAAGAACTTAAAGTAAAATACGAATTAATGGATTATCGAGATGTTAAGGACAATTTCGATTCTATCCTTTCCGTCGGCCAAATGGAGCATGTAGGTTATAAAAATTATAGGACCTATATGGAGATAGTTTATAAATCCCTAAAGGACAAAGGATTATTCTTGCTTCATACCATAGGCTCCAATAGTTCCAATAAGGTTACCGATAGATGGATTGAAAAATATATTTTTCCAAATTCACATCTTCCTTCTGCGGCGCAGATCGCTAAAGCAAGCGAGAATCTTTTTGTATTAGAAGATCTTCATAATTTCGGCCCGGACTATGATAAGACACTCATGGCTTGGTATAATAATTTCGAGAAAGGATGGAATCTAATCCAGAAAAAGTACGGAGAAAGATTTAGACGTATGTGGGAATTTTATCTTTTAAGTTGTGCTGGAGCATTCCGCTCCAGGAAGATACAACTATGGCAGTTTGTATTTTCGAAAGGAGATAGAGAGGAGATTTATCAGGCAGTAAGATAAAAATTGTTGGTTAGAGTAACTCGAAAATCCTCAGTCTATGAAAGTGAATAGAGTATAGGTTTGGAATCCAAACTAGGATTTTCGAGTTTACAGACTAATTTTCGGCAAGGAAGTATCACTCAATCGTTATAAAAAAGGTACATCTTATGCCAACATTAGAAACACTAGAGAAATTCATCGCTCACGTTGAATCCAATAAACATGATGAAGCTATCGAAGCTTTTTATACGGCTGATGCTTCTATGCAGGAAAACCAATCACCACCTCGAGTAGGTAGAGATTTGCATATTACTAATGAAAAATTGGTACTTCGAAGAGCAAAGTCATTAACCTCTAAATGTATTCGTCCAGTATTTATCAACGGAGATTTCGTCGTAATTAGATGGGTATTTCATTTCGATTGGAAAGATGGCACTACAACGGATATGGAAGAACTTGCTTATCAGCATTGGGAAGGAGAAAAGATCAAAGAGGAGCAATTCTTTTATGATCCTGCCCAGAGAATACCAAAGTAGAGATTTAAATTTTTATAATATAAACATTAAAAGAATTTTTGGGATCAGTTGAACCAATTCACGATCTGTTCTTTGCGTATCCTGGTTTGGTATTCTAAAAACCTTTCCTTCCACCAAGGATGTGTTTTAGAAAGATCCGTCTCCCAAAACCAGAAATGAAGATCGCTCAGAATACGTTTATCCCAAAGAAGCCTACTCATCTCCTTTGAATTTAAAGAATCAGGACCAGATTCTTTCCAATTGGAAACAAGAACGTCCATATATCTTTTACGTGCATCTGACTCTTTCTTTCGAGTCCGCAGACGAGAAGTATGAAAACGAAATAGAAGAGGATCTACAACAGAAAGAAAAATCCCTCTGCCAGATTCCATTCCTTCCAAAAACTCGGAATATTCTTTTTCTAAATTTTCAGTATCTGATAAAAGGGTATTCTGTTTGGTTTCTTCCGGAGTTAAAAGAAATCCTCTTTTTTTCCAAACTTCTCCTTGTTTAGAAGAAGAAGTCCATACTCCCCAGAAATAAGAAAGAAGCCATCCACCAGTGATTGGTAATAGCCAATAAAAAAGTACAGGATAATATACGAATAACCAAATAGAAATTCCAGTGCCATAGAATGCCTGAGGCAGTAAGGCACGAGCAGCGGCCATTCTATCTATTCCTTGAGAGGAGTCTCTGTTTTGAGGTCCCCATTCTATCTTTCTATTCCAGAAAGTCATCCAAAGGAATCTAGTGTATTGCACCATATAAGCAGGAGCCAAAATCACCGACTGAATAAATTCTACAAAAAAGGAAATTATAAAAGAGAAAAATCCAATTCCACTTTCTTTTCTGCGAAAAAATAAACCGTCCAAGAAGGAAAGTATCCTGGGCATAAATAATATTAGAATAGTATAAATCTGTAATCCATAGAACACAGGGAGATACATACTTTCTTGGAATTGAGCCCATTCTTCAGGAATAGAAGCCAAGCGGTAATAATCAGTATCCGCCATTACGGTAAAGCTGGTCGCAATAAGTAGTAACGCCCAAAGGAGAGAACTTGCGTAAGACAAGATCCCTAAGAGAATATGTATCCTACTTGAGATCCGTAAGCCCCCTACGAATAAAAACCAGAAATGTTGCAGATTCCCTTGGCACCAACGATTATCTCTTTTTAAACTTTCCAGAAGGTTAGGAGGACATTCCTCATAAGAACCTTCTAAATCGTAAGCAAACCAAACAGTATATCCAGCTTTTCTAATTAATGCGGCCTCTACTGTATCATGGGATAGGATCTTTCCACCTATTGCACTTTCTCCAGGCAAACCAGGGAGGCCACAATGTTCCATAAAAGGTTTTAACCTTACGATCGCATTATGACCCCAGAAAGGTCCGGAAAATACCTGCCAATAATAAGATCCAGCTCCAAAGATTGGATTACCGAGCCAGGTCCCGAATTGTGCCAATCTTTGGAACAAACTTTTGCCTCGGATGATCTTAGGAACTGTTTGTATAATACCTGCGTTAGGCACTGCTTCCATGAGTCGGATCAGGTTTAGCATACATTCGCCTGTCACCAAACTATCCGCATCCAAGACGATCATATACCGATAACGTCTTCCCCATCTCCTGCAAAAGTCCGCGATATTACCCGATTTTTTATTCAGGTTAATCCTTCTTTTTCTGTAATATACCCTACCCTTTGTTTCTGGCTTTCTGGAAAGTTTGGAGAATGCCTTCTCCTCTTGTAGCCAAATATCAGGATCAGTTGTATCGGATAATAAGAAGAAGTCTAGGTTTTCTCCTAAACCAACTGATGCAGCAGATTTCATCATGGATTCCAAACCTGCCGCCACTCTTGCAACATCTTCGCAGTGGATCGGAATTACTACTGCGGTTGGCGGGAGTTCCTTCGGGCTTGCTGTTTGGCCTGCGATCAAACCGGAGATACGTGTTGGATCTCCTCCCCTAATTCTTTGGATTGTTCCAAAGATCGCAGTAGTTGCACCAAACGCCAATAACGGAAATAAAAAGCAGAAGAGCAAAAGTGTTGCCCATTCCAAAGGAGAAATCCCATTTATTAGAAGAAAACGATATTCTAAATAGATCCCAAATAAGGACAGAAGTCCTAGAACTCCAACAAATCCCAATCTTCTATATGTAAATTTTCTGGAATCGAATGCTTCTTTTAAGATACCTTCTGACTCAGGTATACTTGTAGGAAAAGTTTCCGCATTCATGAGAAATACCAGACTGCCAGAGAAATATATACCGTGGCCCAGAATAATGCAGTAAGGACCAATGCAACTGGCTCTGGCTTTTCTGCAGAAGGAGAAGCAAGATCTGCGAGTGGTCCAAAGTCGATTGGCCTTGGCACCATGGAACCAGGCTCTAAAGAAGGAAGACTACTCTCCCAATCGCGATGTAGTTTTACGGAAGTTTCTTCTTTGAAAATTTCGAATATATTTTTGTCAGAAGATTTGGATTTTTCAAAAACCTTGGAAAGAATATTATGGATCTCTAAACTGTCTTCGATCCCCATCCCCCTTAAATAAAGCTCCAGACGTTCCCATTCTTTGGAAAGATGAAGATTTTCCAAAGAACCTGAACCGCTCAAGTCTTCTTGCTTTTTTTTAGTTCGGCTCAAGTACGAAATTCCAGGTTTCAGAAATGATTTCTTGATTTCTGCTTAACGCAGCTTTTAGATCCGAAGGTCTGAACTTGTTCTTAGGATACACTCCGAAGGTAAGTCTCCATACTCCAGTCTCTTCTATCTTTTGGACCGAATATTCGGATAGTTCTGCATTTTCTCCGGTATCTATTCTTGCCTGTATATATGCAAATGGATCCAAAGAACTTAAATTAGAACTTTTGAAATCCACATAGAACATTTTCAGATCAGGATCTCCCTGCGCATCTCCGATCCGAGTAGCCACAACTTTTGCCATAGAATCAGGAAGAGGATCAGTATCCGGCCAACGAACTGTATAAGAAAAATCGAATGGAGTTCCGGGCTGAGGAATAGGTTCCGGCATCCAATATGCTCCCATATTATCATCCGAATCCTGAACCGTTGGATTTTCCAAAAGATGAATTGATCCCTTTCCAAAAGGAACTTCAGGTTCTACCCAAGCGCTTGGCCTAAGTTGGTATTTCATCTCACTATGTTGGTAATTCTGGAATTCTCTATCTCTCTGGATTAAACCAAAACCTCTTGGATTTTCATCCGAGAAAGAATAAGTTGTACTACGTTTTGGATTATCCAAAGGCCTCCAAATCCATTCACCTTTTCCGGAATGGATCAGTAATCCGTCTGAATCATGGGACTCAGGATAAGCTTGTCCTTTAGGAATTCCTCTTGTCTCGCTATACCAATACATACTGGTTAAAGGAGCAATCCCAAGCCTATCCACCTTAGTCCTAAGGATCACCTCTGCATTTACTTTTACTGCAGAAACTTTCCCCGGAGTGATCTGAAATTCATAAGCACCTGTTGCAGTCCTCCCATCTAAAAGAGCATAAACAGTGATCGTTGAGTCAGTTTTATCCGGTTTGACTATATAAAATTCTCTAAAAGAAGGAAAGTCTTCTGGATAAGGCATACCGGTATTAATCGCGATCCCTCTAGCAGAAAGTCCATACCATTGTTTTTTAGAAATGATCCTATAATAACTTGCGCCTTGAAAAACTGCAAATTCATCCGTATGCTCTTGGGTATTGATAGGAAAATGGATCTTAAAACCCGAATAACCAAGATTAGGCGGAAGCTCCCCTACACCTTTCAATTTAGATAGATCAAAAGAAGAAGGATCATATGCGATCTCTCTCGCAAAATCCCCCCTCACTTCGAAAACTCTTATATTCGTATTATATAAATGACCTGGATGCAAAAACTGAAGCTGAAATGGATTTCCTTCCTTCTTCCAAACTGATTTTTCAGGGCGAAAAAAAATATTCTTATATTGGTTCCAAGGCAAACCTTTCAAAAAGTCTGTAGTGGAATGTTTAGGTGGAATGTAACGTTGTTTAGATAATGCTCTAGCTCGACCTTTTAGATCTGAGAATGAAAATTTGAATGTAGGAAGAGTGCTGTGGTCGGAAATTTCTCCCTCCATCACACTTAGTAATGGAGAAGAAGAGAAATCAGGTTCTTCTCTATCCCGCCTCTGCTGTCTATCTGCGACAGCAAAGAGCAAGGCTGTTGCCACAAACGCCAGAATAATATGCAATCGTAACAATTCGTAACTTTCCTTTCAGCAAGACGAATGCCTAAACCAGTCTATCATCCGTACACAGAGAGGGCAAGGTCTTTTAAGTCCGAATTCATATCGAACTCATCGCAACCTTGCCCTTCGGTCTGATTGGCTAATTCTAGAGTTACTTTATTTAGGAGTAACTTTCACGAAATATTTTTTGGAAGCATCCCAAGTTTTCAAGATCTCTTCTGAAAGTTCAGATCCGGTCAACTTAGTGTGTTCAGTAATCAAAGACTTTATGATATCGTAATCTTCATTTTCAAGATCCACGATTTTCACATATTCTTTATTGATTAAAGGTTCCAATTCCCAGTCTTTTTGGAAGAAGTAAGCACTTCCCCCAGTCATACCGGCACCCATATTCTTACCAACTGTCCCCAAACAAACAATGGTTCCACTGGTCATGTATTCTAAGAAGTGGTCACCTGCTCCACCTACTACTGCATCCGCTCCGGAGTTTCTAACTCCGAATCTTTCTCCAGCTCTACCCGAACTGAAAAGTTTTCCGGAAGTAGCACCGTAAAGGCAGGTATTACCGATGATCACGTTCTCATACGCTTTCAGTTTGGAACGTCTATGTTTGCGGATTACGATGGTTCCACCGCAGAGTCCTTTTCCTACATAGTCGTTTGCATCCCCGTGAAGAGTAATCTGCACTCCTTTCACGAGCCATGCTCCTAAGGACTGACCTGCAGTTCCTTCCAAAATGATTTCCAGTTTTCCAGGAAGACCTTTGGATCCGTATTTACGTGCGATAATTCCGGAAACTTTTGCTCCCACGGTTCTATTCGTATTCTTCACAGAATAAGAAAGAGACATGGAAGTTTTTCCTTCTAACGCAGGCTCCGCATCTTTTAGGATACGATCATCCAAAACTTCTCCGACAGATTCTCTTCTTACGAATCTGTCTTTTTTCTTTTTAGGATCGAAAAGAAGAGGAAGACGGACCAGAATCGGATTCAAGTCTAAAGAATCTAAACGGTCTTGCTCATAACGAGTAATTTGTTTCAGAAGGTCTGTTCTTCCAACGATCTCGTCCATAGAGCGGAATCCTAACTTCGCAAGATACTCACGAACTTCCATTGCAAGAAGTGTCATCAGAGTAGCAACTTGATCAGGAGATCCTTTATATTTTGCTCTGAACTTAGGATCTTGAGTAGCAATTCCTGTAGGACAGTTATTCAAATGGCATTTTCTTGCCATGATACAACCTAATGCTACGAGAGAAGCCGTTCCGATTCCATACTCTTCTGCACCTAAACATGCAGCGATGATCACGTCCCTTCCGGAAACAATACCACCGTCAGTACGGAGAACAACTCTATCTCTCAATCCGTTCATTACTAAAACTTGATGTGTTTCAGAAAGACCTAATTCCCAAGGAGATCCAGCATGTTTGATAGAAGTAAGAGAAGCCGCTCCGGTTCCTCCCACATGTCCTGAGATCAAGATCACATCTGCGTTTGCTTTAGCAACACCGGCCGCAATCGTTCCCACTCCAGCTTCGGATACCAGTTTAACTGATACTTGAGCAGTATGGTTAGCTTGTTTCAAGTCGTAGATCAACTGAGACAAGTCCTCGATAGAATAAATATCGTGGTGAGGTGGAGGAGAGATCAGATCGATTCCTTGAGGAGTGTGACGGTTAGTCGCGATCTCCTCATTGTTCTTCTTACCTGGAAGTTGTCCACCTTCTCCAGGTTTTGCTCCCTGAGCAATTTTGATCTCCAACTCTTTTGCAGAGTTCAAATATTCAGAAGTTACTCCGAATCTTCCAGAAGCTACCTGTTTGATAGAAGAGTTCGCGAGGTCTCCCTTCTCATCTACAACGTAACGAGATGGACTTTCTCCACCTTCTCCGGAAGAAGACTTTGCGCCCAAACGGTTCATTGCTACTGCAAGGTCAGTGTGAGCTTCGATAGAAAGTGCACCGTGGCTCATACCTGGAGTTAAGAAACGTTTTTGGATCTCAGAAACAGTTTCTACTTCTTCAATTGGAACAGGTGCACGATCTACGAAATCGAATAGATCTCGGATATTGATCGGATCACTTTCTTCCATTAATTTAGAAGCTTCTAAGAATGCTTCGTAATCATTATCCACCGCAGCTTTACGGATGAATTTTACTACTTTAGGGGACCATCTATGAGGTTGGTCATCTTTCTCAGAGATAAAGTCTTCTGGGTTAATCTCTTTATTAAATGCAGAATCGTGGTTGCGTAGAATATTCTGCTCGATACCACCGATACCGATTCCAGAAATTCTGGAATAAGTTCCTGGGAAATATTTAGAGATCAGAGTTCTTGAAAGTCCAATCGCCTCAAATACCTGTCCACCTACATAGGAAGACATGATAGAAATTCCCATCTTGGACATGATTTTCAGAAGTCCGTCATCCACTCCTGCACGGTAGTTAGTGCATAGAGAAGCAAAAGAAGGGCGAGTGCCGTCTTCTGCATCAAAGTCTCCCTTGGTCCATAGGTCATGAAGAGTATCCCAGATAAGATAACTGTTCACTCCGGAAGCTCCGTATCCAAGTAGAACTGCCACATTATGGATTTCGAATGCGGATCCTGTTTCTACAAGAATGCTAGTCGCTGCACGTTTTTTGTTACGGATCAAGTGGTTATGAACTGCCGCAACCGCGAGTTCCATAGGAATAGGAGCGCGATCCTTGTTCAGTTTTCTGTCCGAAAGAATTAGGATATTCACTCCTTCTTCAGCGGATTTAACTGCGCTCGCAAGCAATTGATCCAATGCGAGTTCTAGATAATTTCTGGCAGCACCTTCCTCATGATGAGCTTCGAAAGTCGCATCCAAGGTAACAACCTTGTATTGTTTTCCGTCCTTGTCCCTGATCCTTTGTAATCCAAGATTAGTAAGGTAAGGATGAGAAAGTACTAGACAGTTCTGAGGTTTTTCGTCTGCGAAAAGATTTGTTTTCTTAACAAGACGAGTATAAAGAGAAGTTACTCCCTTCTCCCTTAGATAGTCAATCGGTGGGTTCGTAACCTGCGCAAATCTCTGGCGGAAGTAAGTATATAATCCAATCCGAGAAAGCATCAAGATAGACAAAGGAGTATCATCTCCCATGGAACCGATTGCTTCTTTACCTGCGATCGCCTGAGGTTTGATCACCGCTTTCTGTTTGTATGGAGAATATGCGAATAAGATCTGTCTTCTTCTTAGATCATCTCCGCTATAAGTGATGGTCTTAGTAATAGATTCATCGATGGTTTGGTCCAGATACTCAACATTCTCTTTGGACCATTCTCTATAATCGTATTTTTTCTCGAATAGAGCATTGACGTCCTCGTTGAAGTAGATCTTACCTTCTTTCAGGTTGATCGCGAGCATATCACCAGGACCTAATCTTCCTTTTTTGGTGATGATCTCTTCGTCAATATGAACGAGTCCTGTTTCGGAACCCATTACAACGAGCCCGTCTTCGGTCACAACATATCTTGCAGGACGAAGTCCGTTTCTGTCCAAACTTCCTCCGACCCAGTCGCCTTCTGCAAAAGCAAGTGCAGCAGGTCCATCCCAAGGTTCGGTCAAAGTGTTATTGTACTCGTAGAATGATTTCAGTCCTTCGGACATCTGAACGTTCTTACTCCATGCATTTGGAATAAGCATCGCTTTTGCATGAAGAACGTCCTTACCAGAACGTACAATCGCTTCCATTGCGTTATCCAAACTTGCGGAGTCAGATAGATGAGGTCTGATGATCGGATGGATCTCTTTTTGGAACTCTCCCCATTTTTCGCAGGCAAGTTCTTCTTCTCTTGCGAGCATCCAAATTCTATTCCCTACGATTGTATTGATCTCTCCGTTATGTGCAAGGATACGGAAAGGTTGAGCCAATGCCCAACTTGGGAAAGTGTTAGTGGAATATCTTTGGTGGAAGATACAATAAGGAGAGACCATCTCCTCACTTTTTAGATCCTCATAAAATTGAGAGACCTGGTTTCCGTTAAATAATCCTTTGAATGTGATCCTTTCAGAAGAGAAGGAACAAATATAGAAGTCCTCGCTCATGGAAAGTTTGAGAGCATCTCTCATCACTTTCTTTTGGATCAGGAATAATTTAGTCTCGAAATCCTCGTTGGACATCCCATCCGGCTTTCCGATCAATACTTGTTCGATCTGAGGACGAGAAGCATTTGCCTTAGGCCCTAAAACCTCAGGATTTACAGGAACATATCTCCAAGCGTAAAGCTTGAAGTTAAATTGCATAAGTGCTGATTCAATGAGGCTTCGGCAAACATCTTGTTTGTCTATGTCCTCGCGTGGTAGGAACACCATACCCACACCGATAGAATCTTCGTCAGGGCGTCTATGGCCCATCTCTTCGATGTACTTCGCAAACAGTTTTTTAGGAATACGGATCATGATCCCGGCGCCGTCTCCGGTTTGCATATCTGCATCTACGGCTCCGCGGTGGGTAAGGCATGCGACCGCCTTCAAACCCATTGATACAACTCGGTGATTGGACTCGCCCTTATAAGAAG
Organism: Leptospira saintgironsiae; assembly: GCF_002811765.1. Taxonomy (NCBI): domain Bacteria; kingdom Pseudomonadati; phylum Spirochaetota; class Leptospiria; order Leptospirales; family Leptospiraceae; genus Leptospira; species Leptospira saintgironsiae. The sequence continues at coordinate 90,636 of NZ_NPDR01000002.1, read as the reverse complement.
CGACGAAGCCTACTCCGCAGTTATCGCGCTCGAAGGACTTGTCATATAGACCGTTTTCCTCCAAGTACTTTTGGATCCGCAACTGTTCGTCAAGGTTTAACATCCGCTAAGGTTCCTCTTTAGGGTTGATATAAAATCCGGGACACTGCTCTTGCCTTGGTCCACGGACAGAGGAAACCCCCACCCACGCGATGTTTGGCTGAATTTTGTAGCAAATGTCCGATTCTTAGACCAGTAAATTTACGAGTGCTTAGTTTGAAAACGATCTTTTTAAAGGAATCCAGAGCCAAATCGCATATATACGGCTTATATCAAGAGAAGGAACTACAATCCAGTCTAAGTTCCTATGACAGAAGAATCGAAAGGAAGTAAGGCTTTACTTTGGCTCGTTGCCTGCGGCTTTTTTATGCAGACTCTAGACGGGACAATCGTCAATACAGCCCTGCCTGCGATCGCTAAAAATTTAGATGCGAGTCCTTTGAGAATGCAGTCTGTGGTGGTCGCCTATCTACTCACAATGGCGATGATCATTCCTGCTTCCGGTTGGATCTCTGACAAATTCGGAATACGCCAGGTTTTTATAGGAGCCTTATCCTTATTTGCTTTAGGTTCCCTATTCTGTGCACTTTCTCAAAATCTAACCCAGCTTGTTCTTTCTAGGATTTTGCAAGGCGTTGGAGGAGCACTTTTACTTCCTGTAGGTCGTTTGGCACTTCTCCGTTCTGTTTCTCCGGAGCAATTTTTACAAGCGATCAGTTTTGTGGCAATCCCAGGTCTGATTGGTCCATTGGTAGGTCCTGTTTTAGGAGGATGGTTAGTAGAAGCAGCATCCTGGCATTGGATCTTTCTAATAAATCTTCCAGTTGGCATCGCTGGGATCATTGCATCTTCCATTTACATGAAGGGAAATCCAATCCCAAATCCATCCGTATTCGATTTGAAAGGATATCTACTTTTAGCATTCGGCATGGTCACTTTTTCTTTGGCATTGGACGCAGGCTCCAGTTTGGGTTTGCAAAAGGCAGGAGTAATTCTTCTTACAATATTTGGACTCGCAAGTATCGCAGCTTATTGGATCCATGCTGCCAGAACTTCTAAACCTTTATTTTCTCCTCGAATATTTTCTATTCCAACATTAAGCATTGGTCTTTTAGGAAATCTTTTCTCTAGACTTGGAAGTTCCAGTATGCCGTTTTTGGTTCCATTATTCTTACAAGTGAATATGGGATATCCACCTTTTAAAGCAGGTTTAATGCTTTTACCAATGGCAATCGCAGGAATAGGGATCAAAAGATTTGCTCCATTATTAATTTATAAATTAGGTTATAGAAAAGTTTTGGTAACCAATACCTTACTGATAGGTCTGAGCATGAGCAGCTTCTTCTGGTTAAACTCCTCAGAGATCTGGTGGATCTTTTCTTTTCAATTGTTCTGCTTTGGTGCGTTTAATTCATTCCAATTCACAGCAATGAATACTCTCACTTTAAAGGATTTAAACGGAGAATTCACAAGTAGCGGAAATACAATGCTTTCCATGGTTCAGATGTTGGCTATGGGAATGGGAGTCGCCTGTGCTGCAGGAGCATTAGAAGCATTCAGGGATCTATTCGGTCAGGATCCGGAGAATATGCTCTTGGCATTCAGAAGTACATTCGCTTGTATGGGGATTATCACTTTATCTTCTAGCTTTATCTTTTGGCAGATCAAAAAAGAAGACGGAAGAAGTGCGGTTTTGAAAGATTCGGTTCTGGATTAAATCTTTAGTTTCTGCGAATAGAAAGAACTGGATTTAAGAATAGATCAGTCAGGATCTTTCTCTGGCTTGCATCAGGAATACGAGAAAGAAGTTGATCCATCTTTCCTTTGATCTGAGTAAAATCAGGATATTCATCCATGACTCTTAGAATATGAGGCCATGCTTTTTTTACAAGTTCGGCTACTGCAGGACTTGCTGTTCTTGCTTTACTCCAAGAAGCTTCTAACTGGTTTCTGATACGGAAAAAATCACGTCCGAGTTCTAATACTTTTCTAAGTCTGGATTCAGAAAGTCCGGTGCGAGAGCCTAGTTGGCCAAGAGTTCCGTCCCATTCTACTACTTCTCCCCTGGATTCTTTCAAAAGAGAAGTTTGTAATTGAACAAGTGCATTTTCTTCTACTGGTAAAGAAGCAACCCAACGTTTGTATTCTTCTAGTTGTCCTGCTTTTTGGAAAACTCGGACCTTTCCGACCTGATCCATATATTTAGAAAATGGAATGCTTACTGGCGGCTCTGAGAAGCTTGGAGAATCTCCACCAAAGTCCCCATCGAAATGAAGATCCTCTACATCTGCTAGAATATCTTCTCCCATTTGGACTGGACAATCATCTTCTTCCAATTCCTCTACCTTCATGATCAAAGGTTTACCGGAGAATAGTTCACCATATTTTTCTAATATTTCTTTTAAGATCGGAGTTTCTGGTCCTTTACGAACTGGAACTGGGATTGGTCTTGCAGCGGCACCTGCCGCTGCAGTTTCTCTTGCGACTTCTCCCAAGGCAGCTGCTTCTCTTTTTTTACCTGTAGAGATCTCTACTAGATAGATCATCCCTTCTTCTGCTTCGAATCTGTGTCCCGCTGGAAAAGTGAATCCGAGTCCTTCTAATATCTCTTCAGATATCTTAGAATATTTTTTCTTACGAGGAGTTTGCTCTGCAGAGGACTCTTGTTCTATAAGTTTGGTTTTTACCTTATTTAAAGCACCCAAGAAGTTCCTGTTCATATAAGAAGAAAGTTCTTGGGAACCCATTCCGAGGAATTGAGCAAACTGAGGAAGTTGATCAAAAAAATGATCCGTCTTTTGGACGTTACTAGAGATATAAGAGCGAAGTTTTGTTTTAAGAGCTTCTTGTTCTTTGGCAGGAATTTTTTTAGCCGAGATCAATGTCCCGAAAAGTTGGATATGAGTATGGAAATAACTTAAAAATTCCCCATACGCTGTTAGAACGTATTCTCCATGGGAATTTTTTTCTATGACCTTTTTGTCTGCCATAATCGGATTCGCAGTCAAGTTTTTACAACCCTAGACCGGAATTCAAGACAATTAAGTTACGAATCTTTCTTAAACAGTCTTAGGTAAAGTTTCTTCTGTAGGACTTCCGCTGACGATCCTATATCTCAAGAATGTGTTACAAGTTGCTTCTTCAGAATAACGAACCAGATCATAGTCAGGACGAGGAGAGCGGAAAAAAGAAGAATGTGTCAGACGTTCTGTCACTTCCTTGCGGATATGAGCACGAGCTTCGTTCCTTCTCATATAAACCGAAGGAACTACTATATCGTTCTTATAAGATAAAATATTATTTCTATAGATGGCAACAGTTAGGCGAATCCGGTAGGATTTATTTTCCGTCAGGTCTTTTGGTTCCAGAAATTCCATGCCGAGGCCCTTTGTTTTGAAAATCTTTCCAGACTTTCTATAACCAAAGTATCGGATTTTACACCCCCCGATCTCAAATTTGGGCCTTAGAATTTTTTTACTTTTGGAAAATTAAAATCCTACCGATGAGCGGTTTCACATTAAGGTAACATAATTTTGTGGAGGGTCCAAGGGGTTGCTAAAAATGCAGAGCTTCCTGTATCCGAAACATATATAGTATTCACAGTAATTTGGTTCGAAGGAATTGCTACTTCTCCCAGATTGCCGAAGTTCCCATTCCTTTTGGTTACCTTAAATCCGTTATTTGCAGAACCTTCGACAGTGTATAATCCTCCAATCTTATCCGTAGTTAAATGCTGAAATTGAACTCCAGATTCGGAACCCGCTAATGTTGTCCATTGCAAAGTTTTGGAATTGAATTTAGAGATACCGATATAGATGTCTCCTTCTCCTTGTGCCTCGATCATATGATAGAAGCTCGAGTCATAATCTGTTTCTAATGCAAGAGTACTATAGATCGTCAATTCTCTCAAAGGAGTTGCGGAATAATTTCCTTCATCGTTCCCGTTAATCGAAAAGTAATTTGAATATGTGAAGAAGTCCTCGTCTCCGATCCCAACGTAATCGCTGAATACTTTTCCGTCATGGATCGCAATATTTGTCCAAACAGAAAAAGATCCGGAAGGAAGAAGCCCTATACTTTGTCCCGTAAAGTTTGTCCCGACTTTTACCAAAACCGTGTTATTAAAAGTCCTTCCAGAGACGAATAACGTATCTCCTTCTATTTCCATATCCACTCCTGAGATCGCAAGACCTTGATAAGTAGGTAAGAAGAAGGAAGAGAGATAAGCTCCATTTGGGTTTAGTTTAGTGATCATTCCTTTATAATGCAAAATATAAAAGTTCTGATTGGCATCTCTTACGATACTTAGAGGAGAAGAACCTACAATATCCCGAAAGCAAGGAGTAAAAATGGGCGCAGAACAGGAAACAACGAAACCTTTCTCACTATCCGCTGCAAAAACATTTCCTGTGCGAGAATCGATAGAGATACTTTCGATTGTAGAATTTAAAGAAGGAGTGATCGGCAAAAGAACAGAACCACCAGCCATTCCACTATGAAATCTCACCAAATAATTACCAGGATCAGGGGAAGAATTTCTTTTGATCGCGACTATGATCTGATTTCCAGTCATCGTCATATCAATGATTTGCCCTACAAAAATATCCTTAAAAGCAAGTTGGATGGGAGTATCTCCGCTAATATCATATTGAAATAAATCGAAAGAACTATTATCCGCTACAAGTAAGCTTCCATCCGCTGGATGAATATAAATTGCATTAGGTTGTCGGAAAGTTCCAGGTAGATCCCAGGACTTTAATAAATTTCCCGCAGAAGAATATTTAAAAATACGATCGGTGCCCGTATTAAAATTTGCCTCACTAATATAAAGATTTCCTGTTGTATCAATCGCAAGATCCTTCGGAGAAGAATCTGCAGGAAGATCAATAATACTCGCCTGACTACAATCTGAAAAAAGTTCGAAAACTTTCTTTCCAGAAAGTGCAAAAATACGATTGGAAGCATCCGTAACCATTTCTTCTGCAGAGATACCAGTCCAAATACCTATAATATCCCTACTCGTATTCAGGAGGTAAACGTTCCCCCCGCTGGAGATTAAAAGAAGATTTCCCCAAGAAGCTACAGATTGCGTATCTCCCGAAAAACCACTTCTGAATCTGAGAAATTGGCTAGTTCCTCCACCAAACGAATTTAATTTTGCTAAACAACCCGCGTTATTCGCGATCCCGCCAGTATCAAACAAACTCATGGAAGAAAGATTTCCATCTAAGGTCACTGCCTGGACTGCATATTGGAAAGATTTCTGAGTATCTGAAACTGTGTCGCTAAAGAAAGGATCCGAACTCGTTCCGATCTGTTGATAGTTTGATTCAAATTCAGACTTTCTGAATATACGATATTCAGATGCAGGAATTGGATCCCAACTAATCTCCACCTTATTTGCAAATATCGCATCACTTGCCGATACCCATTGAGGAGCATCCGCAGGCGGCCCCGGATCCGTCGGATTTCCTGTTCCTCCGTTAGGGGAAATTACAGCAAGCAGGGCACCCACAGGATCGAAAGATTTTCCATCTGGGGAACAACTAAAAAGACTCAAAGTTGAGATCAGAAAACAAACGGTTATTTTTCTCATAGTCCAATACAGCATTCTATTTATTTTATATACTTTCGCTTTTAGTTTAAGGAATAATCACGTTTTTCCCAATCAGCTCGTCCCTGGTATATTTTTCCGAGTTATTTAAAAAATTCTCAGAATCGTTCGGAATGAACAATACAAATCGAGGAACAAACGTCTGTTATACGGATTGATCAGATGTTTTGATCTCAAAACAAAGGACAAATCGGAACGTTATGTGTGTATATAGATTCCCCGGCCAGTTAATAGCATAACAAATCGTGATGATCTTATTTTTGGATTTTTTGATCTTCTCAGAAAAAAAGTGAGCAAAAGCTCAAAATCACCGTAACGATCGCTACAGTGGACCTTCTATCCAAAACGTGTTCAAAAAACTGAATATAGACCTGAGTTCAGGAAGGATTTTCGGAGGTAGTATACATTCTTCTCTTTTTAGCCCAAGGAAGTCCCGGAAGCAAAAGAAGAATGTAAGAGATAGGAAAAGATTCGAAAATAATCTCTCCATGAAGACTATTCATCTCAGCGATCCCTAAAAATTTAGAGATCATTATAAAAGAAATAAAGAAAGAAGAGAAAAGTATAAAAGCAAAACCGATCGCAATCAGATGTCTGATCCAAATATTTTTCCAAATAAGTTTCGTATTCTTTAATGTATGGAACTGAAAACTCACTATGAGAGTACGGATAGAAAGAAGAAGTAAAAGTAATGCCAGAAATATATTATTTCCTCCGCCCGCAGCGATCCCAAACCAGGTCAATGTTGTGCCAATAAGAATGATCAAAGAATAAATACAAAGAAGAATAACGGATACCCTACTTCTTGAAAATCGTATCACTATTCCGAAAATAAAAAGAAGAAGAACATCCATATAGAAGTTCCTAAAAGATCCCAAAAGAAAGGTAAAAAGAATACTCTGCAAAAACCCGATCAAAAACAAAATATAAGAAGAAGAGTTTAGAAAAAACTCAGCCTCTTCAGGGGATTCTATTTTAGAAAAATAACGTTTGAGCAGATTCATATGGGGTTCCAGCAATCCTGATTACTCTGCTTTTCCAGTCAATTTATTCAATTTGCCCGCCCTTTTGGCTGTTATATCTTGAGGTAGGATCTACTACAAAGCTCTAAAAACCTCTCAGATTCGTGCCTATTCGGGAAAAATCCTAAATGACAATTGATTCGGCCCCTTCTTAATGGAACTAGAGAGCACTCATGAACTTCCGATACAATTATTCTCCATTCTCTTACCAACGACGTAGAACCAGAGAGGTAAAAGTAGGAGATATTGGGATCGGTGGAAATAATCCGATCCGGATCCAATCCATGATCACTGCTGACACAAGAGATACAGAAAACTCTGTCAGACAAATTTTGGAACTGGAAGCCGCTGGTTGTGAGATTGTTCGATTGACTGTACCTTCTCAACCTGATGCGGATAACTTACCGAATATTCGCAAAGAACTTAAAAGGTTAGGAAGTAAGGTCCCACTTGTAGCAGATATCCATTTCACTCCTAGTGTTGCGATGAAATCTGTAGAATGGGTGGAGAAGGTCCGTATCAATCCGGGCAACTTCGCTGATAAGAAAAAATTCGCAGTCAGAGATTATACAGAATTTGAATATAAAGAAGAATTAGAAAGGATCTCCGAAGTATTCAGCCCATTAGTACTTCGTTGTAAAGAGTTGGGAGTCTCCATGAGAATCGGGACAAACCACGGATCCTTATCAGATCGTATCATGAATAAATATGGTGACACACCGCAAGGAATGGTGGAGTCAGCGATAGAGTTTATTCGGATTGCAGAAAGTCTTTCTTATAAAGATATTATTGTAAGTATGAAAGCCTCCAATCCGCAAGTGATGGTCCAGGCTTATAGATTATTATGCAGTCGTTTTATGGAATTGCAGATGGATTATCCATTACATTTAGGAGTAACAGAAGCCGGAGACGGAAAAGACGGAAGGATCAAATCCGCAATCGGTATAGGCTCCTTATTGGAAGATGGACTCGGTGATACCATCAGAGTTTCCTTAACAGAAGACCCAATCCACGAAGTTCCAGTCGCAAGATTACTCGCAGACAAATATAATAAACTCAGATTTCCCGAAACACAAAGCCAAGGATATTCTGAATTCAGAAATCCTTATTCTTACCAAAGATTTTATAGCAGACCAATCCAAGTGGGAAGTCTTTCACTTGGAGAAAACCACGCAGTCCGAATTGAATCGGTACTACCTTTCGAATCGGAAAGTGGATTTTCGCAAGAACTAGCTTCACTTAAAAGTTACGCAAGATCCAGATCCTTAGAATTGGAAATGGTTTCAGTGCCACTTCCTACAGACGAGTTCCTAAGAGAAGAATGTATTTCCGTAAGTAAGTCTTCTTCTGTTCCGATGGGAGTTATAGTAGAACAAAACGAACTATTGCTCGAAGATGTATTGGAAGATCTAATTCCTTTCTCAAAAGTAACAGTGGACCCATTCCACCATTTCCAAAATAGGGATTCTTTATTAGAATTTTTGCATAAAAGAGAAGGAAAAGGAATCACTGAGCTCAATGTCCAGGCCTACCAAATCGAAAGTTTAAAAGGATTACCTGAAGAATTTAAGAATGCAGGAATAGAATCAGTAGCATTCTCCATCCAAACTTTTCACATACTACATGATTACAGAAAATTAGCACGTATACTCAGCGATTTTGATTACCCAATCTTCTTGAGTGCAGAATATCCAGACATGGAAACTGCATTATATGAATCCTCTATCGGTATCGGAGGAATGTTGACAGATGGGATCGGGGATATGCTCCGTATCAAAGTAATTGATAGTGAACCAGAGACAGTTTTGCAACTCGGGTTTGATATATTACAAGCAACCAGATTAAGACTTACAAAAACTGAATATATCTCCTGCCCTTCTTGTGGAAGAACTCTATTCGATCTGCAAACCACAACCGCACGTATCAAAGAAAAAACAGGTCATTTAAAAGGTGTTAAGATCGCAGTCATGGGCTGTATCGTAAACGGGCCTGGAGAAATGGCGGATGCAGATTTTGGTTACGTAGGTGCAGGCCCAGGTAAAGTGCATTTATATCGTGGAAAAGAAATTGTACTCAAAAACGTTCCTTCTGAAGAAGCTGATGAGAGATTAGTTCAATTGATCAAAGATTCCGGAATGTGGATGGAAAGAGAATCAGTAACCAGTGATTCCATCTGATATTTTCCCTTTCAGCGTTCTTTGTTTGAAATTTTTCGTTGTCGCGTTCCAATATCCCAAATGGGTAATGAATAGCGCCTAACGTAAAAATTTGTACTTCGAAGGGAAAATCTCTCTATTTTCTCCGTTTCATTGTCTGACATCTCCTCTTTAAGATATATCTGGCTATAAGAATATTTTAAAATTGGAATGTCTTAAATGAAAAATCCTAAATCTCTGGGTGTAATATTCCTTATATCCTTCAATCTCTGGAATTGTGAAGCCGAACATAAAAATTATAATCTTGAAACTTCCGTTCTTTTAGCTTTAACAAGTGCTGCAAGCGTCCCCCCGGGTTCCCTTTTTAAATTGCCAGATTCAAACCAAACCAATTGTTACGATACAAGCGGAGCAACGCGTGCTTGCGCAGGAACAGGAGAAGACGGAGAAGTTACGAATACTCCAGCCCCATTTTCATTACAACTCCAGGATTCGGGAGAAACAATACTAGAAGAAAGTTCTGGCCTAACTTGGCAAAGATGTCTATTCGGAATGATTTGGAACGGAAGCACTTGTATCGGTTCTAGTCTCAATGTATATTGGCAGGTAGCTAACGCTTATTGTAATTCTTTAACCACTGCAGGAAGAAGTTGGAGACTTCCGACAGCAAGAGAATCTGTTCTGTTCGGAGATCATTCCCAAACAACTTTCTTATCTAATACCTATTTTCCAAACTTACAAGCAGCTGGAGGTTGGACATCGACGCCAGCCGTAGGATTTTTCGGAAGATACTTATTTTATGCAGTCGGAAGTATCTCTGCAATGGATGAAACTAACAACTTCCCTGTTCGTTGTGTATCAGGTCCCAAAGTTCCGAACGCGAGTTTCACAGATATGGGAGATGGTACCGTACAAGAGGACAATACAGGACTTCTAATCAAAAAATGTGCGTATAGTCAGGCGGACGACGCTACATGTACAGGATCTGCCAACGCTTTAACTTGGCAGCAAGCATTAGATTATTGCAATAATCTAAATTTCGCATCGAGAACAGATTGGAGACTTCCATCAGTTAGAGAATCTTATTTTATTTTGGAACCCTCGCTCACCAGCTCGAACCTACCTCTTTCTCTTTTCCCAAATAGTTCGCAGGCATCGATCGCTTGGACAGGAACCACAGCCAATAACGCTCTCACGAATGCTCACGCGCAGATGGTTTATCAACTGAATAGTTATTCTAAGTCGGATACGAGTAGCGTGCGCGCTCGCTGCGTAGCAGGTCCTTGAGTTGGGATCGACTTCTTCTCCGTTTTTTCCGAAGAAGAAGTCGGTCTTTTTAAAGCTCGTTCGCCTCTACGATAATAAAATTCGGAGAAACCTGTCTCAGCTTCCTCGCGGAATATTTCCCCTTGTCTTGGAATACTTTTTGTTTCCAAACCTGAGTAGAAAATTCCGTTTTTGAATTTTTGATCTTATCGTAGAAATGATCTGCTATTTTTTGTTTACCCAAGACTGACTGAGTTCTTGCCAGCCACAATGCACTTTGCTGTTTTCTGAAAGAAGAAGTCTCTAAACTTTCCGCTTGTTCCAATAAGAACGCAGCCTTATTCAGATTTCCTTTTTCCAGATATAAAATTGCTTCTAAGAATAGAATAGAAGGATCCTTGCCTGTAAATTCTTCGTTTGCTTTCTGCAATTCCAGAAGAATATCATCAATTCCGCCCATTCCTGGATCATCATTGATAAGCATTGCTTTTTTATAATGTCGAATCGCTGATCCCACCTTTGGATTTTTAGATTTCGGAACCTTCTTCGCTTTTCCCTTTTTGGCATCCGAAAGATCCAAAAGTTTATAGCCCGGTTCTCCCCAAGCCATAGGAATTTCCATATAAGGCCCGCTGCTAGTAGGAGCAGTACCAACGGAGACAAAAATTTTACGAGCTTCTGCACTCATGACCACAGATTTCACGGAAGTGATCTGACGGATCGTGGAACCCATTGTCCGGACTTCGCCGCTGGAACAATCGATAGTATCATCTAAAAGATTTTGAAGATCTACAACGCTCGTTCCCCTTTTCTTTTTTTGAGAGGAAAGAAGCTGCTCCGCTCGGTCAAAACGGCTGATACAATGATGATAGAAAACAGGGGCTGCCATTATCTCCCCTTCTTGCAACTTCTCACTTTGATAATGATTCGTATTAACAATATGATCTTTTCCTAAATTAGGATAAACCACATCTACATTTCCGTAATTGGTCTCGATAATCGCAGCCTTCGGGCCCTTCTCCTTATGATTTGTAACAATCAAACCCCAGGTAGAATTGATCTTATGTTTTTTAGCAATACTTACTGCTTCTTCAATAGATCTTGCTTCTGAAATGATCTTATGACCAAAATCGATCACACCTAAACCATTAAAGCCTATCTTTTTATGAAAGCGAGTATGGAATGCAATTGTAAGACCTGCTTCATTAAACGCAGTGATCCCAGGAACATCAGCGCCTCTGCATGCAATATAACCATAACGTAAACCTTTTTCGGGCGTGCAGAAAACAACGATCGGGCGTTTGTCCCAAACTTCAACACCTGGAAAATCAAAATTGCGTGCATGATATAATTTTCCGTCCTGACTTTGTTCTCCCCAAACAGCAACACTCGTACAAGCAGGGATCATCTGAGGACTTCTACCAGGACTCATATGTGCGAGCTCCGGAAGAAGTTGGATCATACCCAAAAACCCAACAGAGTTTTGGAAAGAATCCATAGTGAAAAGTTCCTTTTCTAATTTCGCAGAACGACCCGCAGAAGTCAGAGCAGCAATCGTCCTCGCAGAAAACTCTTCCGGACGATGTTTCATCATTCTCTTGGACATCCAATTCACCAAAAGAGAAGTTACACCCTTCGCCAAAAAATTCCGATTGCTACGAGGCAAACTCCCCAACAAAAGATTGCGGGCCATCACAGGATAAAAATCAAAGATCGGCTCAAACTGCCCGATCTCATTCATGATCTCACCGAATTGTCTTCCCATTTCTTCTTGGGAACCCTTGAGCTGTATTACTGCTAATGGATATGTTTCCGAATTCATGGAACAATCATAACATAAGCCCGCTTACGCATCGACCGCCTCCATAGGTTCGGATAGCCGAACTTATCGGATCGGACATCTTTAGGAGGAATTTTACCGATGTTGGAACTCCTACAGGCGATTTGCTCCCCGCCCTCTTTGGGTGGGGGCCGGTTTGGTGGTACCCGGTAACGACACTTTTTGACCTATCGGTCACCGACTTCCTTCGGAGTCGTTTCCTCGCTTCTATTGTCGCTGCGGAAGGGGGCCGGTTCGGTGGTACCCGCAACGACACTTTTCTCTATATCAGAAAATTCCCTACTTTTCAAGAAGCTTTCTTGGCATTCATTTTGTAGGAGGTCCTACAAATTCCTTGGAAAATTTGGTTTGCAAGTTTCATTCAAATCTGTTTGGCAGAAAATAGGATAAGAATTCAAATAGCATCCGGCCTAAAAAGCTATCTATGGAATACCTACATTTATTCTTTCTGAAATTTCTGCAGTTCGGAGCCGGAGCCGCATTTATATACGCCTACCTGGAAATCATTCGCCCGGGCTCCGGAAATCGGATTTTGGTGCTGATCATGACACTGACAGGGACTATCCTACTGAGATATTCCTGGTATCTACAGGATGATTTATTAGAATTTCCTTATCTATTTATATTCTTACATACAAGTGTAATTTCTGTAGGACCGCTCATTTACACATACATCCGCTCCTTCTTAGAAACAGAAGAAGAAAGTCCAAAAGAAAAACTAATCCGATACGGACTCCATTTTTCGCCAGTACTACTATTTACTGTTTTTGAATGTATTTTCTTTTCGCAAGATAGCTCGGAATTAAAAGCCCAAGTACTACAAGGAGCCAAAGAATTCAGACTAGACTGGGCTCATTTAGGAAGTTTGATCGCAAGCATCCAAGTCTCTGTATATTCCCTATTCTGCCTTTATCTTTACCATAAGGTCAGCAGAAGATATGAAATGTACGAATTAAAATTGGTCTGGTTAGTTTTACTTCTACCCGTATTCGCAAATAGTTTTATAGGGACTGCATACTTTCTAAAGAACAAATATTTGTTCGATCTAGGGGCTTCTTTAATTTGTATCATGGTGTTTCTGTTATTTTTGGTAAGAGAAAGACATCCTGGTTTTTTCAACGAGATCAGCGAAGTCATCCAAAGTGCAAAATATCAAAACACCCCTCTTCTCTCCAAAGAAATCGAAATCGCAAATTCCAAACTTAAAGAGCTTTTAGAAACCAAAAACTTATACAGAGATAGTGAATTGAGATTGGTAGATTTGGCTGCGGAGCTTGGATTAAATTTGCACCAGACATCCAGATATTTAAACGAAGTTCACAAAATGAATTTTTATGAGTTAATCAATCGATATAGAGTACAAGAAGCTTGCAAACGATTGATAGAAGAATCCGAAAATTCAGTATTGGACATTGCATTCGCAGTTGGTTTTAACTCCAAATCTACCTTCCATTCTCAATTCGTAAAGTTTACGGGAATATCTCCATCTTTGTATAGAAAGCAGAAAGGGAATTCTAAGTAATAAGCTTCATCCATTTCATTCTATATAAATACGCCAAAATGACAGTAAAAACTCGTTTTCGAATTTTCTCCAAATTCCTATTCGGCGGTCTTTTTATAAAAAATAATTGACTATTAGTATATTATTTATAGTCCAATGGTATATTAATAAACGAGGTAGGAACTCATGCAAAAAGTATTGGTAACTGGTGCAAGCGGGCACCTGGGTTTTTCTTTGGTAAAACTTCTACAAGAAAGAGGTTATGAGGTAACGGCGGCGGTTAGAGATGCGAATGATGCAAAGAAAACCGCTAACCTGAAAAAGCTGGGAGTGAAATTGGTCTCCGCGGATTTGGGAGATAGGGAATCTCTTCGCAAGGCACTTCAAGGTCAGGATGGCCTTTTTCAAGTGGCTGCAGCATTCAATCTGACAGCTAAAGATCCTCAGAAAGAAGTTGTAGAACCGAATATCAACGGAACCAGAAACGTTTTGGAAGAAGCGCATAAGTCTGGGATCAAAAAAGTAGTATATACCTCCAGCATCGCTGCTGTAGGAACAATTGCAGAAGGAGAATCTCCTCTGAACGAATCTACTTGGAATGATTCTGCGAAAGAACCTTACGCGATTTCTAAAACCCAATCCGAAAAATTGGCTTGGGAAATTTCTAAAAAATTAGGTTTGAATCTGGTAACTGTTCTTCCTGGAACTATTTTAGGTCCTCAGTTCACCCAACCTACTTCTTCTTTGAAACTCATTCAGGATATTCTGAAAGGGCAACTTCCTTTCGCACCTAAGATGACTTTTTCTTATGTGGATGTAAGAGATGTTGCGATGGCACATATCTTAGCTTACGAAAATCCTGCTGCACAAGGAAGATATATCGCAACCGGTGAAACTCTTTCCGTTTCTCAAGTTTGCAAATTAGTAAAAGAGATCCATCCTAAAGCAAAAACAACCGGCAAGGAACTTCCCTCTTTTATCGTTCGAGTCATGCCTTATCTGGATGCGTTTAAACACGCGGTCACCGGTTTGGACAGACAAATCAATTCTGAAATTGTGCAAGATTATCTGCAAAGAAAACAAGAATACAACTCGGATCGATTGGCTACAGAATTCCAATGGAAACCTATGCCTGTCAAAAAATCACTACAAGAGACGGTTGACTGGATGTTGTCCGCTGCCGTATAGTTTCCTGAGAGTGGATAAAAAAAGAGCCCGAAAGCCGGAAGAAAAAGAAATCCGCAAGCAGTCCATTGTGGCTGCCTTGCGGGAACTTCTGGTAAAACAAAAACATCCTCTTCCCAGCACCCAGGAGATTGCAGAAGCCGCAGGAGTCACCAAGGGTGTGATCTATTTCTATTTCAAAACTAGAGAAGAAATTTTTCTCACACTGCATCTACAAGAAACTGAATACTTCTTTAAGGATATGGCAGTATTACTACAAGGACCTGAATATTCTTTAGCCAAGTTAAAAGAAAAGATCATTCGTCAGTTTTCCGAAAATGAAATTTTTATGTTCGTGGGGCTTATCATTCCGGGAATTTTAGAAAGTAATGTAGACCAAGACTTTTTGTATGAATTCAAAAAGAATACTTCTGACGGAATGGACGAATTAGCAAGGATCTGGCTTTCCAGAGAAACTGGGCTCACGATCGCGAATGCCAGAAAATTTATATTACGTTTTTATTTTTTAGGTCTGATGCTTTGGCAGCATCATAACCCTCCCAAAGAAGTGAAAGAAGCATTTTTAAACAAAAATCTTTGGCTTTTAGAAGGAGAATTGGATCAAACTCTTTCCGAATCATTTGATTGGCTTTGGAAAGGAATGAACTCTTAAGGCTTTTCAAAAAGAAGTTTTGGTTCCAAAGGAGAAAAGTTTTTCAGGAATTTAACAAATTGGATCAGATTTCCCTTTTTATAACTGAATTCAGGCAAAACAGTTAAAGGGGTTTTAGTTTTAGAAAGTAATTTCTTCCATTCCAATGAATCCAATTGAACCTGAATATCCAGATCCTTATCCATTCTTTGTTTCAGTTCCGCTACACCTCTACGGATATGGATTGTATATTCTTCTCCGGTATCAGTAAACTGAAGCCCTACTTTTTGATCCAGATCAGCGCTTGCTTTCGGATCTAAATTAGCCACGAAAGAAGATAATATTACATAAACTGAATATTTTTTCAAAAGTTCTGCACTAGGCTTGATTGGAAGTCTGGCCACGAATTTTTCCCTTACTTCCAAGGCTTCTGTCAGATAATAATGCCTGGCATTCGCATTTTCTTCTTTTTCTCCCAAACGGTCCAAAGAGGAGATCCGTATCTCTATAGCCTCCTTATTTTTAGGATCCAATCTTAAGATATGTCCTGTCAATTGAAGAGCCTCTTGGTATTTACCTTTGGCATAGTATTCTTTAGAGAATTTTAATAAAGAATCTGCACCTCCTGCCAGATTTGCTATCAGTTCGGCAGATTTTTCCTTAGTCAATGGATGAAGATCCGCCGGATCTCCGCTAAACCATCCTAAATTCCCGTTAAAGGAAGATCTTACAGACCAGGAAACTTTTCCGTAAATTTCCTGGAGGTAAGGAGACTTTGCCAAATGAGAAGGCAATTTTACATATTCTACCAAATCTTCCGGATTAAGCCCGCCATTCATCCCTCTCAAGGATTGGTCATGAACAAATTGGATCGCATCCCTGTAATCGGTAACCGTTTCATAGATTATTTTTACTCCTGCTAAGGGACGACCATGACTCGGCACTAAAAATTCAGGTCCTATCTCTCGAATA
This sequence comes from Leptospira saintgironsiae, assembly GCF_002811765.1. NCBI lineage: Bacteria > Pseudomonadati > Spirochaetota > Leptospiria > Leptospirales > Leptospiraceae > Leptospira > Leptospira saintgironsiae. The sequence continues at coordinate 74,410 of NZ_NPDR01000002.1, read as the reverse complement.
ATATCTAAGGATCTATACCAATTTTTTAAATTACGAAACCATGTTCCCCTTATCGTATATAGGTTTGGAAACGCTTTGTAAAAATTATCTCCGGTAAGTATCGTCTTCTTTCCCGGGACCAAAACATAGATCTGATCATCTGTCTCTCCGGGAGCATGGATCAATTCCAGAGAAACTCCCGCCACGTTGATCGAAAGTCTATCCTTGAAAGTTTTTGTAGGAGGAATATAGTCTGCCCTACTTTCCTCCGTGTATCCCAGAAAAGGACCAATCCCCGCATTGATCAGTTCTTCCGCTTTCAGAAAATTTCCGAACATTCTTGCACTTCTTTGGCTGATGATCGGAGCAGTTTCGCTGGCCAAACGTTCCACATTAGATCTTAAACTTTCATGGGCATAGATCTCTGGATTAGAATCCTTAGCGAAAGCACCCGAACCAAAAATATGATCCGGATGACTATGTGTATACACGATCGCTTTCACAGGAAGAGAGGAAATTTTTCTAAATTCGGAGAAGACCTCTTCGCCCGCTTTTCGATCATCCATGGTATCCACTATGATCAGTCCATCTTTACCAATTATCAGAATGGAGTTAGCAATCCCATATCCTACAGCAGAATAGATCCCAGGAGTTACTTCATAAATTTTCTTTTCGAATTCCTTATTGAACTCGCTCAATTTAGGATCGGAAATTTTAGCCTCCGTTTTAAGAACGGGACCAGTACAATGAAAGCCTGTAATAAAAAGTAAGAAGAATAAAATAGATCTAATAATATTACGGCTCATATCCAATTTGCCCTTTCTATAAGTTTAAAATACGAACGAATACGTTAGACTAAATCTTTGCGCTAAGGAGGAAGAAGAAACTGCGCCTTGGTATGGAGCGGAAACATAATCTTTGTCCACGTCAAAACGAAGTCCCTGTCCAATTTCTCCCTTTTCCCATTTGATCCCGTAAAAGTTCGCGAAACCTAATTGTACTACATACTTTAAGACCAATAAGCCTAATTTTACCTGAGATTTATAGGCAGCATTTTCATATTCCAAATGTTGGATCTCTTTCTGGCCCTGCAAAGTTACAAGAGTAACAGGATCTGCGTTTTCTCTAAAACCTAAAAGGTACACATCCAAAACATCTTTGCTTTGTTCGTATTTTTCCTTTCTATGTTCCAAGACCTGATGCCCTTGTATTTCCAAACCTACAAAAATAGCAAATGTGCTTAACGCAAAAATTCCCTTCTTTGTTTCTCCCGCATGAAGAAGTCCCCATCCCGGAATCACAGCACTTCTCCAAATAATATCCCAGCGAGATCTTCCCGAAGATGGGACTTGTTCATCTTCGGGAGCGGCAAATACATTCGAAAAAGAAAAAAAGAATAGTAGAAGTATTAGAAACTTTTTCATTCGATCAAGATCCGCCTTAACTTAATCAAAAGAACGGGTCGCACCGAAATTGATCCCAATAGAATTGATCGCTTGTGTGCTATAGGAATATCCTGCAAAATTCTTTTCGTTAGGCCCGTTGATCGCGTGAGTAAGAGCCCAGTCGGTTCCTCTTCCACCATCCACTTTTTTTCCTGGAAGAAAATAGCTAAGTCCGAAATCGAAACTCCAAGGTCCGGTCGCGTAGCTGAAACCTGCGGCAACTACTTGATTGAAAGTTAATACGATCCCTTGTGCTCCATTCAGGCCGTTAGGAGAAACGATCGGAGAATTATAACTGTATCCTAAACGATAGGTCCATTCAGGAGAAATTTTATGTTCTAATCCGATCAAAGCTGCCCATTGGTCCCTGTAGTTCAAATGCCCAGTAACGTTTGCAGTTTTTCCTTGAGGGCTTGGATACCAAGAGTCTCCCAAATGTTGATGAACATTTTTCAAATAGGATCCATAGTTTGAATAAACAAAATCTATCCCTACTTTGAAATTTTCAGGTCCGATAGCGAAACCTATACTGTGTTTTTCCGGGAGATTAAATTGATAGGAAACCGGCGTCGATCTATAATAATTCGGATTGCCCTGATTCACTGTATAAGTTCCGTCGAACGGAAAACTTGTCTTAGCCTGGTACGAATAGCCGAATCTAAACCAATCCGTAAACGTATAATTAAATCCTAATATTCCTCCAAATGCGAGGGCATTTTTTCTACTTTCATAGGAAACCCCTTGTCCAGGTATCTCGAAAGAACCCGAGGCATCATAATATTTTATAGAGCGGGACTGCCTTGCATAATTGAGCTCCAAACTCGCACCTAAAGAAAGATTTCCGATCTTCCAAGAAAGACCATTGACCGCTTTTATAAACACACCTTGGTTTTCAGAAGTTTCTTTGATCCTTCTTCCATTACCCAAAGCTCCGGGTAGATTCAAACCTGACCATTGATTCACAGACTGACCGTCTGGAGTATTCCTATCAATTTTTTCCGCAGCTCCGTTCACTCCCCCGTAAACATAAGCAGCAAATCCGTAATCGATCGTTTCGGTCACAGGAAGTTTTAATGCAAGATAAGGAGCGGGACCTCCGGTACTTCTAGTTTTGGAATTTTCATAATTTGAGTTCGGATCATTATCTAAAAAACGATCTTGGAATTTGACCGTAGCAAAAGTAGCACCTAACCCGAATTCCACCTTCTTTCCCTTGGTTAAGGAAAGATTGGCCGGATTCAAAGCCACGTCTATGGGAGAACCACCAAGACCGGTATTCACTCCGGCAAGACCTTCGTATCTTGCATTGATCGCATTCCTACTATTGCTTGCGATGGCGCTTAACGATACTGGAGCAGCTAACACAGCCGGCGCGATCATCATTAGAATGGCATTCTTTCGGACTCTGACGAATATATTCTTCACAGACACTCCTTTATTAAACGAATTGGATTTTTGAGGAACTCACTCACTTGAGTGATGAATTCTCTCTGAATATAAATTCGTTATATTGAAATTTTTTCCATAAAAATGAATTAATAGAAAATATAGCAATATAAAAATTCTATATACGAAAGTATTTATTATTATATTGAAATATAATTGATTAATCGAACTTTTTCTAAAATTTTGAAATTCCGTACAATCCAGTGGGATTTTATCCAGAAAAAGATCCCACGATACGGAATATAGGAGAGATGGATGAGTAAAAAATTTATTGTCTCGGTAGCCTTTGTAGTAATTTCCTTTTTTTTAATATTCTATACCTTGCAAGCGGAGAAGTTCGTAAATCCTTTCGGCAAAAATCCAGATCCTAAAAAACAGACATCAATAGAAAAGAAGAATGGATCTTCTTTATATGATAAACAGATACTCTTCGGAGATCTACATGTCCATACCACATTCTCTCCCGATGCATTTGCTATCAGCTTACCCATGTTAAATGGAGAAGGAGCACATCCTCCTAAAGACGCATGCGATTTCGCAAGATATTGTTCTTCTTTAGATTTCTGGTCCCTAACGGATCACGCAGAAGGAATGACACCAAAACAATGGCAGGAAGAAAAAGATCTCATCCGTCAATGTAATGCAAGCGCAGGAGATCCGAATAATCCGGAATTAGTTTCTTTTTTAGGTTGGGAATGGACCCAGATAGGCAATACAGTCGAGAACCATTACGGCCATAGGAATGTGATATTTAAGGACACAGAAGAAGAGAAGGTTCCTACACGTCCGATAGGAGCTGCTGGAGCAAACGCGGAAGCTCTTGCAGGCCCTGGATTTATACAAAGAACTCTTTTAAAGATCATCTCTCCCGGCGGAAATAGACAGGCTTATTATGATTTTTCAGATTTTATCACGGAACGTTTATCAATACCTCGTTGTCCTAAAGGTGTAAATGTAAAGGATCTTCCTAAAGATTGTACTGAATGGGCTGCCACTCCTTCCGAACTTTTTGAAAAATTAAAACAATGGACTATTCCTTCTTTAGTTATTCCTCATGGAACCACTTGGGGATTTTATACGCCTCCTGGTATCACTTTCGATAAACAATTAAAAGGTAATGAATATGACGGACGCTTACAAAGACTTATAGAGATCTATTCAGGACATGGAAACTCAGAAGAATATCGTCCTTGGCAAGAAGTAAGTTTTGATGAAGAAGGGAACGCCATCTGCAACGATCCTATCCAAGGTTTTGAACCATCTTGTTGGAGAGCGGGAGAGATCATCAGAGAAAGATGCCTCAAAGAAAAGGAAACTTCGGAAGAATGTGAGAAAAGAGCTATAGTTGCCAGATCTCATCATGCAAAAGCAGGAGTGTCAGGATTTTTAACTGTGCCGGGAGCAACTCCTGACGATTGGGGGAACTCGGGTCAATGCCCTGATTGCTTTTTGCCCGCGTTCAATTATAGACCTGGAAATTCCGTACAATATTCATTGGCGATCACCAATTTCGACGATCCGAATCAGCCCAAAAATTTCCGTTTTGGATTTATAGGTTCCAGCGATACACATACTGCAAGAGCGGGTAACGGATATAAGGAATATTGGAGAAAAGGTCTAACAGAATCAGCTGGACCAGAAAAACCAAATCCTTTCGGACTTATGGAACCTGCAAGAAATCGCAAAAAACCTAAGTCTTCCTCTGTTGCTTTTAAAGCAGCCGGTCTAGCTGGATTCGATTTGGTAGATGCGGAAAGACAAGCATCCTTCTTTCTTACCGCGGGACTAGTAGCAGTACATTCCAAAGAAAGAAATAGAGATTCCATCTGGGACTCCTTAGAAAGAAGAGAAGTATATGCAACTTCAGGAGATAGGATCCTGCTTTGGTTCCACTTGCTCAATCATGGAGAAGGCAAAGACAAGTCTCCGATACCTATGGGTTCTGAAGTGGAATTCTCAAAAAATCCTGTCTTTAAAGTCCGTGCTTTGGGCGCATTCAAACAAAAACCCGGCTGCCCTGATTCCAGTATTTCCGGGATCGGAACGGATCGTTTACAAAAACTTTGTAAAGGAGAATGTTATCATCCTTCTTCAGAAAGAAAGAAGATTACAAGAATAGAAGTGATACGCATCCTTCCTCAGTCATTTCCAGGTGAAAAATTGCAAAAACTGATCCAGGATCCTTGGAAAACATTCGTGTGTAAATCCGGAACTTCTGCTTGCGAAGTGGAATTTCAAGATCCTGAATATTCTCCCTTAGGAAGGGATGCACTTTATTACGTAAGAGCGATAGAAGAACCTTCTCCAGCAATCAACGGTGGACAATTAAGATGCGAATACGACAACCAAGGCAGATGTATTAAGGTGAAACCTTGTTATGGAGATTATCGGACCGATCCTAAAGACGATTGTTTGGCAAATGTTGAAGAAAGAGCTTGGTCTTCTCCTATTTATCTGATTAGACCTTCCAAAAAATAGAATGTATATATTCAAAAAGGATAATATTTCTCCCGGTCTCGTGCTGGGATCGGGAGCCATTTTTGGATTCGTTTTAGCGGTTTTCGGTCTACTATTTCCTGAGAAAGGAGTCTTATCCATGGACTCCGCGGCAGAAGTAAATGGAACTTCTATAGGAAGAGAAGAATACATCCGTGCCTTAGCAGGTTACGCATCCGATAGCAAAAATCCGATCACAGAGGAGATCAAGTTCCAAGTCTTGGAACGTTTGATCGAAGAGGAATTATTAGTACAAAGAGGATTAGAGCTTGGTCTTGCCGACCAAGACCGCTTGATCCGGGCAGGGATCGTCAGATCAGTGATCCAATCGGTAATTTCAGAAACTTCTTCCAAGGAACCGAACGATCTAGAATTAAGGATTTATTATATTTCCAACAAAGAAAAATTTTCCGGAACTCAAAGATATCTAGTTTCCGCATTCGAAACTTTCGACGAAAGATCAGCATGGAAAGCTTCAGAAGAATGGAAAGAAAAAGGGAAACCTAACCAAGCGGTTTTTATTGATTTGCCGGCTTCGCCTTTACCGATCCGCAAATTATTGGATTATTTAGGACCAGAAATTGCTCGAGTAATTGTCGATTTAAAACCGGGAGAAATTTCTTCCCCTATCCAATCCGGAAACAAATATCTGATCGTAAAATTGATCTCTTCTGAACCGGGAGTTTCCCTCCCCTTCCAACAGATCAGAGAAGAAATAAAGGCATACTATCTACAAGAAAAAGGAGATAAAGTCCTTCGAGATTATTTGGAATTCTTAAAAAGAAGAGCGAAGATAGAAAGATTCCCTGCGGAAGAGAGATAAGATAAATTGAAAAACTTTCTTTTACTTTCTCTTTTTTTCAGTCTGGTTTCGGAACTTCATCCTCATAATAAAAGTGAATCGTTTTCCGTTTGGAATCTTCACAAAAATATATTGAGCGGGATCATAACGATTCCTTCTAGAGAAACGACTAGGATCCCTTTTTCTCCTAATGAAAGTGGAGATCCAGGACAACATATTTCTTCTTACATAAAAACACATATCCTAGTAAGATCAAAAAAGAAGGATTGTGAATTAGTTTCCGGTCCAAAAATTCTAAGATCCGATCCTTCTTTTTTAAAATTAGAGTTATCCTACGACTGTAAGGATGTTTCTCCGGAATTCCTAGTATATACATGTTTATTCGAATTCGCTTCCTCTCATTTGCATTATGCTAGATTATATTTCGAGAACGGAAACTTATCAGAAAATTTATTTCAATCCAAAAGAACGGAATGGAATTTAAAAGATGGATCAGAACTTTCAGACCAACCAAGCTCTGATTTTTTTCAATTTGTGATCGCTGGCATGGAACATATCGGTTCAGGATTCGATCATATTGCTTTTTTACTCGCGATATTATTAGCAGCAAGGAATAGAAAAGATATTCTTGTATGTATTACCGGATTCACCCTAGGTCATAGTTTCACTCTATCCTTGGCGGTTTTAGGAAAAGTTTCTCCGGAAAGTTCCGGCATAGAAGCTTTTATCGGACTCACTATACTGATCGTGGCAGGAGAATATGTTTCTTCCAAAGACGAAAAGATTCGTAATCGAATTTCCGTCTCTTTAGGTCTTTTGCCTTTTCTAATCGGGTTATTGTCTTGGAGTTTAGGCCTTAGAGAAAATCACGTATTTTTAGCCTATCTGGGAATGTCTATCTTTGCTGGTTCTTATTTAGCTTTAAACTCCTATATATCTCCATATAAAGGAAAAGGAATATATCTGGGGATTAGCACATTGGCATTCGGCATGATTCATGGTTTCGGATTTGCAGGATTTCTATTGGAAACTGGATTAAATAGAGAGCATTTATTTGCTCCTTTATTTGGATTCAATCTCGGAGTAGAATTAGGACAACTTGTTTTAGTTGGGATCGTTTTAGTTATCGGAGGACTTGCTAAGCGACTCTATTTTTTTAAAAACGATTCCAAAAGAATAGAGCGGTTCTATCTATCCATTCTCTTTTTACTCTCTACGTTAGGAACCTATTGGTTCGTCCAAAGAAGTTTCTAAAAAAGAAAGATCGGCGGCGTGCTGACCAAGGAAATTGTATCACGCCACCGATCCAAGTTGTTGCTTTCTATTTCGCGCAAAGCTCCAGAGGAGGCTTTTCTCCGCTCGCAAATGCAATTGCACAAGCCTCTGCTTTTTTAGCAGGCTCTAACTTATCCCATTCGGCTTTAGCTTCTTCTACGTTTGAAGAAGTAGGAAACCAAGATGGAGGGTTATTTGCCATGGCCTGCCCAGTCGCAACGACTATAAACCAAAGTTTAATAAAGTTATCCATAGCTTTCTGATCCACCTCTTCCTGAGTATCGAACGGATTTAGATTTTCGAGATCCGAACAAGAAGTACTAACAAAGCTAACACTTAACACCAGCAATACAGACACAAAAATTCTTAACATAGAAAAATCTCTCATATATTTTTTCGAATGAAAAACAGACCCACATTCGAAGTAAACTTATTTGCAGATCTTTTCTAAAAATATTTATATCCCAAATTAAATATAAAAAATTCATTATATACCATTTTAAACACAAAGGGGCGGAACGAAAAATTAACTAAAATTAGAAATACATTACGCAAACATAATGTATCATTAGAGATAAAATATTGAATAAATGAATCAGAACAAGCGCGTATCTGAGAAAAAGAAATTACTTTTTAGAAATTCCGGAATGCTCCCAGAGAATTCTTTTGATCTCCAGGATAGTGGGCATATGATCTTGGACAGAATGGTCCGAATCTATTAGAAGTTCGGATTGTGCTCCGTCTATATGAGAACTATCATAAGAAACTACAGAATCATTGATCCATTCAAGGTCTCTAAACTTAGAATTCCCTATGATAGAATGAAAAGGAACCTCAGGTTTAAACTCTCCAGTCACTTTCATGAACAAGCTACTTGGAGAAAGTCCATCTACTCCATAAGTTTCAGGAAGAATAGATTCTTCTTCTGAGCCTGAGGTTAGAAATTTGTAAGCCTTCCCTATATTAGTTACAGCACCCTTTGGAAGGACGAATAAGATCCTTGCGATAGAAGCTAAAAATCCTTCTGCAAGATTGGAACCTCTATGTGGCGTGGCAATAAACACCACCCTTTTTACAAACGGCAAAGGTTTAAAATCAAATACTCTTTTTACTTCTTCCTTGGATTCAGAGTTAAGTGATTCGAATTTTTCAGGAGAAACATTTGCCACTTTCATCCAATCTTCTTTTTTACTTCTGGTCACCATCAGTTTAGAAAGTAACCCGCCCATACTATGGCCAACGATCATCATCTTGTCGAAGGAAGAATCTTCTACTTTCGGATCATATGTTTTTCGGAGGTCTCTGAGTGTGTCTCTAAAATCAGCAGCAGATATAGTAATTGGATTTCCTGTTGGATACCAATACACCCAGAACTGGTAGTTGTCCTTGATCTTAGGATCTGCCAAGAGTTCGTTGATCATCGGAAACCAAATAAAAGGAGAAGAAGCAAGCCCATGCACAAACACCACTGGGATTTTTCCTTTTTTATAGGGATATACCAGATAGAGTCCTTTTCTTTCTAAGCCTACTTCTCCATCAAACTTCGCAAAAAACCCATCCCTATTTTCTGCTCCAGATAACATATATGCCAGCGGAGTAGTTGTATCACTTTCCATTGGAAGATCTAATCCGGAGAATTGGACTCTATCTCTATGAACAGGATCGTATAGATGAATAACTGCTTTTAAAGTTAAATTACGATTTTCTAAATAAGATTCTTCCAGAGTTAAAAGTGCGGTTCCTGGATATGCCTGGCCTACTCCTGCTACGAATTCATATTTTCTTCTTTCTTCTGGTTCTTTTTCAGGATGTTTTCGGATTAAGATAAGAGGAGTTCCAATACCAAATTTACTGATTTGGTTAGAGAACCCTGCATTTTTATAATCGTAAGCGACTTCTACCTCTAAGAAGTTTTTTGGAGTCCAAGCTGTCTCTACTTCTGCCCTGGTCATAGAGAGTGCGCCTCTGATGAGAGGGAGATTTAAATCTGTTAGATTGGCGAGTTTTCTATTTTTTTTGGCAAATCTAACTAATTGTGCAAGAGATCTATTATATGTTTCTAATGCGAATCTAAACTCCATAGAGAATGGATCCGCTGCAGGAATAGCCTTTTTATCAAATAAATATGTATAAGAATATACTAAGGAAGAAGCAAACATCCTTGCAAACATTGGATCTTCCAGATCCAATTCAGATCCCACATGATAACATAACTCAGATAGATAATAGGCAAGCTCTCTCGTTTTTAATGCAACAAGCCTATTGTCTAGATCGTAAATGACTACTCTAGGAATCTCTTGGTATTTTTCGTATAGATCGTTACTTTTTAAAAATCTGGTGGTGATCAGACTTAAATCTTCGGAAGAAATTGCATTTGCCCGAACGCTACGAATCTGTTCGTATTTAGAATAGGAATTTGTGGAATAAGTTGCTGTACCACATTGTATTAAGAAAGCAAAACTTAGAATGAAAAGCTTTCGTAGCAGCATTTGTTTTCACGCAGAGGCGCAGAGCCAAAGAGTTATTCTATTGGAGCCAGATCCGCAAGAGTAAGATCTTCGATCGTATGTGGATAACCTTCTCTATCGTTATAAAGAACGGAAACTTTATCTCCGTTAATTTCTTGGATCTCTACTTGAGCGCCGGTGAGAACGATCACTCCTTTTAAAAGAAAACTTCTTTTGGTCAGTTTGGCTTTATCACCCGGCTTCATGTTTCTCCATATAGATATCTTTTCCTTCCTTCTTCATGGAAGAGAAAATATGTATTTGTTTTTGGTCCACTCTGGTTCCAATATCATAGACTGCGTCTGTAAAATCAGCGCCTTCTATTTTAGCTCCTGCGAGTTTTGCCCAGCGTAAGTCTGCACCTTTTAGGTTAGCACCAGTTAGGTCTGCTCCATTCAAGAAGGCACCACGCAGGCGTGCTTCTTCAAAATTGGCACCTGCAAAATTACAATTAGTTAAGAATGCGTTATTTAAATTTGCTCCAGAGAAATCGACTCCATGTAGATCTTCTTTTTCTAATATGATAGAAGATAGATCCTCTCCTTTTAGGGTTCCGTTTTGGGAGAGTATTTCTTTTGCTTTTGCAGCGGTGATCCTTCTTTCTTTCGGAACTCCAGCTCCAGTTTCATAATCATGGATTGCTTGTTGTAGTGCTGCTACTGCTGACTCTGGATAATTTTTACGACGTTCAGGAAACTCGAATTGTTTTTCGACGTCGTCAGTGGTCACATTTTTGAGCTCGTCTATGGTTTTTCCCTTAGCGATCTCTGTGGCCATTGCAAGTGCAACAATACCGAATCCACAACCAGTGGTAGTATAACTTGCGTCTGTTACTTTTCTCTTCTCGTCTATTTTGAGATAGATACGATAACCGTCTCCACAACCTACGTTTCTATAGTTGGAAACAACGGTTGCGTCTTCCATTTCTCTATAGTTCAACCTTTGGTCGTTAATCTCTTTGTATCTGTTAAAATCCATTACTGACATGATAATTGCCTTTCTTAGGTTAGACTTGGTTGATGAAGTAGGAAAGCACTTTTAAGTAGGGAGATTTCTTTTTTGAGATGCGTCAGCGATGTGGAGGGTGCGAAGCAGTCCGAGATGTATCGAGGACCGAAACGCAAGTGTAGCCCGGAGCAGCGCGACCTTCGCGAAGCCGAAAGGCTTTGCAAAGGGGACGCCCCGAGCCTGAAAACCTCGATTAGGAGATTTTGTATTTTTTCTTGAACTTGTCTACTCGACCAGTTGTATCCAGAATTTTGGATTTTCCGGTGAAGTATGGGTGACAGTTGGAGCAAATTTCTACGTGGATGTCTCCGACCGTAGTGCGAGTCTCGTAAACCGCCCCACAAGCACAGCGAATTTTGGCGTCAGCGTATTTAGGATGGATGTCTGTTTTCATGTTGTCCCCTTTTCCAAAATCTTATTAGGCGTTCATACTGCCCAAGAAGCTCTCGTTAGTCTTAGACTGTCTCATCTTCTCGAGTAATAATTCCATGCTTTCTGTGATGCTCATGGGAGAAAGCACTTTTCGGAGCACAAAGACCTTCTGGAGGGTTTCCTTAGGTAATAGAAGCTCTTCCTTTCTGGTTCCTGACTTATTGATATCGATAGCCGGGAAAATCCTCTTGTCGGAGAGTTTCCGATCCAGGTGGATTTCCATATTACCAGTACCTTTGAACTCCTCGAAGATCACCTCGTCCATTTTAGATCCGGTGTCCACAAGTGCTGTTGCGATGATCGTGAGAGATCCACCCTCTTCGATATTTCTGGCAGCTCCAAAGAATCTTTTCGGCTTGTGAAGTGCGTTTGAGTCCACACCACCGGAGAGTATTTTTCCGGATGTAGGGATAACCTGGTTGTATGCGCGGGCAAGACGAGTGATTGAGTCGAGTAGAATGACCACATCTCTTCCGTGTTCCACGAGGCGTTTTGCCTTTTCGATCACCATCTCCGCGACTTGTACGTGGCGGGTAGCTGGTTCGTCGAATGTGGAACTTACTACTTCTCCCCTTACGTTACGGGCCATGTCTGTTACTTCTTCCGGACGCTCGTCAATGAGTAGTACGATTAGTGTAACTTCTGGGTGGTTGCTCGTGATCGCGTTTGCCACGTTTTGCATCAGGATTGTTTTACCTGTTCGAGGTGGCGCAACGATAAGTGCTCTTTGTCCTTTTCCGATCGGGCACATCAGATCTACGATCCGAGTATCCAATTGAGAAGGATCATGTTCCATCCTCAATCTTTCGTTTGGATAAAGTGGAGTTAAGTTGTCGAATAACGCACGTTTGCTTGCTACATCTGGTGTGTATCCGTTTACGGTTTCCACACGGAGCATCGCAAAGAATCTTTCGGATTCTTTCGGAGGACGGATCTGTCCTTCGACTGTGTCTCCTGTTCTTAGTCCAAATAATTTGATCTGAGAAGGAGATACATAAATATCGTCCGGACCTGGAACATAGTTATAATCCGGAGATCTTAAGAAACCATATCCATCAGGTAATCTTTCCATTACCCCTGCAGCATGGACCTGGCCTTCTCTTTCTGCTTGGGCTTGTAGGATGGCGAATATTAAGTTTTGCTTTTTTAGTCCGCCAGTGTTCTCTACGCCAAGGTTCTTAGCGACTTCGATCAATTCTGCGATAGATGTTTTTTTCAGTGCTACTAGATCTATAGGAGCAGGTGTAGGCCCCTCGTAAGAGCCACGACGTCTTTTACGAGAACGAATCTCCGCTGTTTCCGGATCATCTTCCGGTAAATTCGGTTCTTCTTCGTTATTGTCGTTTTGTGCGTCGTTATTGTTGTTTTGATAGTTGTTTCGGGGCTTGGAGTCTCGTCTTGGGTTAGCCATGGAATACCGTTATTGGATTTGGAAGGAAGACCTTCCTGTATTCATTTTTTATTCGATTAAGAGCGGGTTTTGAAGGATCCGGGTAGTCGGTTCTTTTTTTAAGCGACCGGGGAATCCCTTATTTTTTCAAACGAGCGTCTGCTCGGAAGAGAGGAAAGGGTCGGCTCTTAAGTGGACTATTTCCAGATTACAAACTCTGTCAAGGCTTTTATTTTTGCTTTGTCCTTTTTTTAGACGTAGATTTTTTCTTTGAGCTTACCAGCTTTTTTTTAGAAGCCGGTTTTGGTTTGGTTTCCGCAACCGCAGGTTTGTTTGTTTGTGGAACTGTCTTTTTGGTAGGACTCTGTTTGCCTGTTTTCTTTCTAGGGATCGGCTGGTCCTTATTCAATTTAAACTTACTGGTTAAATCCAAAAACTTAATTCTATTTTGTAGAGTGGTTCTTGGCACTCCCAGATCCAAGGCCGCATGGGAAACATTCTCTTGGTTTCTTTTGAGTGTATGATAAATATAACTGCCTTCCACTTCTTTCAACATTGTTTCAAGTGGAAGTTTTTGGTTGAATGCTTCGGTTACCGAAGGGAATTCCATCCCTTCCCCATCTTGGCTATTTAGTTTTGCAGAGGCCGGGGAGAAATGATACAGGTAACCGAGTGGCTTTCCTTTTTGTTTTAGGATAGATACTCTTACGATACAATCCAGGTCCGGAATAAATGTCTGAACAGAAAGTCTACCTTCTTCTAATCGTAGCTCATGAGTTTTGAGGTAATTTCCAAGTAGGTCCTTGGACATTTCTTTTAGTAATTTTTCTGCCTGAAGAATGCTGTCTCTAAACCATTTTTTGACCAATATGTCTTTTTCGAATGTCTCGTTATAGAATACTGTATGCCCATCCAGATCTGTTGCGATCAATCCATCTGGAAAGTTTTGGAGAAGCACTTCCATAAACCATTGGCTCTGTTTTGCTTTTTCTTCTTCCGTTTTTTGTGGAGAAACTTTTGGTTTTTCTGTCTCCTTAGCCATCCAAGAAGATCTGCTAAGCTCTGATAGAAATCTAGGTTTATCCCAATCTTCTAATTTTTCTCCAAAGGGACCTAATACTGGAATGGTTCTTTGTTTTTGGAAAAATGCTAGAACGGTTTCTGGAATTTCTCGGATCAAGAAATCTTCAGGAATCCTTTCGAATTCCCTTTCTGCAGCGCTTAGGTCTGCAAGTTCCATTAGAACTCTTTCTTTAGGGAGTAATCCTAGTAAGCCTGTTCCTTCTTCCCATACTGGTAAATGACTGGCAGGACTATAGAGAAAAAATTTATATAGAACTTCGATTCTCATTGGGAGAAGGAGGATAATTTCCCCCAGAATGACTTCTTTTGAAGCCTAAGCGAGAAAATTCCTCTACTTTTTTGTACGCGGAGGATAGTTTTTTCGCTCTTAGACTATTACTTAACTAAACGGTCTGCTGCTTTTTTGTATTCTTCTGGATAAGGAAGTTTGGATACTTTTAAGCTGGATAGAGAGTATTTTAAAGATCTTTTATATAACACTAATGCGTAAAGATGATTTCCGTCACGGCGGAATTTATTTCCGGAAAGCCACTCTTCTCTTGCCATTCTGAAATAATCATTGGCTCTTTCTTCTTCTTTTACAGTAAGTGGATGGTGATCTTCTGATTCCATTTTTAAAAAACGGGATTCTTTCGCCACATGCTGGAGTAGTTTATCTGAAGAAGTTTCTGCAAATTCGGACCAACGTTTCATTGAATCCGGAAGTGCTCTTTCGAGTAACGCTAGGCTGTCCGTTTTTTCCTGGACACTTCCTACTTTGGAAGCTGAATTTAGATCTGCGGAATAATTTTCTATTTTTTGTAAGTCTTTTCTAAGTTCAGAGGATTCGAATGAGCTTCCAATCTCTCTTAATATCCTAACTTTCGAATCTACTGATTTTTTTCTTTCTCTGAATCCTTGTGTGGACCCCGAAGAATAGATCCTTCCGGCAAGTATTGTCACAGCAACTAGTGAAAATACTACTAACCATTTCCAAAACCGGCCGCCCTTTACTCTAAGAGAAATGATCTCGGCAGGAGTAGGAAGATCCATTATTTGCTCCCTCCTTGTGCAGGAACAGGAGGTAACGCTTCATTTTTATTGATATCGTCTACACGGATCTCTTCATTACTTTTTTCTAAAAAGGAAACCCTTCCATTGGTGATAAAGCTGTAATTATCATCATGGATTTCGAGTAGATCTACTGGATTATCTTTTCCTTCTCCAGGAGGTGCGATCTTTGGAGAAAGTAATTCGTTGTCTATATAATCTATGAGAGTGTTTCGAATACGATCGTAATCAGAGATATTTTCCTTCTCCGCAATGTTTCTGACCTCGTCCAAGTTCACAAATTGGAACTCACGCTTATCGTCATTAGGGGTTTTAGCAGCAATCATTGCGAGAAGTGCAAATCTTCTGGCTCTTCTTGCGACCTTGATCCCTTCTCCAAAAAGTACTAATTTCACTCTGAATTGATAAGGAGAAGAATTATAAGCAGTGGTAAAATTATCTTCAGAGGATTTTAGATCTCTAAATCCAAGCTTCAATAAATGTTGTGCGATCTTATCGTTAGAACGAATGATCATTGGAGAAGCAGCTTCTAAAAGGATACGAGCAGTTTTGATATAATTTTCGTGAACTACTTGGAAGATATCTTTCATCTCCCCTTGTGCGGACTTCAGGTTTTTATAAGACAAACTGTAATTACTTTGGAAATACCACATATTTCCATTGAAGTCAGCTTGGTTTGCCTTCTTGAAGGATTTATAATTGTCTATAGTATTCAGCTTTTTGAAAAGTTCAGTTTGCCCGCTAGCAGTTGCAGTTTGTCCAGACTGGGCATTTTCTGCAGCAGTTGCTACTCCTGCCTGGGATTTAGGCCCTCCACCCTCTTCTAAAGGTGGTGCGAGGTTACTCACGCAGATATTGATAAACTTTATATTTATCTTATTCTCATCAATCAGGATCGCGAGATTCGTTTGGTCCGGAGAAACTGCGTAAGTCCTATCCGTGAAAAAAATCGGCGCCGCAGCGAATACAAAAAGAAGAATGCGTGTATATTTCGAACCCATAGCTTTCCCTACTAGTAGTCTATCGGCAGGGTTTCAAAATGTATATTCTCTTTTTTTTGAGGAAAAGCGCCCTGATTTACAGAGCGCTGATACGTCGGATTGCTTCGATCACGTCGTCTTTTTTGCCGAAGGCGGAAAGTCTGAAGTAACCTTCGCCCGCAGGTCCAAAACCTGAGCCTGGAGTTCCTACCACCTGAGCCTTATCCAATAATTGGTCGAAGAAGTCCCAAGAGCTAAGATTATTCGGGGTTTTGAGCCAAATATATGGAGCGTTCACACCTCCGAATACATCGTATCCTGCTTTAATCAATCCTTCTCGGATCAATTTGGCGTTAGCCATATAAGTATCGATGCTTGCGCGGATCTCTTTTTTACCTTGAGTAGAATAAATTGCCTCGGCCGCTTTTTGGGTCACATAAGAAACACCATTAAACTTGGTGGTATGTCTTCTACTCCATAGTTGTCCGATGGAAACCTCTTGGCCGTCTTTAGTTTTTCCCTTTAACTCTTTAGGGATTACTATATAAGCACAACGAAGTCCAGTAAATCCTGCTGTTTTGGAGAAGGAGCGGAATTCTATCGCGACTTCTCTTGCTCCTTCTACCTCGTAAATGGATCTTGGAACTCCTGGTTCAGAGATGAATGCTTCGTATGCAGAATCATAAAGAATGATACTATTATTCTTTTTAGCGTATTCTACCCAAGCCTTGAGAGATTCTTTAGAAGCAACTGTTCCAGTTGGATTATTAGGAAAACATAAATAGATCAAGTCTGGTCTTTCTTTAGGGAAATCAGGTTGGAATCCATTTTCTTTTGTAGAAGGCATATAGATCAGATTTGCATATCTGCCATCAGGACCAGCTTCTCCGGTTCTTCCTGCCATCACGTTAGTGTCTACATAGACTGGATATACAGGATCTCCAATTGCGATTTTTGCATCCTGGGAGAATATTTCTTGGATATTTCCACAGTCACATTTGGATCCGTCGGATACGAAAATTTCGCTCTCATCCAATTTTACACCAAGAGGGGCATAATCATTATCTGCGATCGCTTTGAGTAAGAAAGAATATCCTTGTTCAGGTCCATATCCATGAAATCCTTCCGGAGTTCCCATTTCTTTGGAAGAAGAAACAAGTGCATCCACAACAGATGGAGCCAAAGGAAGAGTAACGTCACCAATCCCGAGTCGGATGATCTTTGAGTTAGGATGTTTTTCGGAATAAACTTTTACTCTTCTTGCGATCTCCGGGAAAAGATATCCCGCTTTTAATTTCAGATAATTTTCGTTTATATTCGCCATTGAATTATTCGTAATCCTCGTCTATGTTTTGGATTGGCTTGCGTCCTGCAAAACCCTCGTCGTATCCGTGTTCGAAAAGAAGGTCCTCTTCTCCTAGATGCCAACAATAATAACCTTTTCCATTATCGAAGTCCACGAGCCAAAGCCCTTTGACTTCTATACCAAGTTCCCGGATCTTTCCGGACCACTCTACCAATAGTTCTTCGACCTTGGTCTCTCTGGCTTCTTGCTCATTCTCTTGGTATAAACCGTTTTTCAGTTCTTTGTGAACCGTTCCCACGATTTCATAAAATTCTTCCGTGATAGATCTGACATAGGGCAGAATTTTACGAGCTTCTTCGTATGTCCAGATCTTACGTTCCATTCTACTCCGCTTAAAAATGAACGCCCAGTGAAAGACAGAGTAACGTCATTCTGCTCACCACTCCGTATTTTGCCTGACGGAAATACGCAGCGTTCGGAAGATCATCCACATCTGTAGAAAGTTCATTCACTCTTGGAAGAGGATGAAGAACAGTAGTCTCTTTTTTAGATGCAAGTATCAATTCTTTGTTCAACTTGAAGGATTCTTTTAATCTTTCGTATTCTTTATGATCCGGAAATCTTTCTTCTTGGATGCGAGTCACATAAGCAATATCGCATTCCCAAACTTTTTTGATATCGTCAGATTCTTCGAAAGTGATCGGGAATCCTGCAAGTCCCTTCTTATAAGACTCAGGAAGAGAAAGTTCAGGTGGAGAAATCAAGTATAAGTGAACTTTATAATGGCGGAGAAGATTGATCAAACTATGGATCGTTCTTCCATATTTTAGATCACCGATGAATGCAAGAGTGAGTCCGTCCAATTTTCCTTTTTCGGAAATGATCGTATATAGATCTAATAGTGCTTGAGTGGGATGTTGTCCTGCTCCATCTCCCGCATTAATTACAGGGATCTTAACAGCACCCGCTGCAATTCTGGAAGAACCTTCTACAGGATGGCGGATCACTGCGATGTCTGCGTAAGCCTCTACCATTTTCATGGTATCGTATAATGTTTCGCCTTTAGATATGGAAGAAAATTGGAAACCTACTGTGGAGATTACCCTTCCTCCCAATCTTTCCATGGCGGCTTCGAATGAAAGTCTGGTCCTTGTGGATGCTTCGAAAAAAAGAGAAGCCAGAAGTTTACCTTCCAAGATCCCAAAGGCCTTATTTTGCTCGACCAGCCTTTCCATCTCTCGAGTTCTCTCGACTAAAAAGTCCAGATCCTCTTTGGAGAACTGGTCCGTATCCAGGATATTCTTATGCTCGTACGCCATTTTCTGGACAGATTGATCTGGCCGGACGCGGAGGCAAGAGAATTAGCGAGTTTCGCACAGAGAACACTGAGTTCACAGAGAGTTTTTGGTGTTTAGGTTTCCCAATCTTTCCCTCTGTGTTCTCCTTTCCTCTTAGTGATGCTTAGCTACCGGCTTAGATGTAAAACCTAGTTTAGTTCTCAAATTACTGAACACTGAAAGTGTTACAGGAACATAGAGTAAACTTCCTAGAGTTCCAAATCCAAGTCCCCAACCTAATGCCAAGGTCATAGGGATCAATACTGGATCCGATCCACCCACACTATATGCTGTTGGAAGAAGTCCCGCAACTGTAGTTAAGGTAGTTAGTAAGATCGGGCGGAACCTTCTGCGACTTGCTTCGAGTAAGATCTCATCCAAAGGTGCGTTAGAAGATTTGCGTATCGAATCGATACAATCCACAAGTACGATGGATGCATTTACAAGAACTCCTGCAAGTCCAATGATACCGATCATTGCTAAGAAGCTGAATGCTTTTCCGGATAATACAAATCCTGCTACGATCCCCACAAATCCAAGTGGGATTGTACTCAAGATCAATATAGGCCTTACCACATTCTGTAAAGTTAATGCAAGAATGATAAAGATCCCGAGTAAAGCGATCAATCCCGCTTTTCCGAGAGAGGCCATGGACCTTTGTGTGTCCTTCTCCTCTCCTCCGAATACGATTGAAACTCCAGGATATTGTCTTTCGATCAAAGGTTTGAACTCGTCGATTACCTTTTGGTTTGCTTCTCTGGAAGTCATACCTGTTTCGATCTTAATATCAGCATTTACTGTGACCGCTCTTTCAAAATCCCTGTGAGAAAGTAATTCAGGAGAATCTTTCAGATCCATTCTGGAAATTTTTGCAAGGTTAGTGATGTTTCCGGCCTTGTTCCTAAGAGGAATACTTTTTACTTCTTCCGGATTTTTACGGAAGTTCTTATCGTACATCACTCTCAGATAAATTTTAGTTTTACCTTGGCGGACGTTACCCGCTCTTTCACCATCGTATGCTGTTCTAAGCATGTTTGCAGCGGAGAAGGTGGATACCCCAGTAAAACTTTCCAATCCTTCGTCGAGCTGGATATACATCTGTTTTCGCCCGTTCCTATAATCATCTCGAACGGAATGTACGCCCTTAATTCCTCTTAAGAAGGATTGTAGATCTGCGGAAACTTTTTTAAGCACGTCATAATCTTTTCCGAGTACGCCGATTGTAATTGGAGCACCGATCGGAGGTGCCATCGCCATTTCTTCCAAATAGACATCGGAAAGCCCTGGCGTTTTTCGGATATCATCCTCGATGGAGGCTAATATTTCCGAAGCCTTTCTTTCTCGTTTAGACTCAGGAGTGAGATATACCATGATCACTCCCAGATTTTCTCCGAATCTGGATAATGGATCATCTGGATCTGTTTGTTGCACTCCTATCTTGGTGGAGTAACTTACCAGCTCCTCTTTAGGGATCTTCTTCAGGATCTCTTCCATATACTTCATCTTATCTCTAGTTTGGAAGATACGAGAAGAAGGAGGAAACTCCGCTTTAATTAGAAAGATCTCAATATCTTCTTTCGGGAAAAGAATAAAGTCCATCTGGGACATTACTCCGCAAGAACCCATCACAACGAATATGATCGCAAAGAAGGATTTGTTCCGATTTCGGATCGTCAAAGCTACAAAATCTGCAAACCTTTCCTCCATTCTTGCAAAGAAAGAATCCAATGATTTCCTGAACTTAGAGGTCCTCTTCAATTCATCCGGAGTTTTTGCAAATGCAGCAATTCTTGCTGGAAGAAATAAGAAGGACTCAATCAAGCTCGCAGTTAAAGCAATGATTACCACGAGTGGGATCTGCCAGATAAATTTCCCCATGATCCCAGCCATGAATAACATTGGGAGGAATGCAGCTACAGTCGTCAGATAAGATCCGAAGATCGGGACCAACATCTCAGTGGTTCCTTTCAAGGCAGCGGATGTTTTATCCATCTTCTCGCCTAGATAGGTATAAATATTTTCCGAAATTACGATGGAGTTATCCACGAGCATCCCGAGTGAGATAATTAACCCCATCATGGAAATCATATTAAAGGAAACATCAAAGAAAGGAAGCGCTGCGAATGTCATTAACATAGAAAGAGGCAATGACATAGAAGTCAAAGTCGCAGTTCTAAAATCTAAGAACAAAAACAAGATCCCGAAAACGATCAAAAATCCGATGAGCGCGTTCGAAGAGACCACGTTCAATCTGTTTTTGGTTCTTTTTGCTTCATCGTTTAATTTGAATGTTTTAATTCCTTCCGGATAAATTTTCTCAAGTTCCTTTAATCGAGCCTGGACATTATCTGCGACCTCTATCGCATCTGCTCTTTCCTTTTTGATAACGGAAAGGACTAAACCCTGTTGTCCATTCGCGATTGCAAGGAATCTTGGATATTCGAATGTATCCTCTACCCTTGCTAGATTTCCGATACGAACAGTGGAGAATATATCATTCGTTCTAACCGGGATTTTTCCTATCTCAGTAGGATTTTTAAATTCTCCATCAATCCTCAAATCAAATGCATTCTCCGAATCCACGGAACCAGCAGGTAGATTGATATTTCTTGTGCGGATCGTTCTTGTGATATCGGAAAGATCCAATTGGTATTGTTTCAATCTGTCCGCATTTACAAGAATATGCCATTCTCTATCACGTTTTCCGAATACATCTACTCTGGCTATTCCTGGGATCTTTTCTAATTCCAGTTCTATAAATTCAGCGATTGTATGAAGTTCTATCTCGTCCTTACCACCATAAACGGAGAAGTCCATGATCGGGAAGGAACCTGATTTCCTTTCCGTAATTTTAGGTTTTTCGGTTACCTGAGGAGGAAAATCGGAAATAGCATTGTCTACCGCTCTTCGGATCTCATCCAAAACTTTTTCTGGATTTTTCTCCTCTAAGCTTACACGAACATCTATATCGGAAACAGAGTTACGGGAGAAGGAACGGATCTCATCTATACCGTCTATCTCCTTGATCTTTTCTTCGATCGGATACGTTACCCGTAATTCCACGTCCGCAGGAGAAGCTCCCGGGAATTTCGTGGTGATCACGAGCTGCTTCATATCCACATTCGGAAAAGCGTCTCTGCGTAAACCGCAAAGGGACATTCCCCCAGCGGCAACAATGAATATGACTCCCAAATACATGAAGAGTCTATTGTGAATGAAAGATTGTATTATTGTTCTCATATGTTTTTCTTTTTATTTAGAAATTTTTCCATCCAAAGGTTCTAAGAGCCCGCCCCATTGGCTCCATGCTTGTCTAATAAAACTTTTATCCCAGGTTTCTCCGGAAACCTCCATCTGTTTAGGTAATCTATCCCAAGAACATCCAGGGAATTTATGATGAATCCTATGATAATTAAAATGTAAAAAAAACGCACTTACCGGTTTGGGTAGAGTTAAATTAAATGCCGAATTTTTATCATTAATTTCTTTCCCGTAATGATATGCATTATCGAAAAATGATATAAAAAATGACCTGCTTAAAAGTAGGAATACCAACAAAGGCCAATAATTTCCAAACAACCAAACACTAGGAATATAGAAGGCCAGTATCCAAAAAATATCCTTTCTTAATTCTTCCAAAATTTCAGGTCGATAGATCCATTTAAAAAAACCTTCTTCTATAGGATACTCAATGAAACGATCCACGATCGGTTTTGTCCA
This sequence comes from Leptospira saintgironsiae, assembly GCF_002811765.1. Taxonomy (NCBI): domain Bacteria; kingdom Pseudomonadati; phylum Spirochaetota; class Leptospiria; order Leptospirales; family Leptospiraceae; genus Leptospira; species Leptospira saintgironsiae. The sequence continues at coordinate 52,154 of NZ_NPDR01000002.1, read as the reverse complement.
ACGAGAAGGTAGAGAAAGCATGAGCCCTGTCCCTACTTCAAAAATATAAGTCGCTACAGTAATTCTGAAATAATAGTTTAGACTCTGAAACCATCTAGGCTTTGAAGAATTTGGATCATAAAATTCTATCCGATCACCAGGTTCTCTATTGAACTTATGATGCATCAGATGACTACATTTCAGAACTGAATAAGGAGCCCCGAACACGATACAAAGAAACCTTCCCCAAAAATGATTCTGTTTTCTTTCGTTCGAAAAATTCCCATGTATACTTTCATGGATCAGATTCCAAAAAGTATAGGAGACTGGCCCTAAAGAAGCCGCAAAAATCCAGGCTGCCCAATATGGAAAACTACCAAATAATAGTCCCAATGGTAATAAAAAATGGAAGCTGATAAATAAAAATATGACCGCAAGCGAAAGTATTCTATTTTTCGCAAATGGCAGGTCTCTGATCTGTATAGAAGCTTCCATTTAGGATAGAACGGGTTAGAGCTGAATTTTCTGCAAGCAACCTGTTAAACAAAGACTCGGCGACATCGGTCGGTTTGAAAAAAAATGTTTCGATTCTTATTACGACCCAGAAGAATAGAAATAAATTGAATAGGTTCCATTCTTTTAGAAAAAATTCGGCTCCAAAAATGTTACAAGAGGTCCAAAACATCAATATGAGTTTAATATTCCATTCTGCGACTCTCTTACTCGCAATTTCATTTTTCTATTGTTTTCCATTGGATCCGGACAGGGTAAAGTCCCCCAGTTATAAAGAAGGCAGATATCATAATTTAGATCCGGACGAAGAATTGCAGGGAAAGTCACCATTGGCCATCCTACGTTGGAAGCTTTGGGGACCTAAAGATCCCCCTGCAGTAGAAGGACTTACGGAAGAACTTCCTACAGTGCTGGAAAGAAACTCTAAAGACCTAATTGCTCCAGAAGGGAAAGTAAGAGTGGTTTGGTTCGGACATGCCACAGTTTGGATCTCTTCTACCAAAAATGGAAAAACAGTAAATGTTCTGACTGATCCGATCTTTGAAGCTCCCATTTTAGTAACAAGACTTGTAAAACTTCCTATCCCAAAAGAGGATCTTCCTCCCGTGGATTTTGTAGTAGTGAGTCATGCTCATAGAGACCATCTAGACCGAGATACATTACGCTATTTGAGAAGTAAAAATCCAAACTTACAGATACTTCTTCCTTCCGGAATGAAATCATTTTCAGAAGAAGAGAATTTAGGTGCTACCGTTTCCCAAGAGTTAGGCCAAGTTACTGCCAAAGAATCAGTAAAGATCACATTTCTTCCTGCGCATCATTGGAGTAGAATGGGAATCTCAGATACAAACCAGTATTTCTGGGGAAGTTATTCCTTTGAAGCTCAGGGAAAGATCATCTATTTTGCGGGAGATACTGGATATTCTTCTCATTTTAAAAATATCTCAGAACGTTTAGGAAAACCTGTAGATCTTGCACTTCTTCCGATCGGAGCTTATAAGCCTAGATGGTTTATGAAATATGCGCATATCGGACCCGGGGAAGCATTGATGGCGACCAAAGATCTAAATGCAAAGTCATTTGCGCCTATCCATTGGGGAACATTTCCTTTAGGGGACGATCTACCTAAAGAGCCAGTGTTAGATCTCAAACAAAGACTCTCCTTCCCAAGTTCTCCTGATACAAAAGGGATTAACCCTCCATCCGATGGAATTTCCTGGGGAAATAAGGACGGGGTCAAAATTGTACCTTGGACTATTGGCAGCGGGATAGACTTGGAATGATTTAGAAATTTCTATCCTAAGAAAAAAAGGTGCCTCCCGGAACTATTCCTGAATTCTGGTATAGAACTGTGTCCCGGAGGCTTCCGTCTAAAATGAGATTCGAAATTAAATCGTCATCATTCGTCCATTATATTATCTTAATACTACTGACCTTCTCCACTTCTCTATATGCTGTAGGTGGAGAAGAAAAAATTTATCCGCTCAATTCTGCCCAGGCAAAAACAATACAGCCTGAAGATATAAAAAAAGCAGAAAGAAGAGTAGACCAAAGAAAAGGACGCTGGTCCTTCCAATGGGGATACAATAGAGATTCTTATACTCAAAGTGATATCAACTTTAAAGGACCTGGATACTCTTTCACATTAAAAGATGTGGTCGCCAGGGACAAACCTGAAAAATTTTCCACAGATGTTTACTTAAATCCTTCTCTTTGGGAAATTCCTCAGTACAATTTTAAACTTACTTATTATCTTACAGACAATCTATTCATCGCATTCGGACAGGATCATATGAAATATGTAATGTCCAGAGGACAGGCTGCAAGTATCAGCGGATATATTGATCCTAATGCGATAGAATGGGCAAGGCTTCATACTTCTTTCGAGTCAGCTCCTTATGCATTATTATTTCCGAATAATATAAATCAGTTCGCAGGATACCATGGAGGAGAAACAGTCAATATCTCTCCAGACTTCCTGAAATTCGAACATACAGATGGTTTGAATTATTTATTTGTGGATGTTGGTTACGTAGCACCACTCTGGGTTTCTCCAAATGGGGAGAATGCATTTAGTTTAGTAGGTTCCGTTGGGGCTGGACCTGTAGTTTGCAGAAGTGATGTAAGACTATTTGGAGAAGGTCATAATAATAGATTCCACCTTTCTGGATATGGAGTTTCTGGATATTCAGCACTTAGGATCGACTTATTCAAATCCTTCTTCTTTGAATTTGGAGCAAAAGGTGGATATATAGATCTTACAAGTATCTATACCAACGGAAAATCCAAGGATCGCGCCACACAGAATTTCGGATTTGTGGAAATGATTGCCTCCGCAGGCATCACTTTTTAAACTTCCCGACATGATCTCCGGACTACAAGGTTCCATTCGAAAACTGGAAGTAGGCTCCGTGAACTTAGATGTTCATGGAGTAACTTACGAAATCGTAATTTCATTCAAGACATATTGGGAATTGAAAGAATTCCAAACTTCCGCAAAAGAAGTTCGACTTCATATCCATCATTCCATCACTGAAAGAGGCCAAAAACTTTTCGGATTCCTACAAGAAAGAGATAAAGAATTTTTCAAAGTGATGAAGGGCCTACATGGAATCGGAGAAATGACTGCACTCAAAGTGCTTTCCTTCTTTAGTCCTTGGGAATTGCATAAAATTGCTTCTTCCGGAGAAGCAAAGGACTTGGAAAAAATTCCAAAAGTCAGAGCAAAAACCTCCGAGAAAATCTTTTTCGAAGTAAAACAAAATCTTAAAAAGCTGGAGCTGTTTTTAGAAGCAGGTCCCGAAGATCTATCAATCCCTGAAACTTCTAAAGAAAGACTTCCTTCTCCAGAAGATCGATTCAAAGAAACTGCAGTCCAGGCACTTGTCCAACTAGGCTTCGAAGATAAATCTGCTCTAAAAGAAGTAGAGAAGATCCTAAAAAAACAAAGTTTTACGGATACCGGAGAATTGATCCGTGAGATATTAAAAAATCTTTAATTTCTGGTCGCGGGGAATCATTCGTGTGTTGGAATTCCAACGCGGTTATGGCGATCGCCCCCACCCTGGTTCGGGTGGAGGAGGTGGGCTTGTGGGAGAAGCCATTTCCCTATATATCAAAATTCCCGAAATTGCAACCCAAATTCCCACTTACAGCGCCTGTTGGAATTCCAACATCGAACTTCTCACAAATCTGCGCGGAATCGAAATTCCACATTAACCCCTCCGCGGCTTTGCGCCTCTGTGTGAAAAAACTCTGGGTCTCTCTTTCCTCCGCGCCTTTTCCCTCCCTATCTCGCCAAAAACCAATACACGGCCAGGCCTAGATAATTCCCAACTGCATAACCAATTAACCCAGTCAAAATCCCTAAGATCAAGACACCTCTGTTACCAATCGCCGCCGCAACAGAAGGAACAAACGCAGGGCCATAAATGCTAGATACAGAAGTAATAATCCAAGTATCGACTGGGATCCTAAACAAAATCCCGAAAAGTAAATGAAGAAGGATGGCAATCGACATAGTTGCAAGAACGATCAATAGAACACCAGATGCACCCTTAACTAAACTTCCAAAATCTGCCAAAAATCCGATAGCAACAGAGAATATTAGAATAAAATAATATCCTACTGGATAAGTGTTCAAACTTCTCACTTGTTTAGAAAACGAGATCCCGATTCCCCAGGTGGTAATCCCGAGTAGTATCAAAGGTGCAGAAGCTGTTCCTAAAATCACTTGAGAGATTCCAAGAGAAGCAGCAAGTCCCAAAACGGAAAGAACAACTCCTATTAACAAACGTAAAATAGGAGTTTTAGGAGAAATATTAACTTCTGAAGAAACTTCTAATTCTGCTCCGCTTGCGATCTCTGGTTTTAGGAAAATTGAATATACTTTTTTAGAAAAACTAAGGAGGAATAAAAGATAAGTTCCACCAATCAAAAGATCCACCGTGTTTACGAGTGCTATCGTTGCCTTGCCAGTATCCAATGCCAAGCCGATCGCATTTGAATTTGGAGTCCCTCCCGTATACAAACCTGCAAGCATTCCACCTATTTTAGAAGATTCAGGATGTAATGAACTTAAGAAAAGTCCTACGGAAACAGAGGAGATAGCGACTGCAATGCAGGAAAGAAAGAATGAGACTAATGCAAGTTTAGCCTCTTTAATCCCTTTCAAAAAATCAGAAGAAGCAAGTAAGAGAGGGATTGCGATCGGGATAGAAATTTCGGAAATTGTTTCTGCAATCTTTTTAGGTAAAAACTCAATTGGGATCAAATTACCCAATATGATTCCGGAAGCGTAGCATAGAACGACCGGACCTAAAAACCCCAGCCACTTATGTTTTCCAGAAAGACTTCCCGCAAGCCATGGGAATCCGAGAACAAATCCTAAAAATAAAACAGAGATTATCCAATGGAATACTTCAGACATCTTCTCTCCCGATCTTTTCCGAATGTACTAAAAAGATCTAAAGGACCATCCCAAATCCAACTCTCACAAATAACAGATTTAATTCTGCTATATTGAATTTTGCAGAAAATTCAGGTTAATAAACTGAGCCATCGAATCATATATTGATCATCTCTAAAAGTCGAAAATTTCCCTCCAAATCGGCGATTCCCGGCAGTTTATCCGAAGCAAACTTCAGAAAAGGAGTTCCTACCTGAAAAAATTTCCGATTTTTGCTAGACCTTGGTGAAAAAAACTTGTAAGAATTACTTCATATTCAAAGTAATATACTTTAATAATAAACTATTAATTTGTGAATTAATAGAAGGAAGTATTCAAAATGTTAGAAACATTATTAGCAACCAGCAACGATATCGTCCCACTGGTCTTAAGATTAACCCTCGGGATCGTAATCTTCCCACATGGCGCTCAAAAATTATTGGGCTGGTTCGGCGGTTACGGATTCAAAGGAACCTACGGTTATTTTACTCAAACTGCAGGTCTTCCAGGAATCATTGCATTCTTAGTTATTATTGGTGAATCATTCGGTTCAGTAGCTTTAATCCTAGGACTACTTACCCGCGTCTCCGCAATTGGTATTGGTATTATCATGCTTGGAGCTGCCCTACTCGTTCATAGAGAACATGGTTTTTTCATTAACTGGTTCGGAGCTCAAAAAGGAGAAGGTTACGAATTCCAAATATTAGCCATCGGACTTGCGATCGCATTAGCAATCGTAGGTGGAGGAGCTTATTCTTTGGATCTTGCTATCCTTTCTTCACTATAAGATAAAATTGCAAGCCCTCTGTGAACTCCGTGTTCTCCGTGCGAAATGTTTTACACTTTTTAAACAACACGGAGCCACAGAGAACACAGAGGATTTTTATTAACTAAGCTTAATACTTATAAGCCTTATCTGCCAATTGAGCCTTACGAGTTGTGGTCGCAGTAGGATCGATATCCGCTTGAGCCACTGTCACATAAGGGCTTCCAGTTCCACCGGATGCATGTGAATTATAATTAATGACCCCACTTGGAGCATAACTCAAATCCGCAGTATCCGTTCTGAAAGGAGAAGTTAAGGAAAGTTTATTAAAGCTAGTTCCTTCTGTAGAATCAGGATATTCAGCAACGAGTGAAGTCCATTCCACGAGCGAACCGTCATAGAATACAGTAGGATATCCTAATATATTCTGAGAAACAAACCCATTCACCTGAGCTTCAAAATTTGTTCTACATTGAGAAACGATCGTAGCTCCCGCAGTATAACCTGCTCCACCTGTTCCAGTATTTGCAAAAATCCCGGCAAGAGTCACCTTATCCTTAAATCTATAACCAGTAGCAGAAGTATCTAAGAGAGAAGCCCAAGGGAAAGTTTTTGCTCCTTTGATCCTAGTTTCAAACAAAACATACTTTTTAGGAGTTCCACTCACACCAGCTGCAGGTGCGCCAGAATCATTCCATGCAGTTGTAATATGATTTACCCCGGAATTAGTAATCCCAACTGTTTGATCAAACTGCGCTGTAGGTCTCGCATCTACAATGATTTGTGTCCCGGTAAGTCCACTTACAGAAGCACTACCGTTATTCTTAACGATCTTAATGATATCCTCTAGGGTAAGAGTGATGATCGTATTATCCACCTTCAGTTGTTTAACACTGAAATTTCCATTCGCATTCGGAGCTGTGTCCTTGGTCGCCGAAAGATAAGTTGCATTCGTAAAATTGGTCCTGATATCTCCATTTAGGATCGCAAGATGTTTGATATCCGCTCCCCAATATCTAAGCCAATAGATCCCTCTTGTAACATCCTGGGTTTGGCTTCCATTCGTATAAGCAGTACCGTTATTGTTTGCGGATCCAACTGCAAAAACTACTAGGTCCGTATTCAAGTTGATTCCATATAATTGCAGCCACTGATCCACAGTTGCTCCGTCCGCTTGATAACGAACTGAGTTACGAATAAGCCCTGTATTTCTTTGTTGGTTGAAACGAAATCCAGCTTGGAAATCATCCAGATGATACACGTAAACTCCGTTCGCGTTGTCTGACTTGATGTAGGATCTCCCACTTGTATCTCCCGAAAAATTATTCGCGAGACTACTTTGTAAGATCACAAGCTTTCCACTGATATGAGATGGCTTTTGGTTTTGCCAATCGCTCACCCAAGATTCCAAACGAGAAGCAGTGACAAGCCCCCATTCGTTATCATCATAAGAAGCAGCAGATTCATTTGTTAAATCCGAAGCGGAATTAACCGGGATTGAATTTCCAAAACCAGCCAAGACCGCGAGCGCAGAATTTGAATCTGAACCTCCTGAATCACAGGAGACAAACGTCCCCAAAAATAGGCTTACCAGCCCAATATAGATCACCTTCATTTATATTTCTCCTAACGTGGCAAGCCACGGGTTAACCCTTTCTGCTTAGAATGATCCTAAAAATCAGGTAAAATATACAATATAGCAGAAAATATACCGCAATAACGGAAAATATATTGGTTCAGTTTCCAAAGTATTGTCACAGAAATGTCTCGGAGGGGGGCGTCTCCCCCTCGCTTCAGCCGCATTCGCGTCTTTCGCTACCCCCTCTCCGGGAAATCTTTTCTCGTCACAACCCCGGACCCCGGTCGTCATAAAAAGAAAAGCAAGACCTTCGCGGCTTTGCGTGAAATAAAAATGAGGAAAAACGTTCTTCCATAGGAAGACATATGGAAACGAAAAGAGCCAACCCGCTGTTGCACCTAGGTTTGTCCGTTCATTTCCAAGCGCATGTGGGAACTCCTACCGAAAGGGGATGGACAGGATTCTTCCAGGTAAAATCCTTAGAAAAAGCATTCCAAACTGAACTCACATCCAAAAAAACAAGGTTGATTCATGAAAATTCACGAGTACCAGGCCAAGGAAATCCTGAGACGCCATAACGCCAAAGTTCCTTTCGGCGTAGTAATTGATAAAAAAGAAGACGGTGCAAAAGCCCACGAAGAAGTTTCTTCCAAAACGGGAGCATCTGTCGTAGTCGTAAAAGCTCAAATCCATGCAGGTGGTAGAGGAAAAGGCGGCGGAGTTAAAGTTACCAAAACTAAAGAAGACGCATTAGCTGCTGTAGACAAGATCCTAGGCATGCAACTTATCACTCCTCAAACTGGACCTGAAGGTAAAAAAGTTCTAAAAGTTTATCTAGAGCAAGGGATCAATATCGCGAAGGAATTTTATTTAAGTGTATTATTAGATCGCGCGATCCGCAAAACAATCATCATGGCTTCCACTGAAGGTGGTATGGAGATTGAAGAAGTTGCGGAAACTCATCCTGAAAAAATCCTGAAGATCGCTGTAGATCCTGGTATCGGATTACAACCAAACCAAGCTTCTCAACTTGCTTTTGATCTCGGACTTCCTGCTGAATCTCACAAGTCTTTTAAAGCTCTTCTTACTTCTGTTTATAATGCTTATATTAAAGAAGATGCATCTTTATTAGAGATCAACCCTTTGATCCTTACAAAAGAAAATGAGATCATTGCAGGAGACTGTAAGATCGACTTAGATGAGAATGCACTTTATCGCCATCCAGAAAACGCTGCATTCAGAGACGTTTCCGAAGAAGATCCTTTGGAAGTTCAAGCTAGCGAATACAATATCAACTACGTTAAGTTAGATGGAAACATCGGCTGTATGGTTAACGGTGCTGGCCTTGCAATGGCAACCATGGACATCGTTAAACTTGCTGGCGCTGAACCTGCAAACTTCCTAGACGTGGGCGGTGGGGCTAATGTTACTACTGTTACGAACGGATTCAAACTGATATTAGGAGATCCAAATGTTAAAGGGATCTTTATCAATATCTTCGGAGGAATCGTTCGTTGTGACCGAGTTGCTCTGGGGATCATCGAAGCTGCTAAAGCTGTGAACATCAATGTTCCATTAGTAGTTCGTTTGAAAGGGACCAACGCGGAAGAAGGTAAAAAAATCCTGAACGAATCCGGTCTAAACATCATCGGAGAAGAGGATCTTCGTACCGCGGCTAAAAAAGTGGCAGATGCCATTAAATAAATAACATAAGGTTAACTTAATATAACATGGCAGTATTAGTAGATAGCAATACAAGAGTTGTAGTTCAAGGGATTACCGGCAAAGAAGGTTCTTTCCACGCGACTCAAATGATAGAATACGGAACTAGCGTTGTAGGAGGAGTAACTCCAGGCAAAGGCGGACAAACAGTAGAACTCGCGAGCAAAAACGTTCCAGTATTCAATAGTTTAAAAGACGCGATCGTTAAAGAAGGAGCAAATGCTTCTATCATTTTCGTTCCGCCTCCATTCGCAGCAGATGCGATCTTAGAAGGTATCTTCAATGAAATTCCTCTCGTGGTTTGTATCACTGAAGGAATTCCAACACACGATATGCTTAAGGTGTATAGCGCACTTCGTAATTCCAAAACCAAACTGGTTGGACCGAACTGCCCTGGTGTGATCTCTCCTAAATACAAAGTTAAAATGGGGATCATGCCTGGTTTTATTCACCAAGCAGGAAACGTAGGGATTGTTTCTCGTTCAGGAACCTTAACTTACGAATCAGTTGCACAGCTAACCCAACATGGTTTGGGACAATCCACTGTAATTGGTATCGGTGGAGACCCAGTTCCAGGAATGAATCACACAGAAGCAGTTAGACTTCTGAATGAAGATCCTGAAACCAAAGGAATCGTAATGATCGGAGAGATCGGCGGAACTTCCGAAGAGGAAGCTGCTGCTTATATCAAAGCTCATGTTAAAAAACCTGTAGTAGGATTTATCGCAGGTCAAACTGCACCTCCTGGAAAAAGGATGGGACATGCTGGCGCGATCATCAGCGGAGGAATGGGAACAGCTTCTTCTAAAATGAAAGCTATGCAGGACGCAGGTATTTCTGTTTGCCAATCTATCGCCGAAGTCGGCGAAAAAATGAAAAAAGCATTAGGTTAATCTAATACTTTTAGATCGGAGGAAAGGTTATGAAATTAGAAAATGGGAATTTTTGGACCAAAACAATAAGTGGAAAGACTATCTCTGTCTTTTTGGTTTCGAGCCTCATCCTCCTTTCGGGATTTTCCGGAGTATTCTCCCAAGAGAATAAATCCGGAAAGGTCCTGAGGTTAACTACTGAAGAGACAGTTAAACGAGCTCTTGATAGTAATTTCAAACTACAAAACCTGAGATATGAATTGGCAAAAACCGATTCAAGCTACTTGAAAGCAGAATCCCAATATTCTTGGAGATTAGTAGCTGACGGAAGTTTCAGACAAACTGTTCTTCCTTTGAACCAGAACAACGTATTTACTGGAACAAAAACTTCAGATGATACGATCAAAGGGGGGATTGAAAAAACAATCCGTACCACTGGAACCTACTTCAAGTTAGAAGCGGGAAACAGACGATTCGACTCAAACGCTTTCGAGGATAAGAGTAACCCTCTTACTGCAAGTTTTGCAGGACTCGCACTTCCCCCTCTTTACACTGGATTTATCACTGCTACAGTTTCCCAAGACTTATTGAAAAACTCATTTGGTTATAAGGGCAGAAACCAGGAGAAGATCCTGGACAATCAAAAAGAAATGGCGAAAAGCCAAGTTTCTCTTCAGATATCTGAAGCGATCGTAGGATCTCTTGTGGATTTCTGGGACTACTCAGTTAAACTACAGTCCTTAAAAACATTCCGCAGATTAAAAGAGAACGTAAGCAATATTAGAAATCTTACAGTGCGTAAACAAGGTTTAGGACTTTCGGAAGGATTCGAAGTCAACCAATGGAACGCGCTACTCGCACAAGCAGATAGCCAATTAGAAACTGCTGTTGTTCAAAAAGATGAAGCAAAAAGAAAATTAGCTCGTACTTTAAAATTAGAGAATGACTCGGACCTTTCAGAAGAAACAGACCTTATGGAAGAAATTCCCGAGAAGCCTGACTATACTAAAGACTTGGACATCGCTTACAAAAAGAGAGCGGATTATCTAAACGCAGTCAGAGAAAAAGAGATCGCTGAGCTAATGCTAAAAAATGCAAAAAGTGATCAGTTACCTTCTTTAACTCTTTCTGGTTCTGCTTCTTCTCAGGCTCAAACAATCACAAGCCCTGATAAAAATTTTACAGACGCAACAGATGGCGTTCAATCTGCGCGTTACAAAGACTTCAACGGAAAAGTAAGTTTCTCTTATCCATTATTTGATAAGGGAGTTGCTGCGGGAAGAAGAGACTCCGAGATCGGAGTTCGCCAAGCTACCCTAAAAGAAACCGAAGTTAAGAATGAAGTGAGAGACGATCTAAGAGGAAGGATCGATTCTTTAGAAGCTAGTTATAAAATTTATAAAAATTCCATAGTCACCGAAAGAGAAACCCAAAACTATTATAGCGGCGTTGTCCGAAGCTTCCAACAAGGAAGAGCGGATGCAGTCGCAGTTAAGAATGCTTTGGATACTTTGGTGAGAGACCAGCTCAGCCTTACTCAAGCAAAAGTTAATTTTAATATAGATCTAATGAGATACTATATCGCAAAAAATATGCTTTTGGAAAGATTCGATCTGGATGCAGAAAAACTTATTCCACATTTGGATTAATAGGCTTCGTAGTTCTCATTGAAACGCGGATTTTTCCTTTCTATATTCGGAATCGTATTATTAGGGCTGATCGTTTGGCTTACCATTCGTTTTTGGCCCAAGCCATCCGACACTATTTATGAATATTATAAAAAGGAAAAATGGGAGAAAGTAATTTCTCTCGTAAAAAAAGCAACCGCCCCTACTCCTGAAGATCTTTTTTACGGTTCCCAATCTCTTCTTAGATTGAATGCAGAACTGATCACTAAAGATGCGGAAGACAGATCTAAAATTTCCTCAAGACTCCTAAAAGAAAATGGTATCGGTTCAGGAAAATCTATAGAATCCAAAGGAGAATTTCCTGTATTCGAAGATCCTTTTATTCTTCAACTCAGACCAGGTGGGTATTGGAGACAAAAAGCAATTCTTTCCAGAGTAGAGATCGCAGGAGAATGGGAAGATGATATCCAATTCTTACGTGATCTAAAAGAATTTATAAAAAGTAATCCAGTCACATTAGGAATTTCTTCCTATTCATCCGTTCTGAAAAAAGTTCTAAGAAGAGAGACTAAACTTTCAGATGGAGACCAAAACAAACTTTCTGAACTATTAGGTTTTCTTTCCGTAAGAGAAGATTCTACATTGCTCGGTTCCAGATTTAAGAACACTGGAGAAAATACAAATCTCAGAACTGGTCCAGGAACTGAGAACCCTGGTAAGGCTCGTTTAAAAAAAGGACTCTTACTTTACGCATTAGATAAGGACCCTCGATCTGAAACTGTCCAAGGAAGAAAAGGAAACTGGGTCCAAGTATACATTCCTGAGTTACAGATCTCAGGCTGGATCTTCTCTCACTTCTTAGAAGAAGATCCATACCCTTCCGCAAAAGCTGAAGAAACATTTGTAGAATTCTCTCAATCCGAAAAAAGCCAAGCCTGGGACTTTGCGTTCTGGACAGAAGATAAGATCCCTCCAGGATTTCATGGAGAATATATTCCCACTGAAAAGTTAGCCATGGATGGAGATTACGGAATCGTATTATATAAATCTAAAACTGGAAAATACAAAGAGATCTGTAGGATTGTAGAAGAACCTTTTAGATCTTTAGAATTTTTAACAGCAAGTTTAAGTGGAGAAGAGCCCGTTCCGATTTTTAAACTATATTCAGGAAGACCTGGTGAGTGGAAACCGGCTTACCAAATTGACCTTGATAGAGAGAGTATTTCCATCAATAGGAACAAGTATATACTTGGATCAGGTGGAAAGAAGAGATTCCAACTCGGAATTTTTTCAGCAAATGGGACAATATCAGCGTCTCTATTAGTAGGAGAAAAAACCGTATTACAAGGTATCTCTCCAGAAGAAGAGCTAACCTCTACAGAGGGAGCTCTATTCAAACTCTGCCTACAACAAGCGGATAAAAAATCCGATTCGAATGCGGCAGCGTTCCAATTTAAGTTTTTATTTTGATCTTAGTATCGAGCGAGGAAAATCAGTGCCTACTTACGATTATAGATGCAAGGCTTGCGGACAAACTTTTGAACATTTTCAATCCATGAAGGACGACCCTATTACTACCTGCCTTCTCTGCGGTAAAACAGGAGAAGTGGATAGATTAATCTCCAGTGTAGGAGGGATCATCTTTAAGGGTTCCGGATTCTATGTAACAGACAATAAATCCTCTTCTAAAAGTTCTGAATCTTCCACCGGTTCCTCCGGTTCTTCTTCCAACTAAGTTTGGGACGTTTAGGAATATTAGCGGGAGGAGGAAATCTTCCTCAGATTGGAATGAGAGAGGCCCTCGCTGCAGGGGAAGATCCATTCTTTCTTTCCATAGCTGAGTCTGACTTTACTCCAGGAAATTATCCGGATAGAGTGATCCCAATTCGGATCGTAAAGATTGGCGGGTTATTAAAAGCATGTAAGACCAATCAGATAGATAGACTTCTTCTATTAGGAAAAGTTAAAAAAGAGATTATCTTTAAAAGTCTGAACTTCGATTTAAAAGCTCTGGCACTACTTGCAAGAATGGTGAACCGTCATGATTATTCTATCTTCAAAACGGTAGCGGAAGATTTCGAAAAACAAGGAATTCATATCATTTCTCAAAAGACCTATCTGAAGTCATTATTACTTCCAGAAGGACGTTATACTAAAAGATCCTTGGACAAAAAACAGATCGAAGACGTGATCTTCGGAATGGAGTATGCAGAGAAGATCGCTCACTTAGATATAGGCCAAGCAGTAGTGGTTGTAGATAAATCTGTATTAGCGGTAGAAGCCGTAGAAGGAACAGACCAGACGATTAAAAGAGGCGGAAGTTTCGCCAAAAAAAGAAAGGCAGTAGTTTGCAAAAGTTCCAAACCAAGCCAAGATCCCAGATTCGATCTACCTACGGTCGGAATAGAAACCCTAAAAGTAATGAGTGAAAATAACTGCGATATACTCGCCGTTCGAGAAGGAGAGACTATAATTGTAAATCCTTCCGAATTTATTAACCTTGCAGAAAAATTGAAAATCCATATCTTGAGCATCGGCCGTGGCAACGTCTCGAAAATTAACTCTACCCAAAAAAAGCTCCCTAAAGCCTAAGAAGGCCGGAGACAAAATTAGGACGGAAAATCTTTCCGTACCTTCTTCTCCCGTATTTATGATATTAGCCGGAGAACATTCTGGCGATCTACTAGGCGCAGAAGTATTAAAAGAACTTAAAAAACATGATCCAGACCTTACATTTTTCGGGATTGGCGGTCCCAGAATGTTGGAAGAAGGTTTCGACTCCATCGAAGACATGGAAGAACTTTCTGTAATCGGTTTCACTGCAGTACTATTCAAATACAAATTCTTAAAAGCACTTATGGATCGATTGGTAGAAGAAGCAGTGGCACGTTCTTGTACACATGCGATCCTAGTCGATTATCCAGGTTTCAATCTGCGACTTGCAGAAAAATTGAAAGCGTTAGGGATCAAAGTGATCTTCTATGTTTCTCCCCAACTTTGGGCCTGGAATTTCGGCCGGATCTATAAGATTAAAGAAACAATAGATCTGATGTTGGTATTATTTCCATTTGAGAAAAAGATTTACGACGATTATGGAGTTCGTTCCGTATTTGTAGGACATCCAATCGCACAAAGGATTAAGGAAAAGATCCGAAAAGAAGCTCCTATTCCTGTAGATGAGAAACAAATAGCTCATCTGCAAACAATCACTCTTATGCCAGGCTCTCGCTCCGGAGAGATCCATAGAATGTTGGATACACTACTCCAATCTGCAGCACTCATCCACCAAGAAGCGGAAGCAGAAAAAAAACATGTACGTTTTCTAATTCCAAATATTAATCTTAAAGAAGAAGAGTTTATCCAAACTAAAATTAAGGCAACAGAAGAATCTCATCCTGGTATCAAAATCGAATACTTATTCGATAGTTCTTTAAGATGTATTGAAGCTTCTGATATTGTTTTAGTAACTTCTGGAACTGCTACTTTAGAAGTTGTATATTTTGAAAAACCAATGGTGATCTTATATAAGGTCAGCCTACTCAGTTATTTTATCTCTGCACTCCTAATCCGCACACCATTTATAGGGCTTGTTAATATATTAAGCGGAAGAGAAACAGTGAAGGAACTCATTCAGGCAGAATGTACTCCGGAAGAAACTGTAAGAGAAACAATGGCCATCCTGAAAAATAAAAAATACAGGAACCAAATGATAGAAGAGATCCGCTCCGTAAAGGAATCTCTAGGCGAAGAGCATAGTTCTAAAAATGCAAGTAGAGCAATTCTTCAGTTTTTGAAAGAAAAGCCAACTGCAGTGTAGGAACTCCAACAAGAGATTGTGGAGCAACCCTACTCTTTCACGCAGCCGGCGCGATTCTCTTTAATCTTAAAAGCAAATGCAGAAATCGGAACTGCAGAATTGGATTCACTGGAAAGCGAGTAAGTATTCCCAGTCACAAAGTATTTAACAGAATCAGAATCTATATAAGAATTCGCAGTGGCACTTACGTTTCCACCCTTCCAATAAACGTTTCTTTTGGGTGGGCTGCCAGGATTCCAATAATCAAATCCCATCTCAAACTTAGCAGGAACTGGAACTGGAAATTCTCCCTTTCCTTTCCAAACGGTATTTGAAAGTTTCACCTTGTCTATGGTGACATACATTCTATCATGAATGTCTAGGAAATTATTTCCGTTAAATCTAATATTACCGTCTGAATCCAAACTTTCAGGGATCAAATCTCCACCACAGAATGAAAAGCTTGGAACTCCCCAAGCCAAATTGATCGTCTCGAAATCTATTCCGAAATAAGGATTATCAGTACCATACGTAAAATATGAATTCAATTTAGCGGTTCCCGAACCAGCAATACTTGCATCCAATCTAGATTGAGAAGGTGCAAATTTCAAACCCACATCCAACTTACCCATACTCGGAAGTCCGAGATCCCATTTCACTTCCTTAGCTGTAAGTTTAAGACTACCTGTGGGATTTTCTAAGAAATATTTATAGATTGGGGTTCTAGTAAAATTAATCTCCGGTATGAGCTTTTCCATTCTAGTATGGATATCTTCTCGTATCCATTGGCGAACTGAACTATATAAAGGAAAAAAATTTGAAAGAACGATTGAGTCAGTCTCTAACTCTAAATTATATTCTCCCTGTAAAGGAAAGTAAGCGGTCCCATCTCCCTTGATCCCCTTTTTATATCCTGTTTTGCCTTTTAGATTTGCCGACCAAGGAAGACCAAATTGTTTTCCTTTGAATTTTGCTTCTAAAATTCCTGCAGGATTCCAAGCTAATTCCCCATCTTTGATTTCCAGATCCAAATAAGTATCCTTCCACACAAAATCTTGGAGAGAAAATTTAGCCTCTGACTTCATCCAGTCTCCATAACTTCCGGTTTCAGTTCCCTTCCAATGTAGATCTAAACTTCCACCTAGAGTTTTTAAATCAGAAGAAACTGGCAGAAAATTACGAATATCATCTAAATCTTGGACAGTAAGGCTTAAATCCCAGGACTTCAGTCCTTTCTCATTTTTAGATTTCAGAAGAGTAAGTTTATCCTCTCCAGAAAATATCTTATGTTCTTCAGTAAAGACATCACCTTTCTGATTACGAGTCCATTCATGTTCCAGATCTATATCTTTCCATTCCCAAACTTCGCTTTGCAAAGGAAGCTCTTGTAAAACGATCCCTTTTACATTAGAAAATTCTGTTTTACCTTCGACCTTTAAATTGGTTCCATCTGATTCCAGAACGGCACGGCCCGAAATTTTTCCCTTCTTAGGATAAAACTGAGAGAATTCTGAATATAAACCTCCGGAATTTTCTGCCTTTGCATTCTTAAACAGAATTTCCAAATTCATATTTTTACTTCCGATATCAGTGCTGAACTTTCCGCTCACATATCTAAATCCCGGAATAGGAAATAGAGAATCAGAAATTTGAACATTGATCTTAGTATCCTCTTTTCGGATATTAAAATCGATTCCTTTCACATTTTCTAAAAGGACCTTGCCACCTTTATAAACTGTAACTGTTGTATCTTCTAATCTGATCTCAGGAATATTGATCTTATGGATATAGGATAGAATTTCCCCGGAGATCCTATCTTCCAGATCGATACTCAATTGTGCGTTACGCACTCGAATCGCTCTTACGGAAGGTTGGCCTTTCCAAAGACCTCTTAATAATAATTCTATTTTGTTTGCTTTGAAGATCATTCTCTGAGAAGCAAAGTCCTCATCGCTGGAAATTTTTAGATCTTCTATAAATACATGATTTGGAAATTCGTATTCTACGACTCCAAGTGTTACTGCCCTGTCCAATTCTTCGTTGATGAATCCGCGAGTGAGTTCCTTCACCCCGCGTAAATCCAACACTCTTCTTACGAAGTACCATTCTGCAGTTTCTTTAGCTGTCGCAAGAAGAAGGAAAACTACAATTAGAGCAATGGATATCTTTCTAAAGGAAGGTTTTTCAGTGATAGTTTGTATCTTTGAAAAGGAAGAAGATGCGAATCGATACAGTTTATCCGGGACAGCGATCTGAAATGTCACGCTGTCCTTTTTAAATAATGGATTTTTAGGGAGAGGGAAAGTGAGGTAAATTACCGTTGGAGAACCTGGCTGATTTTCTCCGAGGTTTCCTTCAGTACTAGGCTTTCCGGAAATTTCTGTAATCCCTCTTCCAGAACCAACTGACATCTTTTGTATTCCTTAATTCTGTAGAAGCTGACTACTACGGTCTCATAGTAGAATAGATCTTTTTCGAAGTTTTTCTCTCTGGAAGCTCTGCCTAAAATCCCGAGAGCTTGGCCATATTTCTCATCTTCGAAATACGCTCTTGCCCACATTTTTTTGCGGGTAACTGACTCAAAATCGCGATCTACATTGTCCGATTTACGGAAATGAACGATAGCATTATCATAGTCATTGATCCCAAGATAGGCAGAACCTAAATAATGGTCCAAATGCTGAAGATTACGACCATCTTTGGAATTTTGAACTTCTCGGAGTACGAGGGAAGCTTCTTTGAAAGATTCGATTTTTAGTAAAAGTTTGGATTTTTGGAGGAGTAGCTCGGAACGTCTTTTGTCTTCAGGGTGTAGATCAGTTAATTGCTGGTCTATTCCCTTGATTTCCGCTCGGACCTGGGTCTCTAAATTGGCGGAAACCGCCCCTTCTTTTTGTGTACTTGCACAGTAGAGGAGGAATTGAGCTCCGATAAACAATATTGTCAGATATTTACTCATTTTCTCATCCGATTTTCAATTTTTCGAGCTCTTGCAGGAAATCACTAGTCTCCTGTTGTCTGGTTTCTTCGTTAGAAAGCCAGTCCAAAGTCTCCGGATCTATCTCCTTAAGGAAGCGAGAAGGCTCGGAGGCCAATTGCTCCCCAAATTTGCGGCGATTAGCGGCACCTGTCAAGCACAAATGCCTCTTCGCCCGAGTCATCGCTACATACATCAAACGCCGCTCTTCGTCCACAGATTGGTCTTCTACAGTGGCTCTTCCGGAAGGTAAAATCCCCTCTTCTAGTCCTACGACATAAACAGACTCGAATTCTAATCCTTTAGATTGGTGAATGGTGAGTAACTGTACTCGATTATCTTCTTTCTCGTCAGAAGGCTCATCTTCCATAAGCATCGCCAAACGGTTGATAAAGTCGAATAGTGTAGGTTTTTCACCTGAGTCATTATTCTCTTCGAAGAACGCTAGCATGTTCACAAGCTCGGACATATTATATATACGGGCCTTCGCGACCTTCTCTTCTTTCTCTTCCAACACGATCTCTTTTTCAAGACCCAGATCTGCGATTAACTCTCGTAATGCGAAGAATAGCCTTGGAGAAGATGAGAACTTTTTCTTAGCCTTTTCGATCAAATTTACGAAATTATAGATCTCGGAAGAAATTTTGCGGTTCAAATCTGGGATAAAATCCGGGGATTCGCAGACCCTGAATAATGTCTCATAAAGAGATTCTTTGTTCTGAGCCGCTTTTTCATGCACAAGAGAGATGGATCCGGCACCGATCCCACGTTTCGGATAATTAATAATTCTTAATAAAGATGCATCGTCCTTCTGGTTTGCGATGATACGGATATAAGAGATCAGATCTCGGACTTCTTTACGGTCGAAGAAGTTATAACCACCCACTACCTTATAAGGCATTTCTCTAGATCTAAATGCTTCTTCAAAAGGTCTGGATTGGAAGTTCGTACGGAATAAAATTGCGATCTGGCTTCCCTTTCTAGCTTGTTTGATGATCTCTTCTCGGATACTTTCCGCAACCCATTCCGCTTCGTCTTTCTCGTCACTTCTTTCCACATACTTCACTTTGAGCGCACCAGGCACCTTAGAGAAAAGTTCCTTGGATCTTCTGGAAAGATTATGACGAATCAGAGAGTTTGCAGCAGAGACTATGATATCAGTGGATCTATAATTCTCTAAGAGACGGATAACGTTTGCACCTTTAAAATCATTTTCGAATCCAAGGATCAAACTTACATCAGAACCTCTAAATGCATAGATGGACTGATCGTCATCACCTACCACGCATAGATTGTCCGATTCTCCCATGAGAGCTCTTAAAAATTCATATTGGATCGGGTTTGTATCCTGGAACTCATCCACCATGAAGTATTGGAACTTTTTATGGTATTCATCTCTTACTTCTTCGAACTGTCTTAAAAGTTTAGAAGGTAGAAGGATTAGATCATCGAAGTCTATAGAGTTCTGTTCTTTTAAAGTGTCTTGGTATTGCTGAAAAAGAGAAGCAGCCAGAAGATCTCCCTCATTCATAGAGGTCCTCATATCAGCTAAATAATCTTCCCCTGAGTTTTTGATCCTGGAAATTTTAGAAAGAACTTCCATGATCTGAGGACGTTTAGGCTCCAACTTTTGGGCCACAAGCATTCCAGTGACAAGACCTTCTTGGTCAGCTTGGTTTAGAAGAAGGAAAGGTTGTTTATAATCCAACTTCTCAATATGTTTTTTTAAAATTCCGAGTCCAAGAGAGTGGAATGTAGAAAGTGTAATCCCTTTTAATAAATTCCTAGGAATTAATTTACGAACCCTTTCTCCCATTTCCTTTGCACTTTTATTTGTGAAGGACAATGCAACTATCTTCCCCGCAGGAATATGATGGTCCTGGATCATATGAGCGATCCGGTTAGAGATCACTCTTGTTTTTCCAGAACCTGCACCAGCAAAAATTAAAAGAGGACCTTGGATAGTTTGAACAGCGCGAGCCTGTTCCGGAGACAGACTTAGGAAAATAGCAGCGGAATCCCGAGGTTCCCTGGGTTTTTCTTCTCTTTTTCTTTTGGGAGCAGAAGGTTTTTCTATAGTTTCTTGATCCTTCTCCGCAGGAACTTCCGTAATATCAGATTGGACTTCGGTTGAAATTGAAACTTCGGAAGATTCGGACTCGACCTCGGTGAGAACTGAGACTTCTACCTGGTCTGGAGTTCCTACCACTGGTTCCGGTTCAGAAACTTCCGAAAAATCGTCTTCTTCATAAAAGGAAGAACCGTAGGATTCCTCTGGCACTTCTTCTTTTGGAAGGGAAATGGATTCCGAAAAGCTGAGTAATGGCAGTTCTTGCGCAGGTTCTTCTGCTTTCCCGTCCGAAATTTCCAGATGGGAAAACAGATCCAGACTTTGATTTGTATCTTCTTTCATCAGATTTTATGAGGGCAAAATAATCTAAAGGATCCGAAAAATCTGGTTTTTCGAACCCCTGGTATAAGCGACATAATCCTGATTTTTCTCTTCTTGTCAACCGCGTACAGGCAAAGGTTTGCGAATCTGAAAGGATTTCAAAAAACTGGAAAAGACGGCAGATATGCAAGAATTCCGCCCAGAAAATTACCTCCCCGATTCCAATCTTTGGGAAGAAGGAAAAAAAACTTCCTCCTTCAAAACTCCAATTTTTGAGTTAGTCTCAGTTCCTAAAATTTCTCCAGACAAAACAATCTCAGGCAATTTTTTCAAAGTAGAATCCAAGGATTGGGTAAATGTAATCGCACTTACTTCAGACGAAAATGTGATACTGATCGATCAATACAGACACGGATTGCATTCTTACTGTTTGGAAATCCCAGGCGGAATCGCTGAAAAAAATTCAATCTTAGAATCCGCACAAGCAGAACTGAGAGAAGAGACTGGTTTTATCTCTGACGAGTGGGAATATTTAGGAAAGGTTTCTGCAAATCCCGCTTTCATGAACAATTGGTGTCATACTTATATCGCCAGAAACGTTTATCCTCATCCGGATGGACAGGAACTGGATGAAAGCGAACAAATAGAAGTGTATCAATATCCTTTAAACAAAATTTCCGAAATTTTAGAGAAGAATATCCTACACCACGCAATGGTCGTGGCTGCATTCGGATTATTCTTTTTAAAATTCGGAGAAAAGAAGAAGTAGAACTATCTCATGACAAAATCCGCAAACACGAGCCCATTCGTATCTTTACAGGTTCCTGAATTCAGGAACTTTCTGGCCGGAAAATTTTTGGTCACACTTTCATTCGTTATGCAATCCACCGTGGTCTTCTGGCAGATTGACCATATCACTCACGATGCATTTTTCGTGGGCTTGATCGGATTTGCAGAGCTTGTGCCTAATGTAGCGGTTTCTCTTTTTTCAGGATTGGTCGTGGATAGTTTCCCAAGGAAGAAGATCATCTTTCTTTCCTTAAGTGGTCTGACTTTTAGTTCTTTCTTACTTTTATTATTCACCCTTCCTGGTTTTGAATGGGTGATCGAAAAATATTGGGTGTATCCGATCTATTCTGTGATCTTCTTCTCCGGAATTTGTAGAGGATTTTTATCTCCAAGTATTGCAGCTTTTCAAACTCAATTAGTCTCTAAGGAAATTTTTCCGAACGCTGCTACTTGGAGTGGTGTTGCATGGCAGGGTTCTGCAGTTTTAGGTCCAATGCTTGGTGGACTTCTGACTGGATTTAATGGAGTGCAGACAGCTTTCCTTGCAGATTTCTGTATCATGTTATTCTCTTTATTTCTTTTGTTACTTGTTCCTTCTAAACCTGTTCCTGAAAAACAAGGGGAGAAGGAATCCATTTGGAAAAGTTTAGGAACCGGTTGGAAGTTCGTGTTCGGCCATCAGTTGATCTTAGGCGCAATCAGTTTGGATCTATTTGCAGTTTTATTCGGTGGAGCAGTCGCACTTATCCCTACATTCTCCAGAGAAGTTTTGGGAATGGGTCCTGAATATTATGGAATTTTAAGATCTGCTCCTGCAATCGGTGCGGTTCTTTGTGCATTATTTATCGCAGTAAAACCTCCTAAATCAAATTCAGGGATCATATTGCTTAGCAGCGTATTTGGTTTCGGGATATGTATGATCGTATTTGCACTTTCTAGAAACTTCTACTTATCTTGCGCGGCCTTGATCGTAAGTGGTTCCTTTGATATGGTAAGTGTTGTGATCCGTCATACAATCGTTCAAATGTATACTCCAGAACATATGAGAGGAAGAGTTTCCGCTGTGAATAATATATTCATTGGTTCTTCTAACGAACTAGGAGCATTCGAATCCGGGGCAACTGCAAAAGCATTTGGCCTCGTCCCTTCTGTGGTTATAGGAGGAACGCTCACTCTTTTAACTGTAGGGATCATTACCGCAATCTCGCCTCGCCTTCGAAAAATGGATCTAAAGGATATAACGGTTTAATATGGATAATATTCTTACCCAACAAGAAGCAATGCTCCGCTCCGGGCAGATCTCGGAAGTGGACTATACCTTAAAATTAAAACTGGAAAAAGGATCCCAAGAATACGAGGGAGAAACTACAGTTAGATTTGTTTATAGTGGCGGCAAAAAGGGAAAACTCAAAGTAGACTTTGTATCCAAGAAGATAGAGATCCTTTGGCTGAACGGAAAAGAAGAAACAAATTACGAAAAGAAAGAATCCGCACTCTTCTTATCCGGAGAATTATTAGCAGAAGGCAAAAACGAGCTTAAGATCAAATACAAAAATGCATTTGATCATAGTGGTTCTGGTTTTCATAAATTTACAGACCCTGCCGACAAAGCAGAATACATGCATACTGACTTCGAACCATTCGAAGCCCATAGATTATTCCCTTCTTTTGACCAGCCAGATCTAAAAGCAACTTATGAATTAGAGATCACAGGGCCTTCTGAATGGACCTATATCCATAATACAGTCCCAAAATCGGAAGAAACTAAAGGGAATTATAAAAACATAAAGTTCAATAAGACCAAAAAATTCTCCACTTATTTATTCTCTTTGATCGTAGGGCCTTACGCAGTTTGGGAAGATAAGGCAGGAGAAATTCCTCTTAGAATATTCTGTAGAAAATCTCTCTCAAAGTATATGGACGCCGAGAATTTATTTGCGATCACCAAAGAAGCTTTCGGTTTTCTCCAGGGATATTTTGGAGTTCCTTATCCTTACGGAAAATACGACCAGATATTTGTGCCTGAATTCAATATGGGAGCCATGGAAAATGTGGGAGCAGTCACATTCTCCGAAAGTTATATTTTTAGAGGTCCAAGGATCTATTCTGAATACTTAAACAGAGCAAACACTGTGTATCACGAAATGGTACATATGTGGTTTGGAAACCTGGTCACAATGAAATGGTGGAACGATCTTTGGCTAAACGAAAGTTTTGCGGATTATCTTTCTTATTATTCCATGTCTAACGGGAAAATTTTCCCAGATGCATTAGAACATTTTTATGTAAGGGAAGAATGGGCTTATAGAGAAGACCAACTTTCTACCACTCACCCTATTGCAGGAAAAGCAGAAAATACATTAGAAGCAATCAGCAATTTCGACGGGATCTCCTATTCCAAAGGTGCCTCAGTTCTTCGCCAATTGATGTATTATGTAGGTGAAGAAAAATTCAGAGATGCGATGAGGCTTTATTTCAAAAGACATGCAGAGAAAAATACAGTTCTAAACGATTTTCTTTCCTGTATGTCTGAAACCAGTGGGATCGATATCAGAGGCTGGAGTAAAGAATGGCTCGAAACAACCGGAGTAAACACTCTCAGCCCAGTCCGCCAAAACGGTAGATTATTTTTACACCAAGGACCTTCTGCTACAAATGGGCTTCTACGCACGCATGCACTCCAAGCTTCCTTATTCAGAGAGAAGAACGGAATATTAGAAGAAGTCTGGAAAAAAAGAATACTCGTAAAAGGAAAAGAAACCCTACTCGAAGAGAATTATTCCGGTGAAGCGGACCTTCTACTTTTAAACACAGAAGACTTTGCATATGCCAAAACCTACCTAAGCAAAGAATCACTTCCTATCTTAAAAAGAAGCCTACACACTCTAAAGGATCGTTTTTCTAGAAGAGTTGTATGGGGAAGTTTATGGCAAATGGTAAGAGATGCCGAACTTGCACCTAAGGAGTTCCTAGAGTTAGCTTTGGACCAAGGCTTAAAAGAAACTGATCTTTCCGTTCGAAACAGCCATATACTCACCAAAGCTCTGACAGTAATTGATAATTATATTCCGGAAGCAGAGAAGAGAAACTGGTCAGACAAACTGAACAGTATCGCCAAGGAAAAATCTCTCTTAGCACAAAACCCAGAACAAGAACAGATCTTATGGTTTAGAATATTAGAAAATACTTCTAAATCTCCAGAACAACTTTCTTATCTGAAAGAATTATTGGATCAGAAAAAAAGTATTCCAGGCATTACAATGGACCAAGAAAGACGTTGGGTCATTCTATCCAGGCTAAGCGCTTATGGGGATCCTGAATCCTCCAAAAGGATCGAAGAAGAAGTTACGAAAGATAATACAGATCTTGGAGCAAAGAAGGCATTCTTAGCTCAAATTTCCTTCCCAGATGCTAAAACCAAAAAAGAATCCTGGGAAAGATTCCTGAAACCTAAAGAAGGAGATTCAACTGACTTCTTAAGATACGGAATGAGAGGATTCCAATGGAATCACCAAAAGAATCTACTAGTCTCTTATACAGATTCTTATTTTAATTCGGTGATCTCAGTGTATGAAACAAGAGATCCACATTTTGCTTCTGCATTCGGCCATATGATGTTCCCTTCTTTCGAACCGGATCCGAATTTATTAAAGAGAACACAAGAGTTCTTAGATCAAAATAAAAAACTTCCGGAACTATTGAAGAAGGATCTGCAACAACAAAGAGACGATATGCAAAGGACCCTTAAGGTTTTAGAAAAATACAAAAACTAAAAGACCATCTTAGTCCTTTAAGAAAAAAGAAGAGTTAGAGGGCAGCCTCTAACTCTTTACCAAAAAGATCTACTTTTTAGACAGGACTATGCAGTAGCAGGTTCCCTTTTTCCGGAGGAGCTTGAGGAAGATTCTCCATGTTGGTTCTTCCATTCTTCCAATTTTTTATCCATCACCTTAAACCAAAGTGGTGGAAATAAAGCCAGAAGTATCATCAATTCATAACCATAAGGAAGTTGCGGGCTTTCTTCAAAATGTCTCAAGGATTGGTATCTTCTTCCTGCATTCGCATGGTGATCGGAGTGTCTTTGTAATTGGAACAAAAATGCATTAGACAGGCTGAAGTTTTGGTTCCATGAATGTATAGGAAGAACCTTCTCGAATTTTCCAGGAGATAGTTCCTTACGAGCCAAACCATAATGTTCTATATAATTCACGAGCTCCAATAGAGAGAATGCAATCCAACTTTGCACAAAGAAAAATACTGGCACCTGCCAATTCAAATTACCAGTGATTGCATAAAAAATCCCAGTCACTGCAGAAATAAATAAAACGGGAATGATCATAGATGTGATCATCTCATTGTCCAAGGTCCAAGCGGACTTTCCAAGTTTGCCCAATCTTTTTTTCTCTAAATTCCAAGCGCTAGTCAAACTTCCAACAACGGTTCTTGGATAGAATGCAAAGAATGACTCACCTTTTCTACTGGAAGCAGGATCTTCATGAGTAGAAACATTCACATGATGGCCACGGTTATGTTCTATAAAAAAGTGCATATAACATACAGTCATAAGAATGAACTTAGAATACCATTGTTCAATCTTAGTGTTCTTATGCCCAAGCTCGTGAGCCACTGTGATCCCGATCCCACCTGTGTTCACGCCGATCGCCAGAACAAAAGCTCCCCACTCCAACGCGGAAAGAGTTTGAGTTTGGATCTCCCACAAAGCCCAAATTACTAATACAAATTGGATCCATGCCCAACCATAGGTCAGAAATCTAAAATAGAATTCCTTTTGAAGCTCCGGCACATCTTCTTCCTTAGGATTGCTTGCATCCGGCCCGATCCAAAGATCCATGACCGGAAGAATTCCGAATACCACCGCCAAAGTTAAAAAATTAAAACTTCCCCCCAAATAGTAACCAGCCACGGCAAGCCCCGGGATCAGGTATGCGATCAAGAAGGATAATCTTTTCCCTACACTCATCTCTCTCTCCTATCCCGCATTTCTTCGGGAAAATCAATCTGTTTAATTTATTTCGAACGTTTGGTATTATAACATAAACTCAATCTCGGGCAAGAAAAAAATCTCCAGGAATACATTTTTTCTAACAATTGTTTTAAAATGGATAGAATCGGCAAATTGGAACGTTAATTTACTTTCTTCACCCCTCTGTGTGCTCCGTGCTGGAGTTCCTGCATTTAAAAAATAAATTATCAACTAAACACTTCTCTCTAGCCTGTTTGATTTTTGTCCTTGTTTAGGAGGCCCCCTTCAAAAGCATGGTTTATAAGTAGAAAAATTATTACCTCCTTTAAGACGAAAACCAAAACACCCACGCGAAAACGTATAACGTTCCTATTCCAAGGAAAACCTTAATGAGTCTTAACGGATTAAATTTTTATTCTTATCTTAGTAAGATCCGAATTCTTAAAACCTATTCCAGCAAAATTATGCTGGTTGCTTTTCTCGGGACCCATGTTCCGCTCATCACACTTTTATTATTTTTTGTAATATCTACTGTCCAAGATGCACAAACTGCATTCAAAATTTTAGGAATAGCACTTGTCGCGACTCTTGTGGGAACTGCCGCCACACTTCTTGCATTACATAAACTTTTAGCTCCTGTAATACTTACTTCTAACTCTCTAAATAGATATCTGAGCGTAAGAGAGATCCCAAATCTACCCACAGTATTCCGAGACGAGGCTGGCTCCTTGATGGCGGATACAGTCGCCACAGTTCGTAAATTGGATGAACTCATCCATTATATGGCAAACTATGATGGTCTATCTGGACTACCGAATAGAGATCTATTCTTAGAAAGATTAAGTAATTCTCTGCACGAACTTTCGATGAGAGAAGAAATATTAAGTTTTCCTGTTCTTTCTTTAGAAGCCATTCACTTAAAACAGATACGATCCAATTTAGGTGTGCATATGGGAGATCTATATCTCAGATCATTAGTCCAAAAATTGGAAACAATGCTCGGACCTGAAACTGTTCTTGCAAGAACTGGAGACGGAGAATTCTCCTTCTTCCCCCTACCTTCTTCTTCACAAATTTTAGAAACCGATTCAGAGATCTGGGCGGCAAAAATCCAGAGCAGTACATCTTCTCCTCTAAACGTTGTAGACCAGCAGATATCTTCCGAGATACGAATTGGAATATCAGTTTTTCCTTATGATGGAAAATCTTCCGATCAGCTTTTATGGAAATCGGAAACTGCATTAAACCAAGCGAAACTTTCCGGAACTTCGAAGATCCAAACTTATTCTTCCGAATGGAAAGAAAGAATGAAGGAAAAATACCTTCTCGAAAAAGATCTGAAACTTGCGATCTCTAAAAACCAATTATTCATTCAGTACCAGCCAAGAATAGAAGTCCAAACAGGCAAAAAGATCTCTGCAGAAGCTTTGCTTAGATGGAATCATCCTGAATACGGAGTTATTTCCCCTACTATCTTCATACCAATCGCAGAAGAAAGCGGGATCATTGGAGAGATGGGGGAATGGGTTCTTTCTAAATCTATGGAAGACTTGGGAAATTGGAAAAAGAGAGGACTGCCCCCGATCCGTATCTCAGTAAACTTATCAGCTAAACAATTGGAAGATAAGAATATAGCTAAAAAAGTCCTAGATATCTTAGAGAAAAATAACCTAAGTGTAGAAGATCTGGAACTTGAAATCACAGAATCCAGCCTGATTACTAATATTCAATCTGCCTTGGAAATATGGGAGAATTGCATTCTTGGGGGATTTCCCTTGCTTTGGACGATTTCGGAACAGGATATTCCAGCCTTTCTTATTTAAGTAAAATACCGCTCAAAACCTTAAAAGTAGACCAATCCTTTGTACGCAAAATCCTAACAGACCCAAATTCATTGGCGATTTCCAAAACGATCGTTGCATTGGGAAAAAGTTTAGGACTCCGCATCACTGCTGAAGGTGTAGAAACTGAAATGCAAATGCGCAAGATCAAAGATCTTGGCTGCGACGAAGCGCAGGGATTTTTCCTAAGTAAACCTATTCTTTTAGAAGAATTAGAGAACTTCGTCCAAACGTAAACATTCTTCCTAATACCAGGACTAATCAAGATCAACTAGTCCTTACTCTTTCTCACCTTTTACTTTATTACATTTAATCTGTTTGTAACAGTTCTCATCTTAATCGTATTGCACGAGTATCCATACTTTCCATAAGGAGGATACAGTAAATCGGAAGTATTACATTATGATTACGAGAACTATTATTACAATTTCAATTTTTCTAATATGTTTGGGAACTCTTTCTGCAGACACAGTCACCAATACAAAAACCAAAGAAGTGATTGAGAACGTAAAAACTACACAGACAGAACAAGGTGTAATTGTTGAGTTCGAAGACGGCTCCCGTAGAGGTTTTGACAGAACGTCCGTTACTGTTGAAGCAAAACCTGTAGAGTGGAAACAAAAGGATCAGGAGAATTATCCTGATAAAGAAAGATACACTGACTATGCCATTTTTGGTGGGATCTTCTTAATAATACTACTTTTACCCTAAAGAACCAAAACCTTAACAGGTACGTAATCAAGTCGTAAAGTATTTTATCTAACATAATCCTCGAGGTCGATCGGATTTCGGCCTCTTTTCAGAATGAATAGGAGAAATTCGATCCATGAAATCGTTAAATAAAAAAGTCTCGAAAGTAGTAAGCGCTCTTGCAGTTGCTATTGCTCTTGTTGGCTGTGATTCCGGCGGAGGAAGTAGCGGCGCAGCGCTTGCTCTTGCAGGGTTAGGCGGAGCTGGTTACGAAGCAACCGTCATTATCAATGGGAAGTTAACCCAATCAGGAACTTTTGCAAAAGCAAACTGCGCAGGACAATTCCCTGCAAACTTTGGAACCTTCGCAAAACCTTTGTATGTGAAACTTACTTCTTCCAAGATTGTGTCTGGGGGAACTGACTTCACTGTTGCTTGTGCGAGTGCCGGTGGAAACAACGACGCTGCTGAGTTCAATATCACTACCAGAATCAGCGCTTCCAGCGCAACTATCAAAGGAGAAGTTTTCTCAGTTCCGGATACTACAGTATGTACTGG
Organism: Leptospira saintgironsiae; assembly: GCF_002811765.1. Lineage (NCBI taxonomy): Bacteria > Pseudomonadati > Spirochaetota > Leptospiria > Leptospirales > Leptospiraceae > Leptospira > Leptospira saintgironsiae. The sequence continues at coordinate 22,621 of NZ_NPDR01000002.1, read as the reverse complement.
AAACCCGAACCCTTGCGATAGCGCTTCTAACTATACTGAATTAGTTGGAACTTTTGATATGGCTGTAGCTGTTGACGCAGCCGATCCTACAAGCGTAAGCCAAGTTACTTTCTCAAATGAAACTGGTGTAGTAGATCCGGATGTTGCAGCGTCAAGTGCTGGTCTCCAAATTACTGGTACTTTTGATGGAACAACTCTTGGTTCAAACATTACTTTAATTACTTCCGTAAAAGGTGTATATAGTAACCCGAACGCTACTGTTGGAGAAAACAAGTGTGACTCTATCGGAAATCCTGAGATTATTTCTGGAAATATTTCTAGTAATAAGACATTAGGAGCATTCACTTTATTACGTGGAACGGTAACTGTAACCAACGGAGCAACTATCACAGTTCCTGCAGGTGCGGTGGTCTACGGAGAAAGAGGATCTGCATTGTTCTTTATCGGTGCAAACCTTGTCACCAACGGAACTGCTGCTAACCCTGTATGTTTCACTTCTGCGCAAGCAAGAGGATCCAGATTTCCTGGAGACTGGGGTGGTTTAACCTTTATCGGAAGCGGTAACAACACTAGAACTGCAGCGGCTTTAACTGAAGGAACTTCTCCTCAGTCTTATCCGCTTTCTTCCGGTTCTTCTAGCTCTGTTACTCTCAATTACACCATCAATGAATTTGCTGGTACTGAGGTTGCACCTGGAGACGAATTAAATTCTTACTCACAATACGCGATTAATAACGGAACTTATAATTTCGTTCAAGCTCACCGTGGTTTGGATGACTCCTTCGAATGGTGGGGAGGCGGAAGAGGTGCAAATGCTACTGATGTAGGAACTGCAGCTTCTCCTAACCTAACTGGAACTGGTGGAGCAACTGAGCGTACTTTCAAAGGTAAATTCCTACTTGGAACCGGTGGTATGGATGACGACTTCGATATGGATGAAGGTTTCTCTGGAGCACTGAAATATATTATCGCAGTTAAGTATCCTAAAGTCTGCGGAGGAACTCCTTCTACAGATCCAGGCGGAATGGAAATGGATGGTGTGGACGGAACTACCAAAACTCCTAGCGCAACTGCTGGAGATGAACCTTCCAATCCATTTGTAGACCAATATACCCTAATCGGTGTAAACGAAACTGCAAGTTATGCAGAACGTCATAGAGAAGGAATGAAAGGTCTATTCTTGCATGGTCTTGCTTACGCATTTAAACAAATCATTAAATGCGAAAGCGCTGCAACAAGTGGATCTGGTTATGGAGATTCTACTTCCATCATTGATGGTTTAGTAAGTGATTCTAACCCAGACCAAGTTCAGACTTGCACCCTAACAACTTCTACAGGATCTCGTGATACTTCCTTAACAAGCGCTCCGGTTGCTTCTATCACAACAACCCAAAGTAACTGCGGGTTCTTGGGATTTAAACCGGACCTAAAAACGAATGTATCAGGAAAAACTTCTTGGGGTGGAGCTCCAGATACTGGAACCACTTTGTATGACTTCGACGGAACTACAGTAGTTACTCCTACTGGTGGAAACAGCTGGTATTCTGGCTGGTCTGTTTGGAGAGCTCGTTAATCAAAAACTAAATTGAAATCAAAGACCTCCTCCACTAGAGGAGGTCTTTTTATAAATAGATAAAAAATAAAATTCCGGGAATCGATACAAAATGAAAGGCAGAATGTTTGCTAACTCGCAAATCGTCTTTGCACTTATTATAACTATAATCTTAAGTGATTGCAAAAAGGAATATAAAGGGGATGACCCTGAATATTTTCGTAAAATTGAAGAATCGAAGGCTTACTTAAAGTCTCAGATAAAAGATCGATATGAAATTTCAGATCTAAGCAATAGCAAAGAAGAAGCAATACAAAAGTTTTTAGAAGCTGTTCAGAACGGGCAGTCAGATCGCTATATTTTTACTAAAGATGAATATATCAACATATTCCTCTCTAACTCCATCGATGAGAATACATTATCCAATACAATGCCTTTAGAGCAGACATGGAAATTTACGGATCTTCGCAGATACGTAGCATTAGAGAAAATCCAAAACGTATTCAAAAAACATAAAGGTCAAAATTTCAGAATAGAGACATTGACTTGGAAATATGAAAACCGACCTCTTAGAGTATTAAAAGGACATCGAGTAGGAAACTTGGTAATTAGTTTCGGCAAAGATAAGGTTGAACTTGAAGAAGTGAGACTTGTCATCGAACACCAGGGAAAATTTAAAGTCTGCGTTATTGGATCTTAATCGTTTAAAGAAATATTAAAACTGAATAAAACTATGAAAATAAAACTTCTTACAATTGCTTTATTGATCTTCACTTTTTCCGAGAATGTTCTCGCTCAAGCGACCGGAAAAGTAAGAGGGAAAATCGTGGATGGAGACAATGGTGAAGCCGTATTCGGTGCAACCATTGTCGTTCGTTCTCTTAAAAAATTTGCTAAATCGGATTTTGATGGAGCATACGACTTAGAACTTCCTCTTGGAACTCACGAAGTAGAATTTCAGATGATGGGTTTTGCTGCTCAGAAACGCTCCGTTACGGTCACTCCAGGAAAAGCCCAAGTGATTAACGTCACTTTTGGCCTTCAAACTCTGGAAACTGTAGACGTTAAAGGTAGAGCGTTAAACGACGCCGAATCCGCCCTACTCGCCTTGCAAAAGAAATCATCCTCCGTTTCGGATGGTATTTCAAAAGAAGCCATCAAGAAAAGCCCAGACTCCTCCGCAGGTGAAGTCGTTCGAAGAGTTACAGGTATCACATTAGTAGGTGGTAAATTCGTATTCGTTCGTGGTTTAGGAGAACGTTATTCTAACACAGAATTAAACGATACATTAGTTCCTTCCACTGAACCGGATAAACGAGTCGTTGCATTGGATATATTCCCTTCCGGAGTATTAAAGAACGTTAGGATCATTAAAACATTTATCCCTGAATTGCCTGCTGAATTTTCCGGAGGTCTTGTAAAGATCGAGACCCAAGAATATCCGGAAGAAAAATTACTGACTGTTTCTGTTGGAGCAGGTGGAAACTATAATACAACCGGTCATAAATTCTTAAACATGAACCAAGGGAATATGCTTGGAGGGGTTAACGATAATCAAAAGAATCCTCTTGCAAATGTTCCCAACGTGACTCCGGTAATTCCAGGTTCCATTTTTGGTGGATATGATCCGAGTGTAGTCCAAGCAAGTACCGCAGAATTTAATCAAAAATGGACCCCAGATAAGGGACCTGCTCCTTTCGATAAAAACTTCTCCATCAATTACGGAGACACATTCAAGGTTGGAGCAACTTCAAGAATCGGGATTTTAGTCGGCTCAACTTACAACAGAAATTATAGATTCAGACAAGAAGAATCTAATCGTTATATAGGATCAGCTGCAATTCCATTAACAACTGCAGGTTCTACTTTAAATAAATTGCAAGATCAGAAAGCAGACCTTTATACCGAAGAACGTAACTGGGGAAACAACATGAACCTAGCTTACGAAATCACCAAAGGTCAACAGGTTTTTCTCAAATCCTTATACACGCAGCAAGGAGAAGGAGTTGTCCGTCAATCTGATGGTAACGATTACATCAACTTAGCTCATTTTAAGGCTCAAACAACTCAGTATACTAGCAGCTTGATCCAACACCATACATTAGGCGGAGATCATGCGTTGAATTGGTTCGGAGACCGCGCTCACAAATTCGACTGGAGAGTGAACTACGCTCAAGCGGATAGAGATCAACCGAATCTTCAACAACAAGTATGGAGACAAGGAATCGGCAACCCAAATCCTTACGATATGACAAGATTAGGGGATTCGAATGACGGATCTCGATTCTTCTCCAATACTAGGGATATAACGAAAACTGTAAAATTAAACTATGAAATTCCTTTCGATCAGTGGTCGGGTTTAAAGGCATTATTTAAACTCGGAACTTATATCACATCCCGAGAAAAGGATTTCTCATTCTACTGGTATGGCCAAAAACCGAACACTTCGACTGGATTAGAACGTTATCCTCTACCTGGCGAAGTTTATTCAAACCCGGTTACCTTCTTGGACAACACAAATCAGTTTTCCTTACAATTAGCAGGCCAATCCAACGCGTATACCGCTTCTCAAAAACTACAAGCTTATTATAGCCAAGTGGACTTGCCGATTTTACCAAAACTTAAAGTATTATTTGGAGTGCGTTACGAGGACAGTTACCAAAAAGTAAAAACGTATTACACAGGGAACACAGCAAGTTACCTGAATCTTGATTATGGATGCGGTGTAAACGACGAGACCGTTCGGATCGCACTCGTTCGAAACAATGTTTGCGATCAGTTCAACAACGGGGTCGGAGAACTTAGAACAAAAGACCGTCTTCCTTCCTTGAACGTAAACTGGGAATTAGCAAAGGATCAGATCGTAAGAGCTGCAGTTACCCAAACTTTAACAAGACCGGATTTAAGAGAATTATCTCCTTTCGGGTTTACTCCTTATTATGGAGCGAACACAATATTCGGTAACTCCTCACTACAAAGATCTTATATTCATAACTACGATTTACGTTACGAATACTATCTGAATTCAACAGACTATGTCGGAGTTGGAGCATTCTTTAAACAAATTTCCGATCCTATCGAGATGATCGGCCAACCGGTTGCAGGTGGTATCAGCCAGAAATTCACCTTTGCTAACGCTCAACAAGCTACAATTCGAGGAGTTGAGTTTGATTTTAGAAAAGAATTAACAAGCTGGCTTCGGTTCGAAACCAATATGTTCTTCATTAAATCAAGAGTTGATGTTCTTTCTTGGGAACAGTATATTGCAGTTCAATCCGGAATGGTGGATACTCTATCCAGAGTGGCTTCCTACAATCCGACGAATTTATCCAGACCGTTGCAAGGTCAGTCACCTTTCGTATTTAACTTAAAGTTCGACTTCTACTTAAACGAGAAGAAAACCCAAACTCTCGGGCTTTACTATAACTACTTTGCTGACAGACTTTATGCAGTTGGAGCAAACTATTTACCAGATGCATACGAAAGAGCCGTCGGTTTGACTGACGTTGTTTATACTGCGAAAAGAGGAGATCATTTAGAATTCAAGGTCGCTGCGCAGAATATCTTCGATACTAGATATAGAGTTTATCAGAAGAACGAGTTAACTCATGAGAAAGAACTTTTCTTATCCTATAGAACTGGTGTGAGTTATTCTTTCCAAGCTACTTATAAACTGTAAGAAACTCTCAAAACTCTAAGTTAAACGAAAGCCTTTGGTTCTTGCAAAAGAATCGGAGGCTTTTTAATTTTAAGATCATCAAACTCACAAATCGTATCCTCCCCTCATCCCACTATTACAATCCCGCATCACCCCTCACACTCCCCACCATCCACTCTCCTCTTCTGCTCCCAAACTAACCAACCCGTAACTGCTTCGTAATAAATATGTAACTCAAATCAAGTAAAAATGTCTCATTACTTCTTATGGAGCTTCCGAAAGCTATGCATAATCGATATACTAATCTCTCTCTACGCCAATGGATTGCCATTGCACTTGTAGGAGGATTTGTTCTTACTGCAACTCTACCTACTTTCTCTCAAGATACTGCGCCTACTGACGCAACTAAAACTGAACAAACCACTGCACCTGCAGAACAACCTGCACCGGCTCCTGCTGAAAAAAGTGGGACTTGGGGATTCGTAGACCTGTTCAATAAGGGTGGATGGACAATGTATCCATTGGCTCTTTCTTCTATCATTGCTCTTGCAATCATTTTCGAAAGGATCTACTTCCTTACTACTTCCAAACTTCTTCCTAAAGGTTTTAATATCGATTTAGGAGAGAAGGTAGATGAAAAAGGTTTCGATGGAGCAAAAGAATTCATCGATGCAAACCCTTCTTATAAAATTTCTGATATCTTAAAGAATGGTATCGATGTATCTGCAGGTAACGCTGAAATTTTCGCAAAAGGTATCGAAAGAGAAGCTGCTGAAGTGATCGTAGTTCTTGAAAGAGGACTTGTGATCTTAGCTGCGGTTTCGACCATCGCTCCTTTGATCGGGTTCTTAGGAACAGTTTCGGGTATGATCAACGCATTCGACGCAATCGCAAATGCCGACCAAGTTAACGCGAAAGTGGTAGCGGGTGGTATTAAAGAAGCTCTTATCACCACTGCGGCTGGTTTGATCATCGCAATTCCTGCAATGACTTTCCACCAATACTTGACTTCCAGGATCGACGGATTCACTTCCGAAGTGGAAGAAGCTGCAAACAGAATTTACAAAGAATTCCTGAAACGCAACGCAAGAGCTTAAGTTTAGCTTTTCCATTAATTAGGAATTCGGAATATGATTCAGCTTAAGAAAAAAAGAGGTTTGGAAGAAATTTCAGCCTCTTCCATGTCGGATATCGCGTTTCTTCTACTTGTATTCTTTATGGTGACCGCGGTGTTTTTCGTGAAGGAAGGTCTGAATATCCAGCTTCCCCGCAAAAACTCCAACCCCACCCTTGTTTTAAGAGAGAATATCTACGAGATATTGGTGACTGGCGAAACGATCAAGATGAGGAACAAAGTCCTCGGCACTCGTGATTACAAGGATCTGGCAGAATTCAGAAAAGATCTGAACGATATTGAAATCCCGAATCTCGAAGAAAAAGTCGCTCTGATCAAAACGACCGGCGAAACAAAATACGGAAATATGTTAGATGCTCTTTCTGCAGTGCAGTTAAGAGGATTCAAACAAGTCTCCGTAAAAAGATTAAAATAAGATATGGCACTTAAAAAGAAAAAAGCTTCACCTTCTATTCCGGTCAGCTCCATGGCCGATATCGCCTTTCTTCTTTTGGTATTCTTTATGGTGACCTCGGTCCTTGATACGGATCCGGATCTTCCAATCGCTCTTCCGGATGTTCCCGGAGGAGAGCAGCTTAATAAGAAAATTGCGAATTTATATTTAAGCGCTGATAACGAGAAGTCCATTTACTTTAACCAAGTAAAGATGCCTTTGAACGAAGCGATCAATAACGTTCGTGCCAAACTTGCAACCACTCCCGACCTGAAAGTCCTTATCCATGCGGATAAAGATCTGAGTTATGCAGACCTGGACAATGTTTTCGAACTTTTGAAAGAAGCCGGGGCATTAAAAGTTTCTCTGGTTACTAAAACTACGCAAGGAGGAGGTTTGAAATGAACCAAGTAGTTTCCTCTCCTTCTTCTTCCAAAAAACGTTCAGGCCTTCGCAGGTTTGTTGATCGTTACAGAATGGAAACCTTCTTAGGTTCTTCTGCTGTTCTACAGATCGCGGCTCTTCTTTTCTGGTACACTCCTCCGAATACTTACGATCATCTGGACAAGCTGATCGACGAAGTCGCTTTCGTGGAGAATCTTGTGATCCAGGATCCAAACGTGGGAGAAGCTCCTGACGATGGAGAATTCGAAGTTACTGATACTCTTAAGAAAAAAGAAGATTCCAGGATCGCAGGCGCTCAAGACGCAATCGTTTCAGGTGCTACTGCTCCAGTGGATCTTTCTCCGAACCTTCAACCTGAATATACTAAAGATGCTCAGTCTGCAGGTATTGGTGGAACTCTTACCTTAGAAGTGATCATCGCTGATTCAGGAGAAGTTTTAAGAGTACGTAATATTGGTAAAACCTTAGGATACGGATTAGAAGAATCTGCGATCCAAGCATTTTACAAAAAACGTTACTCTCCTTCCATGTTAGAAGGAAAAGCGATCACTGTAAAAGTTTACGTTCCAGTTCGTTTCTCTCTCTATTGATATAATCTTCTTCTTCCAAATGGAAGAAGAAGATGTTCTAATTTATCACCTAACATCCGTTCATTAATTATATTTTATATATTTATACCAGAACAATCGTTCGAATTATAATTTTATGATTTGCTTTTTCTTCCTAGCCGGGGGTAATTACGGCCCTTGGGAGACACAAAGTGATGGAATCGAACTCGAATCAAGCCAAACATGCATGGAGAATCCTGATCCTTCTATTCTTGGCAAACCTTCTCAACTTTTTTGATCGAACAATCCCTGCAATCATCATAGAACCTATTCGACATGAATGGGACCTAAGTGATCTTCAATTAGGTATAGTAGGATCCGCGTTCACTGTAATCTATGCCATCGCCGGTTTACCTTTAGGAAGACTCGCTGATACTTGGAGCCGTAAAAAGATCATAGGCTGGGGACTTGCAATCTGGAGCGCATTCACTGCTTTGAATGGATATGCTTGGAATTATTTATCTTTTGTTTCTGTTCGTATGGGTGTTGGAATAGGAGAAGCGAGTTACGCGCCTGCTGCAAATTCTCTTATAGGAGATCTTTTTCCTTCTCATAAAAGAGCAAGAGCAGTTGGTATTTTTATGTTAGGCCTTCCTTTGGGGCTCGTACTTGCATTCTTTACAGTCGGAGCAATGGTAAAAGCGTTCGGAACCTGGAGAGCTCCTTTTTTCATAGCGGCCTTGCCTGGAATTCTTCTTTCTATCTTCTTCTTCTTTATCCGAGAACCTGAAAGAGGAGCCGCGGAATCTATACAAATATCTAAAGTCCCACCTACTCAACCGATTAAAAAAGTATTAAGAATTCCTACTATGTGGTGGATCATTTTATCCGGTCTTACATTCAATTTTGCGGCGTATGCAGTGAATAGTTTCCTAGTTTCTTTATTACAAAGATATTATCATTTCACTTTGGTAAAAGCTGCAATCACCACAGGATTTATAGTTGGGATCACTGGTTTAGTTGGCTTAACAGTCGGCGGTTGGATTGCAGATAAGATCCACCAGAAATCGGAAAGAGGTCGCCTTCTATTTGGAGCATTCAATTTGCTCATCTCTGGAATTCTAATCTTTCTTGCATTACTTCAATCAGAAGAGCTGGTTCTATTCTTCTCACTTTTGTTAGGCTTTGGATGGTTACTTTCTTATAATTATTATACCTGCGTTTATCCAGCGATACATGACGTGATCGAACCTAGATTAAGAGCCACTGCAATGGCAATCTATTTTGCGGCTATGTATCTGTTAGGCGGAGCGGCAGGTCCCGCAGTTGTTGGTTGGTTCTCGGATTATTTGACTAAATCTGCGATGTTACGCTCAGGCACGACAGAGATGACAGAACAATTTAAGGCGATTGGTCTTCACGATTCTCTCTTTCTGATCCCAGTTACTGTGCTATTGACTTCCCTATTTGTGTTCCTAGCTTCCAGAAGTTTCACCAAGGATGCGTCTGATATGAAGAGAAGTCTGGAAGGAAAAGCCTAAAAACTAATCATATGTTTAGATTATTTAGTCTTATTTCTGTAACTTAAATGATACCAGTTTTGCACAAAACTTCGCCACAGGAGGCCTGTAACCAAATCATCTCCATACTGTAATCATTTTGTAACTAAAAAAGATCATTCTGTTACCTAAACGTAAAACAGAATTCGCAGGGTAAAAACTCAAGGAAGCGAATCGAAAAGGTAACTCTGAATGAAGCAGAAATCTAAAAATAGAAAGAACTTAGACGGGATTAGATCTAGTTTTCTTATTCTGGGACTATTCATCTATTCTCAGGCGATTTTCTCCCAGGGAACTACACCGGGAACGGAACTTGCACAAGCAGGCGACACTCCTAAAGTGGAAAAACCTAAGCAGGAAGAATTCACTATTTATGAAGATCAGGATGGGCAATTATATACCAAACCTGGTCCAGGTCGTTTTAAAAGTAAGATGGATAAAGCCATCAATAAGAACGAGCCTAAGTTCAATCCTTATCCAAACCATTTCACAAGCAGACCGGACGAACTCCAAAAGGAAAGACTTACCATCACTGGTAGGGTACAATTCAGAGGTATCTCTGCACAGACCGGATCCAATTATAATAACGGTAATGAAGATTTTAATTCTGTGGATTGGAACTTCAGACGTCTTCGTTTAGGATTACAATACCAAGGTAATTCCTGGTGGGGAATGGCTCTGAACTTAAGGGGAGAGAACATGTTGAATGCTCCTTATATTACCCAAACTAAGAATTCCACTGGAGAAGTGACTAATGTTTCCTTAAGAGAAGGAAGAGGTTATATCCAAGAAGCATTCCTTTTTGTAAACATTCCTATCTTGGGAGCAAGATTGAGCTTCGGCCAATTGCCTACTCAATTCCACAGAGAATATCTGATGTCTTCTGCGAACTTCATTGCATTAGAACGTTCTTATATGACAAACGCTTATCCTCAGTTCGATATGGGTGTGAACCTAAGACTTTCTCCTTTAAAAGATTTTTTTGAAGGAAAATACGAAAAATATCTGACCATCGATCTTATGGCCGGTAACGGACATGGTGGTGGTGGTGACTACGGAACTGGTAGACGCCAAGATCTAACTGTTGCAGGTAGACCGAATCAACCTATCCTGAATTCTCCTTTATATTTTGCGAGACTTCAATGGAACGTTTTGGGTGGTTTGGTGAAAGAAAACGGTAGTAATGTAGGCTGGCAGGAAGGAGAAGAGATCTTCCAAAAAGATCTAAAAATTTCCTTAGGTGCTGCTACAATGCAAACCAAGAACGTAAGCTTTAGTTCTGGCCCTGCTTCTTCCCTTGCTGTGGATGGTGCGATCCCAAGAGGAGCTCCTACTCAGTATCTTCTTACTACTCAAACCACTGCTGATAATAGTACTGCTGATTGTACTGTTCCAAGCTACCAAACCAGCTATTGCCAAAAAAATCTGGACCTAAGAGGTTATACCTACGACGGAACTATGAGTTGGAACGGTTTCTACCTAAGTGGAGCTTATACAACTTATACCGGCGCGGCATCCAACAGTCTTTCAGGATGGCAGGCAACAGTAGGATATAATATCCAAATATTCGATAAATATTATATTATGCCTGTTTTCAGATATGATTTCCTAAAAGGAGATTTCAATCGTAACGGTAAGATAGAAGATAACGATCTTAAAAAATATTACTGGGTCGGTTTAAATCTTTTCGGAGACAAACATCTATTTAAAGCACAATTATTCTATCAAATCCCAGTTCTGAAATTGGGGATAGATCCTGTGACCAGAGAACCTGAAACGATCAATAACCAAACTGTTTACTTCCAGCTTCAGGCAACTTTCTGGACCGGAATGGTTACACCGGACCAACTAAACTCCAGGTTAGATTAAGAAGAGGAGAAAGTAAATATTATGAAATCTAAACTTAAATTCATACTTCCACTTTTGGGACTTTTAGCAATTTCTTGCTCTTCCAATACAAAGGAAGATTCTGCACTATTGGGAGCCTTGATTGGAACTCCTGATGACGGAAACAATTCCATCGTAGTAGTAGAGGTTGCAGGAAATTTCACTGACTATACGGGAGAATGTTACGATCATTTCACCGTTTTGGGAGTTTCTAATTCTACGATCTCTCCGACCAACTATTATCTTTATGTAATGTTTGGACATTCTCTGGATACAGAACTTAGGAAATCTGCCCTTTCTACTTCTACTTGCAGCAGCTTGGGTTTCTTGGGTTCAGGAATTCCTACAAACGCGAGTCCAGTGAATTTTAGATATTATACCTGTGATCCAAACCTGGGGCAAGCCGGAGGAGATTGTGGGAAGAAGATTAAGACAGCAGTAGGATTTCCTACCAACTAACATTAAAAAGCCCTTGTGTACTTTCTTGCAGCAAGGGCTTATTTTCGTAGAATGCGTTAAAATGCCAAATCTACGCAGCAGAACAGAGTGTATCAGGATTGTAATATTCGAGAAATCCGTTCGTAACGGTTCTCATTTATGATTCAAAAATATTTCAGGAGAAATATCAAACAGATGAAAAAGATAGGTTTAAGACTTATTGTCTTATTAGCATTCGCTCTTTCTTCATTTTCCGTATCCGGGGAAGAGAAAAAGACAATCACAATAAAAGGATCCGATACGATGGTTATCCTGGTTCAAAAATGGACCGAAACCTTCCCGGATAAATCCGTTCAATTCCAAGTTACAGGAGGAGGATCCGGAACTGGGATCGCAGCTCTGATCAACGGAACTACAGATATTTGTTCTGCTTCTCGCCCTCTCAAACCTCAAGAAATCCAGCAATTAAAGGAAAAATATAATTCCAATGGTGTGGAAATCAAGGTTGCAATCGACGGTATTTCTCTTTATGTAAACAAAAAGAATCCAGTCGCAAAACTTTCTCTGGAAGAAATCCGTAAAATTTTCACAGGAAAGATCACTAATTGGAAAGAAGTTGGCGGAGAAGATCATAAAATCGTACTTTATAGCCGCGAGAATAACTCCGGAACTTACGAGTATTTCAAAGAACATGCTTTGGAAAAACAAGACTTTGATCCTTCTGCACAACATATGGTAGGAACTGCAGCACTAGTTAACGCAATCTCCAAAGACAAATGGGGAATCGGTTACGGTGGAGCAGCTTACGCTTCCGGAGTTAAAGACGTTGCAGTTTCTGCAGACGCAAACTCTAAAGCGGAACTTCCAACTGAAGCGAACATTTTGACCAATAAATATCCAATCTCCAGATATCTATATTTTTATCTGAGAGAAGCACCTAAAGACCAAACTAAAAAGTTTATCGATTGGGTGATTGGAAAAGACGGACAAAAAGTAGTGAAGGACGTAGGTTACTTCCCTCTTAAGAAAAAGTAATATTGTGTGATCGGCTCCCGGGAACGGGGGCCGTTCTTAAATCCAGAATTCGGAATATTCAATGAGCAAACTCGATCCTCTGCTGAGATATCTATTACATCCGAGCAGAAGAAAAATAGACGTTTTCGCGGAAACCTTAGTAAAAGGAACCGCTGCAACTTCCATCCTTATCATTCTTCTTATTTTTTTCTTCGTCTTTAGAGAAGCTTCTTCCTTATTCTTCTCAGATTCTCCGCAAGCCACCTCTACTATACAAAGCTCCGGAGCGCCATCGGAATATAATCCTGACTCCAGCTCGGATGCACCTACGGCACAGGCTCCTACGGAATATAATCCCGATGGAGATACTTTAGAATTAAATAAACCTGTTGCTGTTGCTGCTCCAGAACCTGAAAAACTTTCTCTTTTCGAAAATCTTTTCAGCAAAATATGGCAGCCGGTATCTTCTGTTCCTAAGTTTGGTATTCTACCTTTGATCGTAGGAACTGCAAAAACTACAATTATAGCGATTCTACTCGGAGCGCCTTTAGCTATTTTAGCTGCTTTGAATATTACGTTTTTTGTACCTGCAAGAGTAAGAGAGATAGTAAAACCAGCAATTGAAATGCTTGCAAACTTCCCTTCCGTTGTGATCGGATTTTTCTGTTTAATGGATGTTGCTACTTTAGTAAAGGCAACCTTCGACATAGATTTCAGATTGAACGCTTTGACTGGAGGGATCGGTCTTGCTATCGCAGTCACTCCTATCATATTTACTGTGGCAGAAGACGCATTAAGCACAGTGCCTCAATCTTATAGACAAGCTTCTTTAGCATTAGGCGCTACTGAATGGCAAACCGCTTATAGAGTTATGCTTCCTGCAGCATTGCCTGGCGTATTTGCAGCAGTACTTTTAGGCATAGGAAGAGCCTTTGGAGAGACAATGATCGCTCTTATGGCTACTGGAAATGCCCCAATGATGAGCTTCGGTATTTTTGATCCGAGTAGGACATTTGCCGCCACGATCGGTGCGGAAATGGGAGAAGTTATCTGGGGATCGGAACATTATAATATTCTGTTTTTCCTAGGAGTTCTTCTTTTCCTATTCACTTTTTCCTTGAACGCAATCACTGAGCTGTATGTTAAAAAACGGCTTATGAAAAAGTTCCAAGGCTCCTAACCTAAACAAACAAGATTTGGTAAACCTCTTTGAAATGGAAAAAAGTTAGACTTAAAAAAAGAAGAGTCATAAAAGATAAAATTTATTCCATATTAGCTCTCGGTGCTCCTATGCTTGCTACAGGACTCATTTTATCGGCCGTCCTTCTCATGCTTGGAAATATATTCTATAAGGGAATTTCAGGTATTAGCTGGGAATTTCTGACGGAAGCACCAAGGAATAATAACTTAGAAGGCGGGATATTTCCTGCAATCTATGGAACAGTATATCTAGTTTTTATAATGATCTTATTTAGCATTCCGATTGGGACTGCTACTGGGATCTTTCTTTCTGAATATACTGCAAGAGATTCTAAGTTTGCAATGACCGTCAGATTTGCGATCAATACTCTCGCAGGAGTTCCTTCCATTGTATTTGGTCTATTCGGTGTAGGATTTTTTATCCAATTTCTCGGAAAGGGAATGGATTATGTTGCAAGTAATACTACTCCTGTTTGGGGAAAACCAGCTCTGATCTGGGCCGCAGCAACTCTTGCGATCCTTACCTTACCCGTAGTCATTATCTCGGTAGAAGAAACTATGAGAAGTATTCCGAGAGAAATGAGAGAATCCAGCCTCGCGTTAGGCGCAACCAAATGGCAAACCATTTGGAAATTGATCCTACCAAATTCTCTAACTGGAATCTTAACAGGAGCAATTCTTGCAATCGGAAGAGGAGCAGGAGAAGTGGCTCCTATCTTATTCGTAGGAGTTGTGTATTCCTTACCGGAATTACCTTCTCACCTTTCAGATCAGTTCATGCAATTAGGTTACCATTTATTCGTATTGGCAACTCAATCGCCTGATGTGGACGCAGCAATGCCGAAACAATATGCTACCACAGTGGTATTATTAACTCTTACCTTCGGGATGAGTTTTTTCGCTACATTTTTAAGATACAGAATCAGGAAGTCCAGGGGTAAGGCCCATGTATAACGTTTTTATTGGAGATGCGAGGAGTTAATCGCAGATGAAAGATACAAAAGTAAAAATAAAATCCCGCCATTTCAATTTTTTCTACGGTGAAAACCAAGCGTTGCATGATATCTCTTTAGAAATCAATGCAAAGAAGGTCACTGCGTTCATCGGACCTTCTGGTTGTGGTAAATCCACTTTTTTAAGATCAATCAATCGTATGAACGACGTGATCGACAGTTCTAAAGTGAATGGTAAACTGGAAATAGATGGGATCAATATTTATGATCCTCTCATGAACGTTGTGGAACTTAGAAAAAGGGTCGGAATGGTTTTCCAAAAGTCCTTCCCTTTTCCTAAATCTATTTATGAGAATATCGCTTACGGTTTAAAACTGAACGGCGGTGTCTCTAAAGACGAGATGGACCATATTGTCGAAGAAAGTTTGAGAAAATCCGCACTTTGGAAAGAAGTTAAGGACAGATTGAACGATAGCGCTCTTGGACTTTCCGGCGGACAACAGCAAAGGTTATGTATTGCAAGAGCAATCGCAATGAATCCAGAAGTGATCTTAATGGATGAACCTTGTTCAGCATTGGATCCAATCTCTACTAAAAAGGTAGAAGAGTTTATCTCTGAATTTAAGGATTCTTATACCATCGTGATCGTGACACATAATATGCAGCAAGCTGCAAGGGTAAGCGATTATACCGGCTTCTTCTATATGGGTCGCTTAGTGGAATTCGATACGACTAAAAAGATGTTCCATGATCCTTCCAAAAAGGAAACGGAAGATTATATTTCTGGAAAATTCGGCTGATATCAAACCGAATATTCCTTTCAGAAACGCCTGCTTATGCAGGCGTTTTTTTATTCTACTCTGTAACCTGAGCTCTTAACTATCGAAGTTTCCCTCGATGAGGCAGACAAAATCAGACTTAACCGATTCCCTCGAGATCCTTTTTTCGAGATTTGCAGACTTATTATATAGGATCTCTGAAAGAAATTATACTCGTCCATTACATCTATTGTCCGGAGCAAGCATTGGCAAACAAGTCCGACATTGTTTGGAATTTGCGGAAGCTTTATTGAACGGTTATGACGCGGGATTCGTTTCTTATGACCAAAGGGAAAGAAATCCTCTTTATGAAAATTCTCCTAAAGAAGCAGCAAATCGTCTTTTAGAATTAATAAAGGAATTCGAACAAAAAAATTGGGAAGGAGAAGTCCAAGTATCTTATCTAGTTCATACTTCTTCCGGGCTGGAGAATGTGGTAAGTTCTTCTTGGGAAAGAGAATTACTTTATGTGCAAGAACATACCATCCATCATGAAGCAATTATCCGAGTTGCTCTCGAACATGATCTTGGGTTCGAAGATATTCCTGAAAGTTTTGGTTTTGCGATTTCTACATTACAATATAATGCAAATAAGCTGATACTTTCTTGGGATCCGGTTATCTAATGTTAGAAACTCAAACAGAACAGGATCTTCTTAGGAAATCAGATCCAATGGAGTTCTGGCCTACTTGGAAATTGTATCTACCTCTAATACCGTATATAGCATTCGAATCAATTCGGTCCATTCGATCCGGATCATTTTCTTCTTTAGGATTTGGAACGATCGCTTCAGCAAATCCAGGAATTCCTCTCGGTGGACTTGTAGGAGAATCTAAATTTAAAATTTTACAACAATTAGATCCTAAAAACATACTAAAATTCTTTTTAGTTCCTAAAGGATCCAAAGATGTACATTCTATTTTAGAAAAAATGAATTCTCTTGGATTAGAATTTCCGGTTATACTCAAACCTGATTCAGGACAAAGAGGCCAAGGTGTCCGAAAAATTTTAAGCCCGAAACATTTGGAAGAATGTTTGCTGGAATCAAATGTAGATCTACTCATCCAAGAATTCCATCCAGGGCCATTTGAAGTTGGGGTTTTTTATTATAGATATCCAAACGAAACCAAAGGTAGGATATTTTCAATCACCAGAAAAGTATTTCCGAAGATCGTTGGAAATGGGATCTCTACTCTTTCTCAATTGGTGGAGAATCATCCCAGATTTAAAATACAGAAAGAAACATTTCAAAAAAGATTTTCAGATTCTTGGGAGAAGGTCCCTAAATTAGGAGAAACTATCTGCCTTTCAGAGGCCGGAAACCATTGCCAGGGAACCTTATTCTTGGATGGTTCAGAATGGATCACTCCTGAATTAGAAAATAAGATCCATGAGATCTCTTCTTCTTTTAAAGGTTTTTATTTCGGAAGATACGATATTAGATTCTCTTCCCTCAATGATTTTTTAGAAGGAAAAGATCTGCATATAGTGGAATTGAATGGAGTTACTTCCGAATCTACGAATATTTACGACCCCAGATTTTCGCGGGGAGAAAGATATTCCATACTATTCTCCCAATGGAAGATATTATTCGACATTTCCAGGCAATCCAAATCTAAGGGAGCCGGCCTTTTTTCTATTTTAAAAGCATTGAAAGATTTTTACTTCGGGAACAGAATCGTCCCCGATCTTTCTATATGAAACAGAAACTTATCCAGCTTATTTACCTAATTTTCGGGGATCCTAAAAGAAATTCCTTAGAGCATAGATTATTCAACGCAATTTCCTTAGTAAACGGAAGTTTAAATATATTAGGCTCCATCTTCGAAGAGACAACCGAATATTCTCATAGAGTCATTATACTGAACCTGATCTCCGGTGTTATTCTGCTTATTATGTATTATTTTTCCAGATTTAAGAACATTTATTATGTTCTTTTCTGGCCTTTAAATCTAACGATACTTGTATATTTATCTTCTCTTTGGTTTTTACATGGAGGTTCCAATGGAGGAAATCATTATTATTTCATTCCTGCATTGGTGATCGCCACTATTCTTTTAAAAAATCATAATATATTATTCATTTATGGATTCTACGCGTTTGTCACTGGCTTCTTATATATATTCGAATATTTATATCCAAACTTCATTGTTCCTCAAAAGGATAGAGACTCAGAATATATGGATCTGGGGGGAAATTATATCTTCGTACAGATCCTTACAGGGATATTGATCTTTATACTTAGCAGAAACTTAAATATAGAGAGAAAAAAGTCAGACAACCTACTTAGGAACATTCTACCTGAATCAATTGCAGATGAATTGAAAATGAACGATACTGTCCAACCAAAACGTTATGATAGCGTTACAGTATTATTCACCGATATGGCTGGTTTCACTCAAATCGCAGAAAAAATGAGCCCGGAGGAACTCGTGAAGGAACTCCACTTTTTCTTTGCAGAATTCGATAAGATCGCCAAAAAATACGGCTTGGAGAAGATCAAGACGATCGGAGATGCCTATATGGCCGTTGCTGGACTTCCTACACCAAATAATACTCATGCAAGAGATGCAGTTTTCTGTGGATTGGAATTCCAACAATTCATGAAAAAGCAGAAGGAAGAAAGGCAAAGTTTAGGCCTTCCTACCTGGGAACTACGTTTGGGTATCCATACCGGCAGCGTGGTGGCAGGAGTGATCGGCACTGAAAAATTTGCATATGATATCTGGGGAGATACAGTCAACACTGCAAGCCGTATGGAAAGCTCAGGAGTCGCTGGAGAAGTAAATATCTCCTTAGACACATTCCATTTTGTGAGAGAGGATTTTATTTGCGAGTCAAGGGGATTGATAAAAGCTAAGAACAAGGGAGAGATCGAAATGTTTTTAGTTAAGGAAGCCAGAGAAGTATAATAGGTTCTTGACCTAAAGGTCACAGGAAAGAATTTAAACCAGTCAGATTTTCTTTCCCATGAATTTTAATAGTTTTGGATTTTTCATATTCTTACTGATCACCTTTACTCTCTACTACCTACCTTTTCTAAAAAGATTTCAACTTCTGACGGTAGTCGGAGCAAGTTTTTATTTTTACGCATATACTGATCCTTGGTTACTCATATTACTTTTGTTCTCTATCTTCTGGAACGCGAGTATCGTTTACCTGATCCAAACCCCCAATTTCAAATCTAAAAAAGCTGTCTTAGCATTAGGTGTAGTCCTAAACTTAAGTGTATTATTTTTCTTTAAATATAGTGGTCTATTTGCCAAAACTTTCTTAGGCAATTCAGGGGCCTCAGACCTACATTGGATTTTTCTAATACCACTTCCGATCGGTATTTCTTTTTATACCTTTCATGGAATCAGCATGGTAGTGGATTTTTACAGGATCGGTCCTGAAATTTTCAAGGAGAAGGTCCCCTACCCTAAACTAATTCTTCAATCTTCTCTATATATTAATTTTTTCCCTCAGCTGGTAGCTGGTCCTATCGTTAAGGCGAAAGAATTTTTTCCTCAGATAAAAACAAAAGATTTCAAGGATATTCCTTGGATTGCAGCGGCGAAAATCCTGATCTTAGGATATTTTTTAAAAACGGTAATCGCAGATAATCTGAATGATCTTACATTTGTTATCGATTTTCCTTATAATGCACATCATTCCACTCTCACTTTAATACTTTTGATCTTCGGATATTCTGCCCAGATCTTTGCTGACTTTGCAGGTTATTCTTTGATTGCGATTGGAACTGCATTTTTATTCGGATATAGACTTCCTACCAATTTCAATTTTCCTTATATATCTTCTAACTTCTCTGAATTCTGGAGAAGATGGCATATTTCTCTTTCTACCTGGCTCAGAGATTATTTGTATATTCCTTTGGGTGGAAATAGAAAAGGAAATTTCAGGACTTATATAAATCTATTTTTGGTCATGGCTTTAGGTGGACTTTGGCACGGAGCAGAATGGAGATATATGGTTTGGGGAATCGGCCACGGACTTTTATTACTTGTAGAAAGATTTTTAGATCAGAATTTTCCATTTAAACTTCCTGAAAATCGTTTCTTTTCCTTTATAAAGGCTGGGTTTGTGTTTCTGAATGTCTCACTTCTCTGGCTATTATTCCGTTTGCCTGATTTCCAAACTGCGGTTAAGTATCTAAAATTATTAGGCACAAATTTAAGTTTGGGAACTGATTGGGAACTTTGCACATTCTTAATATTCTTTTCGATCCCTGTGTTCTTCTATCATTTTTATGGATGGTATAAAGAGAAATATCCGGAAGAAACAACAGAAAATGTTTCGACGATAGGTTATGCATTCCTTCTATTTATGATCGTTCTAAACAAGGGGCCTTCTGCCGCGTTTATTTATTTTCAGTTTTAATTATGAAATTTTTTATCAGACTCATTACATTCTTTCTGTTTTTCTTAGGATTATATTCCGGTTTTGTATATTTTCTTTCTCCTCAGAAAATACCAAAACAGAGTTGGTGGCAGCATAACAGAGTTAGAGTAGAAAGTTTTTTAACAGAAGGAAAAGATTCCAAATATGTGATCGTTGGATCTTCTATGTCGGATAGAATGTTACCAAAGTCCGACTCGGGTTGGTTCAATCTTTCCTTAGTGGGAGAAGGTGCATTAACAGGATTATCTATATTAAAAAATTCAGATACTTCTCCTAAATTTGTTTTGATAGAAGTGAACCAACTTTCGGTAAAAGAAAATGAAAAATTCTCCCAAGAGAATACTGATCCTTTTTTCGTTTTCACCAGAAGGAATTTCCCTGTTCTTAGATCTGAAAAACAACCTTTGAATTATGCAGTCGGATTTGTGACCCAATTTACGGATCGATTTTTTGCAGCAGAAGCAAAACCGGAACCAAAGGGAGAAAAAGAATCTCTCGAAATTTCCAAAAGACTAAAGGAAGAACATCTACAAGAAGTAAGACGTTGGTATGGCGCTGCCGTAGAACAAAAAAAATTGAATGATAGAATGATCTATCTTTCTTCTGTTCTGAAAGAATTAGAAGCAAAGGGAGTCAGGCCTATATTTTTCGAAATGCCAATGCATCCTGAAATTCTGGTCTCCGCGAAAGAAACCAGAACCAGAGAAACTGTTCAGAAAAATTTTCCTTCTTCTCAATATCTTTGGTTTATTGATAACAAAGATATCTACGAAGACAGCGATGCACTTCACCTGGCCTATCCGGAAGCGGACAGATTTTTCTCTAAACTGAAAGAATACGCGGAATCCTTGCAGTAAGGAGTTCCTTCCACCCTTCTACCTAGCCCCACCATTTAATTCCATTGCGTTATATTAAATATATTGTTCAATATAACGGATTTTTTCCGTCATTTGGGATAGTAATATTTGTAGCTTCCAGACCTCGACAAAATATAAGACAAGAGGTAAATAAAATGAGAAAGTTCGTATCTGTTTTATTCTTACTGTTTCTT
Source organism: Leptospira saintgironsiae (assembly GCF_002811765.1). Classification (NCBI taxonomy): domain Bacteria; kingdom Pseudomonadati; phylum Spirochaetota; class Leptospiria; order Leptospirales; family Leptospiraceae; genus Leptospira; species Leptospira saintgironsiae. The sequence continues at coordinate 1,569 of NZ_NPDR01000002.1, read as the reverse complement.
CTCGCCGGATCTTTCGGCTTACAGGCATCCCCCGAAGATTCTCTGGTGGATACGGAATGGTTAAGCAAAAATTTGGAAAACCCAAAGATCCGTCTCATCGAAGTGAGTGTGGATCCGGGTGTATATGAAAAAGGACATATCAAGGGTGCGATAAATTTCCGTTGGCATACGGACCTTGTGGATCAACCCAGAAGAGATATCGTGTCTAAGGAAAAATTCAAGGAGCTTGTTTCCAAAGCAGGGATCGATAACGATTCCACAGTTGTGTTATATGGAGATAATAATAACTGGTTCGCTACTTGGGGAGCTTGGATTTTTCATTACTACGGACATAAGGACGTAAAAATTTTAAACGGAGGAAGAAAGAAATGGGAATTGGAAAAAAGACCATTAGCTTCCGAAACTCCGAACCCTACCGCAACCGCATATAAGATCTCTGGTGAAAATAAAAAGTTGAGAGCAAAACTCCCTGATGTTCTCAAAGCGGTTGAATCCAAAAACAAAACTGTATTATTAGATATTCGTTCTCCTGATGAATTCAGCGGAAAAGTTATCGCACCTCAAGGTATCCAAGAGTTAGCGATCCGCGCTGGGCATGTTCCTGGAGCGGTCAATCTTCCTTGGGCAAAAGCAGTAAACCAAGATGATGGAACTTTTAAACCAGTAGCAGAATTAAAAAAACTTTATTCAGAAGCTGGAGTAGACGGCTCTAAACCAGTAATCGTATATTGCAGAATAGGAGAAAGATCCAGCCACTCTTGGTTCGTTCTATCAAAACTCCTAGGCTACGAAGCAAAACAATACGACGGTTCCTGGACTGAATATGGAAATTCTGTAGGAGTTCCAATAGACAATCCTTCCGGCAGTGTCTGGACAGGAAAATAAAAGAAGAGGCGAATGTCAGAAGATATTTCCCTGTTCAAAAACGGAGAATGGAAACGTTATCTAGGCTTTGGCATAGTTTCCATTCTTCTATTTTATATTTCATATTATTTGAATGAGAAGGAAGGATACGGAAGAGATTTTTCCTTCAGTGTTTTAGCGGGCGGATCTTTAGGATTCCTGATGCAAAGAACCCGTTTTTGTTTTTTCTGTAATTTTAAGGATTTCCTAATTAAAAAAGAAAGTACCGGTCTTATTGGGATCTTAACCGCTTTAGCAGTTTCAACTATCGGATACTCAATAGTTTTTGGAGCCTGGATCCCTGATCCTAATGCAGGTTATCTTCCTCCTAATGCGTTTATTTCTCCAGTGCATATACATCTTCTTCTGGGAGGACTTGCATTCGGATTCGGAATGTCCTTATCAGGTTCCTGCATCAGCGGTCATCTATATAGAATAGGAGAAGGTTCATTTTCCTCCTGGTTTGCACTCTTAGGAAGCGGGATCGGTTTTATTCTAGGTTTTTTAAGTTGGAATTTTATATATATACAATGGGTCTCTGAAGCAAATACGATCTGGATCCCTAAATATTTAGGATATGGACTTTCTACATTTTTAATATTAGGAATCCTTTTCTTTTTAGCAGTGTGGATCTCTAAAAAAGGAAAAGATCCCGACACATTTCGC